>CAZUAL010000034.1:0-2094 GCA_964618305.1 uncultured Dongia sp. | reverse complement strand
TGACATACCTGTTCTGACTGGGCGCCCGGGGGAAATACAGTGGTCAAACAAACCGTTTCTGTGTAAACGGTGCTGTCATTCCCAGCCACCGATGGCGATCCTATTTCGCCGTTTGGCGCCAAGACCGAGTGCCTGGCTAGGATATTTGTCGCATCTTGAGTGTAGCGAACGGATTGACTGGCATGCGGGTAGTTTTGGCTCAGCCGCGCGGTTTCTGCGCCGGCGTCGACCGGGCGATCGAGATCGTCGAGCGCGCCATCGAGCGCTTCGGCCCGCCTGTCTATGTGCGCCACGAGATCGTCCATAACAGGCACGTCGTCGAAGGCTTGCGCGCCAAGGGCGCCGTCTTTGTCGAGGAACTCGACGAGATCCCTGAGGGCCGCTACGCGATTTTCAGCGCGCACGGTGTTTCCAAGTCAGTGGTTGAGGCTGCGCGTGATCGCGGGCTCAACGTCATCGACGCCACCTGCCCGCTCGTCTCCAAGGTGCATACCGAGGGCACGCGCTACGCCGATCAGGGACGTCAGGTGATCCTCATCGGCCATGCCGGCCATCCCGAAGTCGAGGGAACGATGGGTCAGGTGCCGGGTGGCGTCCTCCTCATCTCCACCGTCGAGGATGTGGCCAAGCTCGAGGTCGAGGATCCGGCCAAGCTTGCCTACATCACCCAGACGACGCTTTCGGTCGACGATACGAAGGCCGTCATCGAGGCGCTCAAGGATCGCTTCCCCGAGATCGTCGGGCCGAATACCAAGGATATCTGCTACGCCACGCAGAACCGGCAGCAGGCCGTGAGGCAGTTGGCCGAACAGGTCGATCTGGTTCTGGTCATCGGCGCGCCCAATTCCTCCAATTCCAATCGCCTCAAAGAACTCGCCAAGGAGCTCGGTATCCAGAGTTTCCTCATCGAGGATGCCTCGCAGCTGAAAGCGGAGTGGCTGGACGGCGTCAATTCGGTCGGCGTCACTGCCGGTGCCTCGGCCCCCGACATCCTGGTTCAGGATCTCGTGGCGCGCCTGCAGGCGCTCAAGGACGTGCAGGTCGAATTGATGGTCGGCGTCGAGGAAAATGTGCGCTTCCGCCTGCCGGCCGAACTGGCCGATCAACCGGTCGCGGCCCAGTAGAAGAATAAGAAGAAGGAGCATCCCCTTGTCCGTTCCGTTGCGCCAAGCCATTCGCGTCGGCTCGTATGTGGTCAAGCAGCACGTCCTGGGCCGCAAGCGCTATCCGCTGGTCCTCATGCTGGAACCCTTGTTCCGCTGCAACCTCGCCTGCGCCGGCTGCGGCAAGATCGACTATCCGGCCGAGATTCTGAACAAGCGCATCTCGGTCCAGGAAGCGCTCGAGGCCGCCAACGAGTGCGGCGCGCCGGTCGTCTCCATTGCCGGCGGCGAGCCGCTGCTGCACAAGGAACTGCCTGAGATTGTCGACCGCCTGATCAACGAGCAGAAGCGCTCGGTCTATCTCTGCACCAACGCCCTTCTTCTCGAGAAGAAGATGGACCTCTACAAGCCGTCGCCCTACTTCACCTGGTCGGTCCATCTCGACGGATCGAAGGAAGAGCATGACAAATCGGTCTGTCAGGACGGCGTCTACGAACAGGCTGTGGCGGCGATCAAGAAGGCAAAAGCCGCCGGCTTCAACGTCAACATCAACTGCACCTTCTTCGACGGCACCAATCCGGACCGCGCCGCCGCCTTCTTCGACGATGTGATGGCGATGGGTGTCGACGGCATCACCGTCTCGCCGGGCTACGCCTACGAGCGGGCACCCGACCAGCAACACTTCCTCAACCGGAAGAAGACCAAGGATCTGTTCCGCGCGATCTTCCGCAAGGGCGATGGCGGGCGCCGCTGGCGCTTCAGCCAGTCGACCCTGTTCCTCGATTTCCTCGCCGGCAACCAGGCCTATCACTGCACGCCGTGGGCAAACCCGACGCGCAACGTGTTCGGCTGGCAGCGTCCCTGCTACCTCCTCGGCGAAGGCTATGCCCGCAGCTTCAAGGAGCTGATGGAGACCACCGACTGGGATAAGTACGGCGTCGGCAATTACGAGAAGTGCGCCGATTGCATGGTTCATTCCGGCTTTGAGGGC
>CAZUAL010000033.1:18994-19984 GCA_964618305.1 uncultured Dongia sp. | reverse complement strand
CATCCCGACGCAACCCGCCCATCGGCGCGGGACAAAAAGCCGACCATAGCTGCCCGAGCGATTGCAAATGGGCGATTACAGATGTGCGGATTGAAGATGTGCGGATTGGAAATGAGCGGATTGACGTTAAGCGCGCTTGATCGGCTTTGGTCTCAAACGGCCTTCGCTGTCCAGCACCTTCGTGCGTTGCCCATTATAGCCTCCGTACTCGGTTTTCGTCGTGCGGCCGGTTTGATCGACGATCGTGACTACAAATTGAAGTTGTTCCGATATCGCCCAATAGCGAGCTGTCATCTCGTGAAAGGCAGATACCGGGATTCCATGCTTCGCACATAGATCGGGAAGGGCAGCTGGAAAGCGCGCCACGACCCGAGCTATCTCTGACGATGGAGGAGCGCCTGTTACAGTCCCACGCATAAAGTCGACAATAACTTCACCGCCTGGTGCTTGTCTTACGGCCGCCAGCACATTTAGGTCGTAGACACCGACCAGAAAACTGCAGCCGCCCGCCAATGAGGTCGCGACATTGTGCGCGACCGAACGCAACTCGTCGTGTTTCATGCCGGACGCTCCGCACCTCGCAATGGCAGATAAGCTGAACCAGACTATCACTTCAGGGTAAGAGTGTTGACCGAACTAAGAGCAAAAAGAAAGGCCGGGCTTTCACCCGGCCTTCGATACGCAGCTCATTCCCACTCGATCGTTCCCGGCGGCTTCGAGGTGAAGTCGTAAACGACGCGGTTGATGCCTTTGACTTCGTTGACGATGCGCGTCGCGACGCGTCCCAAGAAGGCGGGCTCGAAGGGATAGAAATCGGCGGTCATGCCGTCGGTCGAGGTGACGGCGCGCAGCGCGCAGACGGAATCATAGGTGCGGCCGTCGCCCATCACGCCGACGGTGCGCACGGGGAGCAGCACCGCGAAGGCCTGCCAGATTTTGTCATAGAGGCCGGCCTTGTCGATCTCTTCCAAGTAGATCGTGTCGGCTTTC
>CAZUAL010000033.1:3363-18984 GCA_964618305.1 uncultured Dongia sp. | reverse complement strand
CCGGGAATGCGGATGGCAAGGCCGGGGCCGGGGAAGGGATGGCGGCGGATCATCTTTTCAGGGAGACCCAGTTCGCGGCCCAGCGCGCGCACTTCGTCCTTGAACAGCTCGCGCAACGGCTCGACCAGCTTCATGCGCATGCGCTCAGGCAGGCCGCCCACATTGTGATGGCTCTTGATGGTGACGGATGGCCCGCCGGTGAAGGAGACGCTCTCAATGACGTCCGGATAAAGCGTTCCCTGCGCCAGGAAGTCGGCGCCGCCGATCTTCTTCGCTCCCTCCTCGAACACTTCGATGAAGAGGCGGCCGATCGTCTTGCGCTTGGTCTCCGGGTCGGTGACGCCGGCCAGTTGCCCAAGGAACAGGTCGGAGGCATCGCGATGCACGAGCGGGATGTTGTAATGATCGCGGAAGAGCGAGACCACCTGATCCGCCTCGCCCGCGCGGAGGAGACCGTGATCGACGAAGATGCAGGTCAGCTGATCGCCGATCGCCTGATGGATGAGGACCGCCGCCACCGCTGAATCGACGCCGCCCGAAAGCCCGCAGATCACACGGCCCTTGCCGACCTGGGCGCGGATCTTCGCGATCTCGGCATCGCGGAAGGCCGCCATGGTCCAATCGCCCTTGCAGCCGCAGACCTTGTGAATGAAGTTCGAGATGAGCTTGGCACCGTCCGGCGTATGCGCCACTTCCGGGTGGAACTGCACGGCGTAGCGCTTGTCCTTCACATTGGCGATGGCGGCGAAGGGTGCCCCTTCCGAGACGGCCACCACTTCAAACCCGGCCGGGATCGAGACGACGCGGTCGCCGTGGCTCATCCACACCTGGTACGATCCGCCCTTCACCCAGACGCCCTCGAAAAGCGGCGTTTCCTTCTGCACATGCAGTTCCGAGCGGCCGAATTCCCTGTGGTCCGAGCCCTCCACTTTACCACCCAACTGCGCGCACATGGTCTGCTCGCCATAGCAGATGCCGAAAACGGGGAGCTTCGATTCCCACACATAGGCCGGGGCGCGCGGCCCATCCTCGGTCGTCACCGAATGCGGCGAACCGGAGAGGATGATGCCCTGGGGGGCGAATTCCTTGATGCGCGCGGCATCGACATTGAAGGGGAAGATCTCGCAATAGACCCCGGCCTCGCGCACGCGCCGCGCGATGAGCTGCGTCACCTGCGAACCGAAATCGAGAATAAGGATGCGGTCGGTCATTCGGTCTCCTAGCTTTCGTCTTCAAAGAGCGAGAGTTGCCCCTCACCCCGACCCTCTCCCCACTGTCGTGGGGCGAGGGAGATGTTCATTTCCGCTCGGCCGCCAATTCCCTCGCCCCGCTTGCGGGGAGAGGGTCAGGGTGAGGGGTGTTCTTGTCAGCCTCGATCGAAATCAGCTTGCCCAAATCCCGCCAGCCATAGGCGACATCGGGGACACCTTCGTCGATCCCTTCGGCGACGCACTCGCCGCCGATCTTTTCGTAGAACTTCCTGTAGGCATTGTCGCTATAGGCCCAGAGCATCAGCGCGCGCTTGCCAAGCTTTGCCCAATGCGCGGCGGAGGCGGCGATGAGGGCGCGGCCCAGGCCCTTGCCTTGCACGCGTTCGCGGGTATGCAGCGAGTAGATCTCGCAATCGAAGCCGCTGAGGTGACCCTGGCGGATGTCGTGATCCTTGACCGGACCGCCCAGCAGGAAGCCGTCGATCTCGGTGCCGACGCTCCCCACCAGGATGAGTTTCTTGGGGTCACTGAGCCAGCCTTGCCACAGCGGCAGGCGCTTCTCCGGCTGCATCGCCGCCATCTGGTCATCCGGCATGAAGGCGCCATAGGCGAGGAGCCAGCCCTTCAGGTGGATCTCGGCGATCACCGGCAGGTCGGCTTCCGTGGCGGGGCGGATATGCGTCATGGCTTCGCACCCCAGAGCGCCACCAGCCGATGCGGTACCTGGATCGGATCGCCGGGAAAATCGCGCGCCAGCATCGCGCCGAGCTCGGCATCGAAGGCCGCGACTTCAGCTGGAGCGAGGCTCGCCGCGATCCCGGCCGAGCCGCGAATGCGCCCGCGCCAGGCTTCGATTGTGTAGGGGATGTCGTAATCCAGCGAGGCGCTCTCGCGCCGGATGAACCCGCCCGCGATCAGATCGCGCTGCTGGTTGGCGCTGTGACCCTCCCAGCCGCCGAGATGCCAGTTGGGATTGTGCGCCTCGATGAGCGCCTCGGTCGCCGCCGCCACATTGCCGGGCAAGGGCAGCCAGACCAGATTGGCGATGAGGAGATGCCCGCCGGGTTTCAGGAGGCGCATGGCTTCCGCCATCACCTTGGGCGGGTCGAACCAGTGCCAGCAGGTGCCGGCGCTGACAAGGTCGAACGCGCCGGCGGGCAGGCCGGTCGCCTCGGCCGGCGCCACGACGTAATCAGTGGCAAGGCCCGCCGCGCGGTCGAGGTCGCGGGCCGCTTCCATCATGCCGGGGGCGACATCAAGCCCGGTCACCTGGGCGCCGCGTGCCGCAAAGCCGCGGCCGAGCGCGCCGGTACCGGTGCCGATGTCGAGAATGCGGGAGCCGGGCCGGAACAGGCCGCGTTCGGCCATCCGGTCGTAGAACCAGCCTGGGAACCCGGCCCTGTGGCGGGCGTAATCCTCGGCGGTCCTGTTCCAATCGGGGGCCAGTTTCATGCGGCCTTATAGCCGCTGGACATCGCCGGCGTAAACCGGGATTGTGCGCCTCATGACAAGTGCTACGTTAACCACTCTGCCGGCGCCGGAAACGCCTTCGACACAAGTGCTTATCGTCGGTGGCGGCCTCGTCGGCATGGCCATGGCGGCGGCCCTCGGCGGGGCCGGCGTGCCGGTCGTGCTGGTCGAATCGGAAAAGCTTCCCGACCTCACGGCGGAAGCCTTCGACGGTCGCTCCTCGGCCATCGCCTATGGCTCGCAGCAGGTGCTCGCCGGCATCGGCGCCTGGGATTATATCGCCCCGGAAGCCGAGCCCATCCGCGACATCCGCGTTTCCGACGGCGGCTGGCAATACCGGGAAGCGAGCCCTTTCTTCGTCCATTATCATTTTTCCGACCTGCCGCCGGGTTCCGTGCCGGGAGCACCGGCCGATGGCGCGGCACCGCCCTTCGGCTGGATCATCGAGAACCGCGCCGTGCGCGTGGGGCTGCTGAAGCGGCTCGCCGAGATCCCGGCGGTGACGCACATACCCGGCATGCGTGTCGCCGAGCTCGACCTGTCGGGAAAGAGCAAACGCGCCACCCTCAGCGACGGCCGCCAGATCCAGGCGCGGCTCGTGATCGCCGCCGACGGACGGCAATCGGCGATGCGCCGCATGGCCGGGATCAGCGTCAAGGAGCTGGGCTACAAGCACAGCGCCATCGTCTGCACAGTGGCGCACGAGAAGCCGCATGGCGGTGTCGCGCACGAGCACTTCCTGCCCATCGGCCCCTTCGCCATTCTGCCGATGACCGATGATACCGATGAGGCGGGCCGCACGCGCCATCGCTCCTCGATCGTCTGGACCGAGGATGCGCGCATCATCCCGATGCTGCTGGGGCTCGCCGACGCCGATCTCGGCCGCGAGATTGAGCGCCGCTTCGGCCCCACGCTGGGGCGCATCCGGCCCATCGGCCCGCGCTTCACCTATCCGCTCAAGATGATCCTCGCCGACACCTACATCCAGGAAGGTTTCGCGCTGGCCGGCGACGCGGCGCACGGCATGCACCCGATCGCGGGGCAGGGTTTCAATATGGGCGTGCGCGACGTCGCGGCCTTGTCCGAAGTTCTGGTCGATGCATGGCGCAGCGGGCTCGATCTCGGCAGCATGAACGTGCTGGAACGCTATGCGCGCTGGCGGCGTTTCGACAATCTGATGATGCTGGCCGTGACCGATGGGCTCACGCGCCTCTTTTCCAACGACATCCCGCCCATCCGTCTTGCGCGCGATATCGGCTTCTTCCTCTTCAACAAGGCAAAACCGCTGAAGCGCTTCGCCATGCGTCACGCGATGGGTGTGGTGGGCGACCTGCCGCGCCTGGTGCGCGGCGAGAAGCTCTAGCCAGTAGGCACACGGAAGCTAAGGGCAAAGACAGGCAACAAAGCGCGCCATATTGGCGGCGGCGGAGTCGTTCACCTACTCTTCAACCTCCAACCCAACAGAGAGGAAGAGGAACGACATGGCACTCCGCGATTCCCTGGCGCCGCACGCGCCCCGCATCCTCAGCATTCTGCGCATCATGGCCGGCCTTATCTTCCTGGTGCACGGCACCGGCAAGCATCTGGGCTTTCCCGATCTCGGCATGAGTTTCGATGCCGGTTCGCCGCCATGGATCGCCGGCTAGATCGAACTGGTGGGCGGGGCGCTGATCGCCCTCGGCCTATTTACGAGGCCCGCGGCCTTCATCTCTTCCGGCACGATGGCCGGTGCCTATTTCATGGCGCATGCGCCGCAGAACTTCTTCCCCGCCGTCAATGGCGGCGATGCGGCAATTCTCTATTGCTTCGTGTTTCTCTATCTTGTCTTTGCCGGACCGGGGCCGTGGAGCATCGACGCCAAGCTCGGCAAGGCGTGACGATCCGCCTTTTGTCTTGGCCGGCTTCAAGCTGGCCAAGACGATTGGCTGTGCGGCATCAGATGAGTTGAAATTCGCCGGTCCGGCGGAAGCGCAAATAGGCAGCGATGCTCGCCGGTGTCGACGGCATGACTTTCTCCGGCAGGGCGTCCGGCTCGAACCAATCGAATGCCAGTGATTCCGCTGACGCGACCGGTATCCGATCTTGCGGCCACTCGGCGTAGAACAACATCGCAAAGAACTGGCACTGATGCCCGTTGGGGAAGGTGATGGTTTTGGTTTTAGGGTCGGAGGCAAAGCCGTAGGGAACGACGCGCTGCGGCCAGAAGCCAGTTTCCTCTAGCATCTCGCGACAAACGGCGGTCGCTATATCCTCGCCGGGTTCGGGGCTCCCGGCCGGAATGCCCCATATGCCGAAATCGCTTCGCCGTTCCAACATGATGCGACCCCGGCCGTCGACAAATAGACAGGATGCACCCGGCAGCAAGAGAAGGTCGTTGCCGACCTTCTTGCGAAGGTGAAAGACGTAACTGTCTGCAAAGCTCATGAGGCGACCGCGCCCCGATCTTCACGCCTTGGGTGCGTACTTGGCGAGGATGCGCTGCAGGGTGCGCCGATGCATGCGCAGGCGCCGCGCGGTTTCCGAGACGTTGCGGTCGCATTGTTCATAGACGCGCTGGATATGCTCCCAGCGGACGCGATCGGCGGTCATCGGCTGTTCGGGCGGCGGCGGCAGCGCATCCTTGTGATCAAGGAGGGCCGCTTCGACCTGATCGGCGTCGGCGGGCTTGGGCAGATAATCGACCGCACCCGATTTGATGGCAGCGACGGCGGTGGCGATGTTGCCGTAGCCGGTCAGGATGATGACGCGGCAATCGGGCCGGCTCTTCTTGATTTCCGGCACGACGTCGAGACCGCTGCCGTCAGCCAGACGCAGATCGACCACGGCGAAGCGGGGCGGGCGCGCCTTGGCGGCGGCGATGCCGGCCTCGACACTCTCCGCCTGCACCACCTGGAAGCCGCGCTTCTCCAAAGCGAGGGCCAATCGCTGACGGTAGGGTGCGTCATCGTCGATGATCAGCAGCGTCTTCTCAGTCACCGCGCCCGGCATCGCATTTTCCGCCTTGTCGTTCATGACACCTCGCTTCTTCAATCCTTGTTGGTCTCGGTACCGAGCGCGCTGCGCGGCCATACCACGCGCACCTCGGCACCGCCGACATCCTTGTTACCGAAATGCACGTTCCCGCCGGAACGTTCCAGCAGATTCTGGGCGATGAAGATGCCCAGCCCCATATGGTCGCCCTGGCGCCGGTCGGTCCGGCTGCCGGCATCGGCGGCCTGCAGGCGCTGGCGCATTTTAGCCGCCGCTCGGCCGCTGAGACGGGCGGCAGCCCCGGAAATATACGGGTCTCCGAGCCGGTCGAGAAGCTCCGGCGGGAAGCCCACCCCGTCATCGGTGATGGTGATGCTGAGCTCCTGGCGCGACCAGGTGATCAGAACCTGGACCTCCTCGCGGGCGAATTCGATGGCATTCTGCAGGATATTGCCAAGCCCGTGCATGATTTCCGGGCGCCGCGGCATCACCGGCGGTTCCTGCTCGCCGCCGTCGCTCTTGGTCTCGATCCTGAGCGCCACCGACGGGCGCCGGAAAGGTTCCGCCGCGACCTCGACCAGGAGCGGGGCGGGGAGGACATGAAAATGGTCCTTCGAGGATTGTTCGGGCTTGGCCGCGATCTCGGCGAGGATGTGACGGCAGCGCTCGGCTTGGCTCAAGAGCAGCTCGGCGTCGCCCCGATAGGGCGAATCGGCCGGGAGATCGCGCGTCATTTCCTTGGCGATGAGCGAGATGGTGCCGAGCGGCGAGCCCAGCTCGTGCGCGGCGGCGGCGGCGAGCGCGCCCACCGAAGATATGCGCTGCTCGCGGTCGAGGGCCGATTGCACCGCCATCAGCGCGTCGGCGACGCGGCGCGATTCCTCGGCCACCTTGAAGACGTAAACCGAGATGAAGACGACGGCGAGGATCATCGAGATGGTTAGGCCGAAGACGAAGACCGGCGGCAGGCCGAAGCTCGCCTCCGGCCAGGGCAGCGGCATGTGGATGAGTGCCAGCGTGTTGATGCAGGTGATGGCAAGCGCCGTGAGGCCCAAGGTGGCGCGCAGGCTCAAGGCCGTCGCCGAGACGGTGACGGGGGCCAGCAGCAGCAGTGCGAAGGGATTGTGGAGCCCGCCGGTCAATCCTAGCAGGACCGACAGCTGGACCATGTCGAAGGCGAAATAGAGCGCCGATTCCCGGTCGTTGAGGCGCGCGCTCGACTTGCGGCCAAGCTGCGGCACGAGGGTCGCCGCGGCCAGAGTGGCGACGGCCAGGGCCGCCGGCACCAGCGGCATCGGATAGCCGAGGATGAAATGGACGATGGCGATCGCCGCCGCCTGGCCAATGACCGCCACCCAGCGGATGGCGATGAGTGTCCGCAGGCGCACGCGGCCTCGGGCCGGGCGGCGGGGCAGGCGGGTGCGCGCCGATTCGGCATCGAGCGGCAGGGGCGTGGCAACAACCTCACTCATGGTAGGGCATCAATGCCAGCTTGGGCGGGATTTGCAACCCGCCAAACCCAGGATCCACCGGTTTTACAGCGCCGCGTCGGATCGGCTATCAAATGATCTGCCGCCATTCCTATCTTCTGCAACGGATTCGCAAAGCGACAGACCCCTAGCATGGACCAGCCCCCGATCATTGACGTGGATCAGTTGGCCAAGTCTTTCGGCACGCTCAAAGCCGTGGACGGGCTCAGTTTCAAAGTGGGGGCGGGCCAGACCGTGGCCCTGCTGGGCGGCAATGGCGCCGGCAAGACCACGACAATCTCGATGCTGCTGGGACTCCTCGCCCCCAGCGCCGGGCGGATCCGCCTCTTCGGTGTCGATATCGCCCGGGGCCGGTCCAAGGTCCTTGGCCGAATGAATTTTTCCTCTCCCTATGTCGATTTGCCGCACCGCCTGACGGCGCGCGAGAACCTTGTCATCTTCGCCAAGCTCTATGGGATCAAGGACGTGGCGCGCCGGGTCGCGGAATTGGCCGAGGCGCTGGATCTCATCCCCCTGCTCGACCGGCGCACAGGCTCGCTCTCGGCCGGGCAGAAAACGCGCGTCGCCTTGGGCAAGGCGCTCCTCAACCGGCCGGATCTGCTGCTTCTCGACGAGCCCACCGCCTCGCTCGACCCCGACACGGCCGATTGGGTGCGCCACTATCTTGAGGCCTATCAGCGCGAGACGGGGGCGGCGATCCTCCTCGCCTCGCACAATATGGGCGAGGTCGAGCGCCTGGCCGACGAAGTGCTGATGATGCGCAAGGGCCGGATCGTTGATCGAGGCTCGCCCGCCGACCTCATCTTCCGCTTCGGCCGGCAGAATCTCGAGGAAGTCTTCCTCGACATCGCCCGCGAGCGGCACATGGGCGACGCCGCACGGGCAGAGGCGTGATGACGATGATCTCCTTCACGCGCGTTGGTGCCATGTGCCAGCGGCATTTCTATGTGCTGCGTCGTTCCTGGATGCGGCTCATCGAGATGGCCTATTGGCCGACCATGCAGATGGTGATCTGGGGATTCCTGTCGCAATTTCTCGCCACCAATTCGAGCTACATCGCCAATGCCTTCGGCGTGCTCATCGCGGGCGTCTTGCTGTGGGATGTGCTCTTTCGCGGGCAGCTCGGCTTCTCGCTCTCCTTCATCGAGGAATTGTGGTCACGCAATCTGGCGAGCCTCTATTGCTCGCCGCTGACGCCGCTCGAACATATTCTCTCGCTCATCGCCATGAGCTTCGTGCGCGCCATCATCGGCGTCGTGCCGGCGATGCTGCTCGCCATTCCCTTCTACGACTTCTCGATCTTCCATCTCGGCCTGCCGCTCCTCGCCTTCTTCTTCAACCTGCTCATCATGGGTTGCGGCATCGGCCTGTTCGTGACGGCGATGATCCTGCGTTACGGCCTGGCGGCCGAGAACATGGCCTGGTTCCTGGTCTTCTTCCTGGCGCCCTTTTCCTGCGTCTATTATCCGCTGACGGCGCTGCCGGGCTGGGCGCAGGCGATCGCGCATTTCCTTCCTTCGACCCATGTCTTCGAAGGCATGCGGGCGGTGCTCTTCACGGGCGCGTTCCCGTGGGACCATTTCCTGTGGGCGGTCGGATTGAACGGCCTGCTGCTGTTGGGCGGCGTCGCCATCTATCTCTTCAGCTTCGCGCAGGCGCGAAAGCTGGGGCTGCTGCTGCAGGTTGGTGAATAGCGCCGGGATCGATCAGCGTCTGCGGCGGCAGGGTCATGATCGCGGTGGTGCCCTGGCCGGGCGTCGAGACGAGATGGAGCGTGCCGCCATGGAGTGCCATGATCTGGCGTGACAGGGGAAGGCCCAGGCCCGTGCCCTCGTTGCGGCGGTTCAGATGGTTCTCGACCTGCACGAAGGGCTCGAAGATGCGCTCGATATCCTCGGGCGCGATGCCGATACCCGAATCCGCCACCTCGATGATGGGCGAACCGGCAAGGTCGCATTGCGCGCGCAAGGTGACGCATTCGCCGCCGGGCGAGAATTTGATGGCGTTCGACAGCAGGTTGATGACGACCTGGCGCAGGCGCCGTTCATCGGCGCGCACGACGAGGCCCGGCATCTGTTCAAGTTCGAGCCGCACATTGCGCGCCGCCGCCTGGCCGCGCGTGACGCCGATCGCCGAATGGAGCATCTCGTCCAACTGGAATTCCTGCTCGTTGAGCGTGAGCGCACCGGCTTCCAGCTTCGAGTAATCGAGAATGTCGTTGATGAGCCCCAGGAGATGCTGGCCGCTCTGGCGGATGTCGCCGATATAATCGGGGAGCTGGGGCGCTTCGCGACCCGAGCAGGGCATGCCGAGCAGCAATTCGGAGAAGCCGATGATGGCGTTCAAGGGCGTCCGCAATTCGTGGCTCATGGTGGCGAGAAAGCGCGCGCGCGAGGCGGCGGCGAATTCGGCGGCATGGCGCGCCTCGCTCAGCTGCTCGAGGCGGCGGTGCGCCTGCTCGACGGTGAGTTCAAGGAGCTTCGACATGGTGCCGATGCCGGCATAGCGGCCCTGGCGCGTCACCAGGAAGCCCGACTGGATCGCCTCCGGGTAGGAGGCGGTGATGAGGCGCTTGATCTCGTCGAGCGGTGTCTCGGCATCGACGACGAGCGGCGTGCGGTTCATCAGCGGCAGGATCGGGCGCTTGAAATAAACGTCGAACCAGAGCGGCTGGGCAAAGACCTGCAGCAGGCGGTCGCGCTCGACGGCGCCATAGACGATGCCGGTTTCGTCGGCGATGGCGAGGAGCGGCAGGGCGGTATTGGAGCGGAAGATCTCCAGCACCTTGGCGCCGGTCGTCTCCGGGCGGATCAGCGGCGCTTCCGTCGCCAGCTCACGCGCCATCAGCGTGAAGGCGGAGACGTGCGGCGCCTCGTCGATCGCCGCGATGGCAGCCGGGCGCAGCTCTGCTTCGCTCCGTTCCTGCGCTTCCGGCTTCATGTCCACCTTCGTCTGCAACATGGCCGGTTTTGTGCCACGGGGGCAGTGACAGGCGGATGACAGCCGGGATAGCGAGTCACAGAAGGATGTGAGTTTGCCGGGATTTTGTCAATCGCAGCAGGAATTTTGTACTAACGGATCGGATAGCGCCTCCTGGACCGATCCGTGTTTCGTCTCGGCCGCGATCTCCGGCGCGGGCACGAGATCGAGCGGACCCGCGCTGCCGCCGGGGGCGCCTTGGTAGCGCCCGTCGTGCCGCCAGCGGCAGGCGCCCACCATCGGCACCGAACCGCTGATCCCGTCGGCATCGATGGCAAGGCCCGCAACCTCGCGCCGGTCACGGGTGCGGATCTTCTTTCCGGCGGCGATGAGTGCGGCGATGTCGTTCATCTCGGCTACTCCCGTCATGTGCGGCCCCCCACCCAACCCTCCCCCCTGAAGGTGGGAGGGCTTTGAATTGAGATCGCTGCGGCGGCTTCTCCTCTCACCTTCAGGGGGGAGGCGGGAGGGGGGCGGAAGTGATAACTCGTCCCGACTAACTCCCCACCTTCCCCAACAGCCCCGCGCGCTGGGCCTTGGTGAGGCCGGGGGCCGCCACGATCTTCTCGCATCCGGCGATGCGGGCGAAGCGGTGGATGGCGGCGCGCAAGGAATCGAGCGGCACCTCGTGCATGAGATCGAGCCCGGTGATGCGCCAGGCGCCATCTTCCTTCCGCCCGTCGATGAGGCCCACGACACGGTCGCGGTAGAGAAGGGGCATCGCGAAATAGAAGCGCCGCTGGTCTTCGGGCGTATAGGCTTCGAACTTGTAGGTGAAGCCGAAAAGCTCGGTAAAGCGGCGGCGGTTGAACATCAGATTGTCGAGCGGCGGGACGATGCGCACCAGATCATCCTGCGGCGGAATGCCGGTCATGAAGCGGTCGAGATCGGATTTCAGCGCCAGATAACGATGCTGCTTCTCGCCCTCGATTGATTCGATCCAGTCGATGAGCCGGTCGTCGAGCGCATCGGCGATGGCCTTCCTGGCCACTGCCATGCCGCCGCGCCAGGTGCCGACATGGTGCGAGACGCGCTCGGCCAATTGCTGCGGTGTGGCGAGCTTCAGGACCGAGAGGGCCGAGTGGACGAAGAAGGATTTGTGCGCGGCGCGGTAATCGGCGACGGGCTCGAGCAGTTCGGGTGCCACGCGTTCGGTGAGATCGAACAGGCGGTGGAAGTTCTTGGTGCGCCCGCTGATCTGCACCTGGCCCGTGTGATAGAGATATTCAAGCGCCCGCGTCGTCGCCTTAATCGTGTTGAAGCCACCGATGACGCGTTCGGAATCAAGATCGGCCGGCGAGACCGCGCCGTTCGCCTCGATATGCTTCTTCACCTTGCGCATCAGCGGACGGAATTCTTTGAGCCGCTCCTGATTGACCGCCTTGGAGAAATCCTTGAGGAAAAAGGGCACCCAGTCGCGCCGCGTCGCGAAGAGCGGGTAATGCGTTTCCAGCATCATCCGGTCGCGGTAATAGACGTCGTACAGATCGTCGATCGGCGCATCGGTCCGCGCCGCCCAGGCGATTTCGTGATTGCGCAGGCCGGTCGAGCGGATGCTGTCGATCTGCATCATGCCGAGGCCAACCGCGCGCCTGCCCGCTGCCTCACGCACCCAGAAGGGACCGCGCAGGCCAAGGCGGTCGAGCAGAAAGGCGCGGGCGAGTTCCTGGGACATCACTCTCTCTCAATGCGTCCTCCCCGGATCTCCGCCCGGGGAAGACGGCGAAGAGGAGAGTCTCAATCCTTGTCGCTGACCCCGGCTTCGGCGAAGGTCGCCATGCCGCTGTGGCAGAGCGCCGCCGCGCGCAGAATCGGGATGCACAGGGCAGCGCCGGAAGCCTCGCCCAGCCGCATGCCGAAATCAAGCAGCGGCTTCTTCCCGATCTTGTCGAGAAGACGCTTGTGGCCCGGCTCGGCCGAGCAATGCGCGACGACGCAATGGTCGAGCGCCGTCGGGTCAAGTTTCAGGAGCACCGACGCCGCGACCGTGGTCGCAAAACCGTCGAGGATCACCGGCACGCGCGCCATGCGTGCCGCCATGACGGCGCCAGTGATGGCGGCAAGCTCGTGCCCGCCAAGGGCCGCAAGGATCGCCAGCGGATCGTTGAAGGAATCCTTGTGCTGTTTGAGGCCGAGATCGATCACTTCGGCCTTGCGTGTCAGCTGCGCGCCGTGGACGCCGGTGCCGGGTCCCGCCCAATCGGCGCCCGTGCCGCCGAAGAGGGCGGCGGCGATGGCCGAGGCGGCGGTGGTGTTGGCGATGCCCATTTCACCGACGCAAAGGAGATCGATGCCGGGCTCGACCGACATCATGCCATAGGCCATGGCGCGCGCCGCCTCGGCTTCGGTGAGCGCCGGCGCTTGCGTGAAATCCTGGGTCGGCTGGTCGAGCGACATTTCGTAGACGCGCAGATCCGCATCGGCATTCTTGCAGAGCTGGTTCACCGCTGCGCCGCCATGGGTGAAGTTCAGCACCATCTGCCGCGTCACTTCCGCCGGGAAGGCGGAAACGCCCAGCGCCGCCACACCGTGATTGCCGGCAAAGACGGCGACGCGCGGATGGTTGACGGCGGGCGGGTTGCGCCCCTGCCAGGTCGCGAGCCAGGCGGAAAGCTCCTCAAGCCGCCCCAGGGCGCCGGCGGGCTTGGTCAATTGCCCCTCGCGCGCCGCCTTTTCCTTGGCCGCCTCCAGATCGGGGCCGGGGAATTCCGACACGATGCGCCGCATTTCAGCGAAACTGGCAATCGACTGGTGATCCAACATGATGAAACGCTCCTAAATCCAGCTTGGCCGGTACCGGCCAAGCTTCACATGCGCGTGCTATATCCCAAGCCCGCTTCCTGATACAACGGCACCGAGCCAGTTCACGCCCTGCCCCCTTCCAACGGGAAACGAGCCCTTGACCAGCGACGACAGCCAGAAACCCGCCGAAGAACCACAGGTTTCGGCATCAAACGAGCCCGAAACCCAGCCGGAAGGCGCTGCAAGCCAGCCCGGTGCGGCCGGCGCCGCATCCCGCTTGGCGGCCTGGCGGCGCGACGTTTTCCTGGCGCTGGGCTTCTTCACCCGGCTGCCCGTGCCGGCAGCTGAAGGAAATCTCGCTGCCGCTGCCCCGGCCTTTCCGGTTGCCGGCCTCATCGTCGGCCTGATCGGCGCCCTGGTCTATTTTGTGGCGATTGAAATCGGCCTCTCTGGCCTGCTCGCGGCACTGCTTGCCGTGGCCGCGACCGGCATCGTGACAGGTGCCTTGCACGAGGATGGCTGGGCCGATGTCTGCGACGCGCTGGGGGCCCGGGGCGGCATCGAGCGGCGCCTGGAAATCCTGCGTGACAGCCGGCTTGGCGCCTATGGCGGCCTGGCCCTTATTTTCACCACCGCCATCAAGGTGGCGGCCATCGCCGACCTGGGGGCGCCGGAACTGGTGGCGGGCGCCATGGTCGCCGCCCACAGCCTGGGGCGCGGCGTGCTGCCGCTCATCATGGCGCGGATGGAGCTTGCGCGCTCGAACGGCCTGGCCGCCAATGCCGGGCGGCCCAGCCTGCAGGCAGCCAACTGGTCGCTGATCATCGCGCTTCTCATCGCCGTCGTCGCCGTGGCGCCGGTCGCGGCCCTGGTTTCGCTGGTCGCGGCCCTTGCCGCCACCTTCCTGGTCGGCAAGCTCGCCAAGAAGAAGTTCGGCGGCTATACCGGCGACGTGCTGGGCGCCGTCGAGCAGGTGGCGGAAATGGCGATCCTGGTCAATCTGGTGACCCTCACGTAATTCCGTTTTTCAATCGACGGCATCATGGACCATACCGAAACCCGACTCTGGCTGGTGCGCCATGCGCCCGTGATCGGCAGTCACGGCCGCATCTACGGGCAGGACGATCTCGAAGCCGATTGCACCGATGCGCCGGCCTTCCAGGCGCTCGCCGGCTTTCTTCCCACCGATCCCGTCTGGGTGGCGACGCAGTTGAAGCGCACGCACCAGACACTGGCCGCCGTGCATCTGGGCCGGGGTATCGAACCGCAATCACCGCTCATCGAGACCGATCTTGTCGAGCAGCATTTCGGCCATTGGCAGGGCATGACCTATGCCGAGCTCGATGCGACGCGCGACGGCGCCTATCACCGCTTCTGGCACGCGCCGGCGACCGAGCGCCCGCCGGGCGGCGAAAGCTTCGCCGACGTCGTGACGCGCGTCGAAAAGGCGCTGCTGCGCTTGACCCTCGCCCATGCCGGGCGCGACATCGTGGTGGTGGCCCATGGCGGCTCGATCCGCGCCGCGCTGGCAGCAGCCCTCGACATCGAGCCCGAGCGGGCGCTCGGATTCTCGGTCGACAATCTTTCCGTCACCCGCCTCGATCACATCGAAGGGCAAAGCTTCGGCGCCGCCTGGCGCGTCGCCTTCGTGAATAGAAGGCTTTGAAAGGGCTGGGTGGGCCGAGACCGGCAACGGCCCCCCTCCCGACCTCCCCCCTGAAGGTGGGAGGAGCTGCGGTACGCCCATCTTGCTTCAAGCCCTCCCACCTTCAGGGGGGAGGGTTGGGTGGGGGGCTTCCCTCAGGCGCTGGCGAAGATCTGGCGCGCATCCTCGAATGACTTGAATTCCAGCGCGTTGCCGCTGGGGTCGAGGAAGAACATCGTCGCTTGTTCGCCGACCTGGCCCTTAAAGCGCACATGCGGCTCGATGACGAACTTGGTGCCGGCGGCCTTCAGCTTGTCGGCAAGCTTGTGCCAATCGGCCCAGGGCAGGATGGCGCCGAAATGGCGCACGGGCACGTTCTCGCCATCGACCAGGCCGGTCCCGGCGGCGCGCGTTTCCTCGGGCTTCAGATGGGCCGAGATCTGGTGGCCGAAGAAATCGAAGTCGATCCATTTGGGGTCACGCCGGCCTACCTTGCAGCCGAGAAGGCCGGCATAGAAATCTTCCGTCGCGGCGAGATCGCTCACCGGAAAGGCCAAGTGAAAGGGCGGTATGGTCATGGCTGCCTGCCTGCCTATAAAAATCCTCTCGGCCGAGATTAGCGGGCGCCGGGGCGCACCGCCAGATTCATGAAAGCAGTTTCAATGTCGCCGCATCCGGCACGCCGCCGAAAAATTTCGTGAGCGAGAGTTCGAAGGGCGAGCCGGCCGGCGCCACATCGGCAAAGAGCGTCATCGAGGAACGGAACTTGAGATCGTCGGGCGAGCCGAAGATCGCATGGGCGTCATCGCCCGGAAGCGCATTGACGATGAGCGTGCATTCGATGAGGCGCTGGCCGAGGATGGGGTGGGCGAGGTAAGCCGCCGCTTCGCCGCGTCCGCCGAGGGCGAAGAATTGCGCGGTCGAACTGCGCCCCAGCCCCGCGATCTGCGGGAAGATGAACCACATCCAATGGCTCGTCTTGCGGCCGGCGCGCAACTCCCGGAGGACGGCCGGATAGACGGCATCCTGCGCCTCGATGAAGCGGCTTAAATTGTACCGGTCCGTCATCGGCCGATCTTTCCTGGTCCGCTGCCCGTTTCGCGCTATTCTAGCC
>CAZUAL010000033.1:0-3353 GCA_964618305.1 uncultured Dongia sp. | reverse complement strand
ATTCTAGCCCCATCTCATGACGCGCAAGAGCCGGATAGCGCGGGCAATGCGCCTTCATCTAATCCTTATGGCAGGATCACATGACAGGAAAGCGCTCGAACATGCCTGAGGGAAGCATCTTGGCCGGCGCCGTTGCCGGCGGCGCGACGGATCTCGTGCGCCGTGCCGCCGCCTATATCGAGAAGCGGCAGGAAGGCGAGGCGGACGGTCCGGTGACGCTGGAGGAACTCGCGCGCCATTGCGGGCTGTCGCCCTGGCACCTGCAGCGCCAGTTCAAGCGGGTGATGGGGGTGAGCCCCCGCGACTATGAGGAAAGCCTGCGCCTCAAGCGCTTCAAGAAGGGATTGCGCAGCGGGGCCGGTGTCGCCGCCGCTACTTTCGACGCGGGCTTCGGCTCATCCAGCCGGGTCTATGAGCGGGCCGGGGCAGCACTCGGCATGACGCCCGCCTCCTATGCCGCCGGTGGCAAGGGTGCCGCGATCCGCTATGCGCTGGGCCCGTCGCCGCTTGGCCGCCTGCTCGTCGCGGCGACCGAGAAGGGCCTCTGCCGGATCGAGATGGGCAGCAGCGACAAGGCCCTCATCGACGATCTGGCGGCGGAGTTTCCGCAGGCCGAGGCGATCCGGCGCGACGACGCTGCGCTCGGCACCTATGTGGGCGAAATCCTCAACCGCATGGCGGGCAAGGCGCCCAAGGCCGACCTGCCGCTCGACATCCGCATGACCGCTTTCCAGCGCCAGGTCTGGCAGGCCCTGACCCGCATCCCGCCTGGCGAAACCCGGACCTATGGCGAGGTGGCGGCGGCGATCGGCCAGCCCAAGGCGGCGCGCGCGGTCGGCAATACCTGCGGGCGCAACCCGGTCGCCATCGCCATTCCCTGTCACCGTGTATTGCGTAATGATGGGGCAATTGGCGGTTATGCCTGGGGAGCTGAACGAAAACAGGCCCTTATCAACGCGGAATCGGCATCGTTAACGGTGCATAGGGGGTCTGCTGGCAAAAAAAGAGTAAGCGGTTGAAAGGGTCGCGAGCGGCGCCGTAAAGTGGTCGCCAGGGGAGTTTGGGTAACCCTGGGGATATGTGGATTGTTTTCGACCACCATGCGGAAAGTCGCAAAAAACCTGGAAAAGTCATCAACTCCCGCTCGTTCCAATGCGGTTGATAAGACGCGCGCCAAACGCCGCCGCATGTCGGAGGCGAGCGACATTCACATGCTCAATTTCGCTACGCGCCGCGTGCCGCTGGTCTTCAAGCAGAATAAGCGCGCGCAGCGCATCATCCTGCGGCTCGACCACGGCAATTCATCCATCATCGTGGTGCTGCCGAAACGCACTTCGCGCGATGAAGGCAAGCGATTTGCGTTAAGCAACAAGGACTGGATCGAGGAGCGGCTCGACCAGCTGCACGAGCCGGTGCCCTTCATCAACAATGCCGTCATTCCCATTCTGGGGACACCGCACCGCATCCGCCACCGCCCCAACGCGCGCGGTGTCGTCTGGTGTGAGGCGGAGGAGATCCATGTCGCGGGGCACGAGGAACATGTGCCGCGCCGCGTGCAGGATTGGCTGAAGCTTGAAGCCAAGCGCGAGATCGAAGCCCGCGCCCAGCAGAAGGCGGAAGTCGTCGGCAAGAAGATCAAGAAGATCACCATCCGCGACACCAAGAGCCGCTGGGGCTCCTGCACCAGCGAGGGCGAGCTGGCCTTCTCCTGGCGCCTTATCTTCGCGCCGCGCCATGTGATGGATTACGTCATCGCCCACGAGGTGGCGCATCTGCGCGAGATGAATCACGGGCCGAAATTCTGGAAGCTGTGCGGCGAGATCTGCCGCCAGATGGACAGCGCCCGCCTGTGGCTCGAGAACCACGGCACGCATCTCTACCGCTACGGCCGGTTCTAGGCGCGGCGCGCCTCACCTCACCGTGGCGCCGCGGCGCGGGTGAGGCGGTCGTTGATGGCAAGGCCCAGCCCTTCATTGGGAATGGGCATCACGGCGATGCCGGTGACATCCGGCCGATCCAGCAGGCGCAGCATGGCGAAGAGATTGGCGGCGGCCTCGTTGAGGTCGCCGCTTTCGCTTAAATTGAGCGTCACGGCGGCCTTCATCGCCGTCGGCCCGAAGGCCAGCAGCGCCTCGCCGGGCCGCAGATCCGTTGCGTTGAGGCGCACCGGCTTCTCGGGCGCGTAATGGCTGAGGAGGCGCCCGGGCCCGTGCAGCCCCTCGGCCACGTCGCCCACCGCCGGGGCGATGACAATTGCCTTGCCGATCTCGGCTTCGATCGCCGCCGCGGAAATGCCGCCGTGCCGCAGCAAGGCGGGCTTGTCGCCAAGGAGGCTCAGCACGGTGGATTCAACGCCGATGCGGCAGGGTCCGCCATCAAGGATCATCGCCACCTTGTCGCCCAGACCCTCCGCCACATGCTGCGCATTGGTCGGGCTGACGCGGCCCGATGGATTGGCGCTGGGACCGGCCAGGGGCCGCCCGCAGATGGTGAGGAGCGCCTGCGTGGTCGGATGCGCCGGCACGCGCAGCGCCACGCTGTCGAGCCCGGCACTCACGAGGAGAGAGAGCGGCGAATCCTTGCGCCGCTTGACGACGAGGGTGAGCGGCCCCGGCCAGAACTTCCGAGCGAGCGTCACCGCATCCGGCGGCAGATCGGCGAGCGCTAGCGCCGCGGTAAGGCTGCCCACATGGACGATGAGCGGGTTGAAGCTCGGCCGGCCCTTGGCGGCATAGATCGCCGCCACGGCGCGGTCGTTGGTGGCATCACCGCCCAGGCCATAGACGGTCTCGGTCGGGAAGCTCACCAGCTCGCCCCGCTGCAGCGCCCGGGCCGCCTCGGTGATGTGCTGGAGATCGGCGGGAACGATTCTCGCCATGGCTCAGCGCCGGCCCCGGGCGATGAAGTGCGGATTGCGGAAGCCCGGCTTGCCGTAGCGAAGCGGCGCGCCGTCGAGCGTCGTCACCGAACCGCCGGCCGCGCGCAGCACCGCATGACCCGCCGCCGTGTCCCATTCCATGGTGGGGCCGAAGCGCGGATAGATATCGGCCACACCTTCGGCGATGCGGCAGAATTTCAGCGACGAGCCGGCGACGATGGTGCTGGCCACATGCTCGCCCAGCTCCTCGACCTTCACCAGTTCCCTGGCGGCGTGCGAGCGGCTGATGGTCATGACGGCGCCGGAGGCGGGCAGGGACCGCGCCGCGATGGCTTCCTCAACGCCGCCGCGGCGGCGGATCACTTTGCCGGCGCAACCGGCATACATCTCGTCCCGTGCCGGGAGGTAGACGATACCGAGCACGGGCATCCCCTCCTCGATGCGGTAGCGGAACTCCTCCACCTCGTTGACGGCC
>CAZUAL010000032.1:9563-20000 GCA_964618305.1 uncultured Dongia sp. | reverse complement strand
CATGGTGGCCTGCCACCATGCCGGGCCGCTCGGCTGACGCAGGAAAGGGCGGCCGGCCTCAGACCACCATGCCAACCGCGCGCATGTAGACGTCGAGCAGCTCTTCCTGCTCCTGGCGGTCGTTCGGCTCCATTTTACGTAGGCGGATGATCTGGCGCATGATCTTGGTGTCGAAGCCGTTGCCCTTGGCCTCGGCATAGACTTCCTTGATGTCGTTGGCGATGGCGGCCTTTTCCTCCTCCAGGCGCTCGATGCGCTCGATGAAGGAACGGAGGTGGTCGCCAGCAATGCCACCGGAATCAGCCATTGGAATCTCCCAAGAATCAGGCGCCGCGCCTGGAAGGGGCACGATCGAATCGGGCGGACTCTAACCAGCGCGGGGGAGCGGAACAAGACGCGAAAGCCTGTGGATAACGTGGATAGCGGGGCCATCTTGCGGGCCGCCCGGCGAACGGGCAGAGTGCCGCCGCCCATCAATCCGGTTCATCATGCCGCTCCATCACATCGCGCTTGCAATCCTCATCCAGATCCTCTGGGGGCCGATCTATACGCTGGCGAAGCCCGCGGTCGGCAGCTGGTTTTCGCCGGTTCTCCTGGTCACGATCGTCTACGGGACCGTGGCGCTGCTGCTCTCGCCCTTCTATCCGCGCGCCAAGACGCCGGCGAAGACGCTCATCCTCCTCGCCTTCTTCGGCGGGACGCTGCAGAGCACGGCGGTCTATTACGCGCTGATGCTCCTGCCCGCCTCGACGGCCGTCTTGTTGATGCAGCTCTCGGTGCCGGTCGCGATCATCGCTTCCTGGTGCCTGGGGCGGGACAAGCCGAACCTCAAGAACGGCCTCGGCGCCCTGCTCTGCCTTGTCGGTGTCGCCATCGTCATCGGCAAGCCGGAGGGGACTACCGCCTATCTCGGCGTGCTGGCGATGCTGGTCTGCGTCACATCCTGGGCCACGACGCAGGCTTTCATCCCGATCGTTGCCAAGGACCACGGCACCGCGCTCTATGCCGCGATCGCCCGCTATGCGACACCGCAGATGATCGTCGCGGCGCTGCTGCTCGAGGGAAGCACGCTCCTGCCGACGATCGAGGCCATCCCGCTCAATGGCTGGCTGGGCGTCCTCGGCATCGCCGCCTTCGGCTTCGCGCTCCCCTATTCGATCTGGTACTGGCTGCTGATGCGCCACCGGGTCGATGAGGTGACACCCTTCACGCTCTTGATGCCGGTCTTCGGCGTCGCCACCGCCGCCTGGCAGCTCGGTGAGCCGCTCTCTCCCGGGCTTCTTGCCGGCGGCGCGCTTATCCTGCTGGGGCTCGGCGTCATCGTCTGGCGCGGCCGTCCGAAAGCGGCACCTCTTCCACCCGCAGAATAATAGGACTATTGCCCTATTTCCTCTGTTAATAATGTCTTCGCTATCAGCGGATAAAATTCCCGGCATTCAAAACCACTGATCCTTACAAGAGTGGGCAAAGGGAAAATGCAGGGGAAGTTTGCGCCGTTCATTCCGGCCTTGTGCCTTGCCGTGCTCAGCCTCGGCGGCGTTGCCGTCGCCAGGGCCGTGCCACAGCCAAGCGCGCCGGTGCTGGTCTATTCCCTGAACGGCGACGCGCTGGCCGAGGTGATAGAAGCTGGCGGCCGCATGCTCAGCCCAGGCGGGCTCCCCGGCTCCATCATCGCCATTGGCGAAACGGAAGATTTCACCGACCGGCTCTATGCCGGCGGCGCCACGCTGGTCCTCCGCGCGAACGCGGGTGGATGCGCAACCATCCAAAGGAATGCCGAGCTATGAATTCGATCGACGCCCTGCGCGGCCGTGTCACGCGCATCCTCGCCATCTATATCTGCCTGCATCTGCCGATCGTCGCGCTGCTCGAATGGCTGGTGGGCGGCGGCGTCGGCTGGCTCACCGGCATCGCGCTGGCGGTGAGCGTCGCGGTCGGCGGTTTTGCAATGGCGAGCCGGGGCACCAGCCTGCAGCTCTTCCTGTCCGCGGCCCTCATGGTGATGATCGCCCTGCTCGTCGCGGCGATGGAGGGCAATCCCTGGCAGATCGACATCCATATGTACTTCTTCGCCGCCCTCGCCATGCTCACCGCCCTGTGCGACTGGCGCGCGATCCTGGCGGCGACCCTGACGATCGCCATCCATCACCTGCTGCTGAACTTTGCTTTGCCGGTAGCCGTCTTCCCGGGCGGTGGCGATTTCTTCCGCGTCGTGCTCCATGCCGTCATCGTGCTCATCGAGGCGGGCGTGCTGATGTGGATGTCACAATATCTCGCCAAGGCGCTGGCCCAGGCATCGCAGTCGCTGACGGAGGCGGAAGCCGCGCGCAGCCAGGCGGAACAGGCAGCGGCGCATGAGCGCGAAACGGAAGCCCGCGCCAAGGAAGAACAGCGCCAGGTTCTTGGCCGCATCGCCGCCGATTTCGAGCGCGCCGTGCAATCCGTCATCAATGAGGTGACGGCCCGCACCGGCAAGGCGGCACAACTCGCCGACAGCATGACCGGTGTGGCGCGCGAAAACGCGGCCAAGGCCGCTGAAGCCGCCCAGGCTTCGGGTGCCACCAGCGGCGACGCGCAGGCAATCGCCGCGGCGGCCGAGGAGCTCACCGCCTCGGTGGCAGAGATCCAGCGCCAGGCGCAGCGATCGAGTGAGATCACGCAGCGTGCCGTCGAGCAGGCGAGCGTCACTTCATCCTCCGTCGCCGAACTGACCAACGCGGCGCAGAAGATCGGCGACATCATTCACCTCATCAACGATATCGCCAGCCAGACCAACCTGCTGGCGCTCAATGCGACGATTGAGGCGGCGCGCGCCGGCGAAGCCGGCAAGGGCTTTGCCGTGGTCGCGGGCGAGGTGAAATCGCTGGCCGGGCAGACGGCAAAGGCGACCGACGAAATCTCGGCGCAGATCAACGCCATCCAGTCCGCCACGGGCAAATCGGTCGACGCCATTCACACCATCGCCGACATCATCGGTGAGATCAGCGCCATCGCGCGGGAGATCACGTCATCGGTCGAGCAGCAGAACCAGGCGACGCGCGAGATCGCCTCGTCGGCGCAGTCCGTCTCGCACCGTACCGGCACCACGACCGAGATTATCAGCAGCGTGCAGACCGTCGCCCACGACACCGGCAGCACGGCGACCGAGGTTTCCGGCGCGGTGCAGAGCCTGGTGGCGCAATCGCATCACCTGCAGGAAGAAGTGAGCAAGTTCCTCCGCTCCCTGCCGACGAACTGAAGACCCGGAAGGCGGCCTAGTCCTTCGGGCGGTTGCGCTCGAAGGCGGCCTTCTTGGCATCGTTTGCCTCGGTCTGGTACTTCGCCTTCCAATCGTCATAGGGCATCCCGTAGACGATTTCGCGCGCCTCGGCGTCGGGCAGCTTGATGCCCTGGCCTTCGGCGGCCTCCCGATACCAGCGCGAAAGGCAGTTGCGGCAGAAGCCGGCCAGGTTCATGAGGTCGATATTCTGCACGTCGGTGCGCTCGCGCAGGTGCTGCACCAAGCGGCGGAAAGCGGCCGCTTCAAGTTCGGTCTTGGTCTTCTCGTCCATCGTCACATTCCTCAAAAGCGCGTCGTTTCCTCGATCAGCCGGTCGACCACGCGGACAAGCGCCGCGCGGGGTTCGAGACCGGCCGCAATCGCTTCATTATAAACAGCCAATTGCCGGTGTGCACTGGTGCCGCGATCGAGAATTGTGCGGGCATGCTGAAGCTCCGCCGTGCAGCCGAAAAAGGCCGCATCCTCGGCAAGGAGATCGATCAGCTCCTCGACGAGATCGCGCATCGGCACGATCTTGCCCTTGCCGAAATCGACCAGCCCCTCGTCAAGCCCATAGCGCTGGGCGCGCCAGCGGTTTTCGTTGATCAGCATGGCGGCATAGCGCCGCCAGCGCTGGTTGCCCCGGCGCAGGCGATAGAGCATGCGCAGGATGCAGCGGTACATGGCGGCAATGGCGATCGTATCGTCCAGCAGCGTGCAGGCATCCGAGATGCGCATCTCCAGCGTCGGAAACCTTGCCGAGGGGCGGAGGTCCCACCAGAGCTTGCTGCCGTCCTCGATGAGCCCGGCGCGGACGAGCATGTCGAGATGGCGCTGATACTCGCCAAAGGAATCGAAAATTTCCGGCAGGCCCGTGCGCGGCAATTCGTTGAAGACGGCGATGCGATAGGATTTGAGCCCCGTATCGACACCGCGCCAGAAGGGCGACGAGGTCGACAGAGCCAGGAGGTGCGGCAGGAAATAGCTGGCCTGGCTCATCAGGTCGATGCGCAGCTCCGGATCCTCGATCCCGACATGGACATGCATCCCACAGATAAGGAGGCGCCGTACCGGCCCCCCGATATCACGGGCAAGCGCGTTGTAGCGTTCCTTGTCGGTGTGCTTCTGTCCACCCCAATCGGCGAAGGGATGGGTCGAGGCGGCGACGATCGCAAGATTGTGCGCGGCCGTGAGTTCGGCGAGCGTTGCACGGAAGCGGGCGAGCTCGGCCCGCGCCTCGGCGAGCGACGAGCAGATGCCAGTCCCGATTTCGATCTGCGAGCGCATGAATTCCGGGGTGACATGTGTGCCGAGCGCCGCCTGGGCCGCGGCAAAGAGGTCAGGATGGGGGTCGGCTGCAAGGTCGCGGCTCACGCGGTCGACCAGGAGATACTCCTCCTCGATCCCAAGCGTGAAGGCCGGCTCGCTCATTTCTTCGCCTGGGGGAACATGCTGGGATCGCTGAGGAGCCCTTTGAGCGCCGTCTCCAGCCGCGCCGTCCAGCGATTGACGCCGCCATCGTCGCTGATGAGGTCCTGGCGAATCTCGATGAGGGCATGGGGCAGACCTTGCGCCTCGGCATGGGCGATGATCGAGAAGCCGTGCTCGTCACGCCCCGAATAGGGCTCGTTATCGCCAACGACGACATTGGGGAGCTGCGCCAGCCGCTGCATGAGCGGAATGGGCAGGCGCGGATCGCGGTTCCAGAGCACGCCGAAATGCCAAGGGCGCTTGTACCCGTTCATGACCGGCGTGAAGCTGTGCAGAGAGATGATGGCCGGCACCTGCCCGGCTTCGCGCTTCTTCTTGATGAGGTCGGCAACCGCGAAATGGTAGGGTTTGAAGATCTCGTCGGCGCGGCGGGCGCGGCCGAGATTGTCGATGCCGCGATTACCCGGAACGACGATACGGTCGGATTCCTGCGCGATCGACGTGGGATCGTCGAGGCGCCGGTTGCAGTCGATCACCAAGCGCGAATAGGAAGCGAGCGCGCAGGGCGCATCGAGGTTGCGGGCCAGGATCGCCGCCACATTGGCGATGCCGATGTCCCAGGCGATGTGCTGGTCAAGTTCCGACGGCGTCAGGCCGAGATTGCCGAGTTTCCGCGGTATGGCCCGGCCGGCATGGTCGCAGAACATGACCAGCGGCGCCTGACCGTTTTCGTTGAGAAGCTTGAAGGGCGGCGGGTCACCAGGACCCAGTAGTCGTTCGGTAGCTGTACTGTCCAAGGACATGGTCGTGCCATGCATTTCGTGCAATTGACCCAATGTGAGCGGTCAGCATAGAAGAGGCGGCAACGCCTGTCACCCGAGCAGCTCCCCCATTCGATCAAATTCATCATGAAATCAGGCCATTCCGCCGACAGATTCGCCCTGCCCATCCTGATCCTGGGGGCGGTGATGATCTCCTTCTCCGGCATCTTCGTGAAGCTGTCGGAGGTCGGGCCGACCATGACCGGCTTCTACCGGATGTTTTTGGCCCTGCCCTTCTTCGCCATCTGGGTCGCCAGCCACCGCCCGGCGCAGCGCCCCAGCCCGGCCGATCGGAAGCGCGCCCTGAAGATCACGGCCTTTGCCGGCTTCTCGCTTGCGGTCGACCTCATCGCCTGGCACTGGTGCCTGAGATTCGCGAGCGTCGCCGCGGCAACACTCATGGGCAATACGGCGCCGCTTTGGGTCGCCGCCGCCGGCTTCCTCCTCTTCGGCGAACGCTTCGGCCCGCGCTTCCTCTTCGGCATGGCGGCATCGTTCGGTGGCGTCTGGCTGCTGTTGGCCGGCGGCAGCAAGCCGCTCGACATTCATGACGGCCTGGCCTTCGCCCTTGGCATGATCGGCGCCATCACCTATGCCGGCTACCTGCGGGGCGGCAAGGAAGCACGCCGCCATCTTTCGACCGCGCAGGTGATGCTGTGGGGATCGGCCACGGCAAGCCTTGTGCTGCTGCCGGTTGGCCTCCTGACCGAGGATCGCATTCTGCCCGTGAGCCTTACGGGCTGGGGCGCCGTGCTGGGTCTCGCCCTCGTCAGCCAGACGATCGGGCAGAGCCTCATCAACTGGGCGGTGGCGCACCTGCCGGCCGCCTTCTCATCGCTCACCCTCCTCATCAACCCGCTCGCCTCGGCCGTCTTCGCCTGGATTCTGCTGGGCGAAGCGCTCGGGCCCTGGCAGATCCTGGGTGGCGTCATCGTGCTGGTCGGCATTTTCATGGCCAAGCCGGCGCCAGCGTCCGCCCAGCCGATAGCAGCGGAATAGCGCCCTTTTCGCCGCCGGGGGGCGGGTTTGCGTCGCCTCGCTGCTTGACCCGCAGGGCGCCTGCTTTCTACTGTCCCGGCAAAGCCGGGCAGCCGAAGACCAAGCAGGGGATGAGAGTGAGCGCCACCGAGACAGAGATTCTGCGGCAGATTTTTGCCGCCGCAGTCGCCGCCGTCGATCCATTGAAGATTCTGGCGCCCCACCTGCCCCCGCGCCCCAAGAGCCGCGTCATCGTCGTCGGCGCCGGCAAGGCAGCAGCATCGATGGCGCGCGCCGTCGAGGAGGCCTGGAGCGGTGATATCGACGGGCTGGTGCTGACGCGTTACGAGCATGGCCTTCCCTGCCGGTCGATCGAAGTGGTCGAGGCGGCGCATCCGGTGCCCGATGCAAAGGGGCAGGAAGCGGCCAAGCGCATCCTCGCCAAGGTGCAGGGATTAGGCGCCGACGATCTGGTCCTCTGCCTCATCTCCGGCGGTGCCTCGGCTCTTCTGGCGCTGCCGGGCGCAGGGCTGACCCTGGCCGACAAGCAGGCGGTCAACAAGGCGTTGCTGAAGTCGGGCGCCAACATCGCCGAGATGAATTGCGTGCGCAAACACCTCTCCGCCATCAAGGGCGGCCGGCTTGCCGCCGCCGCGCATCCGGCCAAGGTTCTGACCCTGCTCATCTCCGACGTGCCGGGCGACGATCCATCGGTCATCGGCTCCGGTCCCACGGTCGCGGACCCGTCGACGCGCGAGGACGCGATCGCGGTCTTCGCCAAGTACGGCATCGACATGCCGCCGGCCGTGAAGGCGCATCTGACCAACCCCGACTGCGAAACGCCAAAGCCCGGCGATCCGCGCCTCTCAGGTGGCGAGATCCGCATGCTGGCAACACCGCAGGCGGCGCTCGATGCCGCGGCGGCGGTTGCCGAGAAGGCCGGCTATCGCCCGCTGATCCTTGGCGACCTCGAAGGCGAGGCGCGGGATGTGGCCCTGGTCCATGCCGGAATTGCGCGCCAGATCGCCAAGCACGGCCAGCCGGCGCCAAAGCCCGTGGCCGTCATCTCAGGCGGCGAAACGACGGTGACGGTGCGGGGCAAGGGCCGCGGCGGTCGCAATGCCGAATTCCTCCTCGCCTTGGCGGTGGCCCTGAACGGCCAGGCCGGCATTTATGCCGCCGCCGGCGACAGTGACGGGATCGACGGCACCGAGGACAATGCCGGCGCCGTGCTGACCCCGGATAGCATCGCCCGCGCCGCCGATAAGGGCTTGAGTGCCAAGGCCATGCTGGCCAACAATGATGGCTACGGATTCTTCTCCGGCCTGGGTGACCTCATTGTCACCGGGCCGACCCGAACGAATGTCAATGATATCCGAGTCATCCTGATCAAATAACAAGAAAGACCTGTTGATCTCATGAGACGGCAACGCAAGGTAAAGATCGTCGCGACACTCGGCCCCGCCTCGTCCACCCAGGCGGAAATCGAAGCCCTGTTCCTCGCCGGCGTTGACGTCTTTCGCCTCAACTTCTCCCACGGCAGCCACGCCGATCACAAGAAGCGCTACGACACGATCCGCGGGATCGAGCAATCGACGAAGCGCCCGATCGGCGTACTGGTCGATCTGCAGGGGCCGAAACTCCGCGTCGGCGAGTTTGAGAATGGCAGCGTGCAGCTGGAAGCGGGACAGAAGTTCCGCTTCGATCTCGACACCAGTCCGGGCGACCAGTGGCGCGCACCCTTGCCGCATCCGGAGATTCTCTCAGCGCTGAAGCCGGGCGTCACATTGCTGCTCGATGACGGCAAGCTGCGCATGCGCGTGTGCAAGGCCGCCAAGGATGCCGCCGAGTGCGACGTGGAGATCGGCGGCAAGCTTTCCGACCGCAAGGGCGTCAACGTGCCGGACGTGGTGCTGCCGCTCTCGCCGCTCACCAAGAAGGACCGCTCCGATCTCAATTTCGCGCTTGATCTCGGCGCCGACTGGATCGCCCTCTCCTTCGTGCAACGGCCGGAAGATGTGGCTGAAGCGAGAAAACTCATCGCCGGACGCGCGCGCATCATCGCCAAGCTGGAAAAACCCGCCGCCATCGAGCGGCTGGAGGAAATCGTCGATCTCTCTGACGCCATCATGGTGGCGCGCGGCGATCTCGGCGTCGAGATGCCGGCGGAAGACGTGCCGGGCCTGCAGAAGCGCATTATCGCCGCCTGCCGCCTGGCCGGAAAACCCGTGGTGGTGGCGACCCAGATGCTCGATTCCATGGTGAACGCGCCGACGCCGACCCGCGCCGAAGCCTCCGACGTGGCGACCGCCGTCTATGACGGCGCCGATGCCGTCATGCTTTCCGCCGAGACGGCCAGCGGCAAGTTCCCGCTGGAATCGGTCGCCATGATGAACCGCATCGCCGAGCGCGTGGAGCGCGACCCTTTCTATCGCCGCATCCTCGAGGCGCAGCGCCTCGATCACTCGGCGACGGAATCGGACGCCATCAGTCAGGCAGCCGCACAGGTGGCGCAGACTCTTTCGGTGGCGGCGATCGTCAGCTACACGACTTCCGGCTCGACGGGCCTGCGCATGGCGCGCGAACGGCCGGCCGTGCCGATCATGTGCCTGACCTCGAAGCTGGAGACGGCGCGCAACATGGCACTCGTCTGGGGCACGCATTGCGTCGTGACGGCCGACCTCAAGCGCTTTTCCGAGATGGCCGAGAAAGCGACCCGCATCGCGCTGCGCGAGGATTTCGCCAAGGTCGGCGAGCGCATCGTGGTGACCGCCGGCGTGCCGCTCGGCACACCGGGCTCCACAAACATCCTGCGCGTGGCCTGGGTCGAGGAATAACCCCCTCGGCCCAGTGCTACTTAGTACCGGTGCGGAACAGGATACGCTGGTAGAGATAGCCGATGCCGATCAAGGCCACGCCGAGGCCGAGGAAGCTTGCGACACGGTAGAGGCCGGTCAGGCCCGACGCGTCGATGAGCCCGACCTTGAGCACGGTCAGCAGCACGACCGCCGCCGAGGCATAGCGCAGCGGCTGCGATTTGAGCCGTACCCCCAGCCCCAGCAGGGCAACACCGTAGAGCGTCCAGGCCGCCGAGTAGCCATAGAGCTCGGCATCGGTCACCAGCGGCCCGCTGAAGATCGAAATGGCGATGCTTGCGCCGTGCTCTAGCTGCCGGACTAGCAGGCTGACGCAGACGAAGCCGAGGACAAGGCCATAGATGCCGGCGATCCGGTAGCCGATGCGCCCCTTCGCTCCAAGATCGGCGCGCCGCATCAATGACCCGGCCAAGGCAAGGGCAAGCAGGCAGGGAATGCCGTAGACCGCGGTGATGCGGTTGAAGAACGGCGTTTCACCAACATCGATCGAATTGAACAGCGGATGCTCGAAGAAGAGCGGAAAGGCCAGGAACCAGAGACCCGCGATGCCCGCCACCACCAGTGCTGCGTCGTAGAGCACGGGCGCCCGGCGCTTGTCGCCGACGACGAGAAGGAGATGCGCCACGACAAGCCAGGCGATCGCCTGACCGGCATGGATGAGGAACGACGGATCTTCAATGCTGATATGAGTGAAGAAGTGATCGACCTCGAGCCCCAACAGTCCGAAGCCAAGGACCGAAGCCGCCACCTGCAGCGCCCGTCGCAGCGTCTGTTCCGGCGTCGGCACCAGCAGATAGGACGTCACCACGAAGCTTCCAAGCGGAATACCCAAGCCGTAGAGCAGCCAGTTGAAGATGAGCGTGTCGCCTGCCGGAAAGCTAGAGAACCAGATGCTCCCCAGGATCAAGGCCATGCCGGCCCAGACGGCGCGGCGAAGCCAGGCGAGATCCAGCCGATTCGCCACCCAGGCGACGAGCGGCAGCTCGAACGACCAGGCGACAGGGATCCAAGCCTTTTCGAGTTCCATCGGAATGGCGATGGCGATGAAGCCCGAGACGGCGAGGCAATGCAG
>CAZUAL010000032.1:0-9553 GCA_964618305.1 uncultured Dongia sp. | reverse complement strand
GAACTCCGGATCCTGTCCGTAGACCGTGAAACTGCCGCGGTTCCAGGCGAGGAAATGCAGCGCGAAGGCACCGACATAGGCTTGATCCGCCCGCCGCAGATGATCGAGCCGCTGCGCCAAACCCATGTGAACGACCGCGATGAGGACGGCGATGATGGGCCAGGAAAGAAGGAACTGATGGTGGCGCAGTTGCAGATAGGCGCCGCCGAAGATGAAGGCCGAGCCCAGCACCGATAGGCCCGCCCAGCGCGTCGGATGCCTTGCGCCAAATGCGAAGTACCAGGCACCGAATGTCAGCGCCGCGCCAAAGACGAGACCGACGATGATCACTTCGCCGCTGCGGTCGATGAGGGCGGCACTGACCGCATCCCATTGCACCGACGGCCAGATGGCATAGGCGACGACAAGGATCGCGGCGCCGATGAAAGCCGGCACATCCTCTGCCGACCAGCGGCGCGCGGCAACCAGATGGGCGCCGAGCATGACGAGGGCGAAGGCCCAATCGACCGCCTGATAGTCGAAGCGCGCGAGATAGAGCGCCATCAGCGCGAAGCAGGCGACCGACGTGCCGCGTGTCGTCCAGATCATTTCCACCGAGCGCAGGGCCCCACCGCGCGCTTCCAACGCCCAGATCGCCGTCCAGGAGGTCGCGATCAGAAAGAGCGGGATGGCATAGAGCCCGCCCACATCGTCCTGTAGGCCGATCGCTGAAGCGGCGAAGGCCGCCCAGAGCAGCCCGCCGCCATTGGCGATCGCCGCCTGATACCACCAGCCGCGCTTGTGCAGGAGGACAAGGCCGCCCAGCTGCAGCAGAAAGAGAAAACCGAAAAGAACGGGAAGATTGGGCTCGCCCGTCGAGACGAAGGCCGGGGTAAGGAACCCGCCGGCAAAGCCGACGAGCGCCACGAACGGCCCTTCGCGGAGCGCCAATGCGATCGCGGCAAAGGTCAGGCCGGCGAGCACGACGAAAGCGAAGGCCGGCGCCACCAGATCGTAGAGTGCCGTCGCCGCGAAAAGGCTGGCATAGAGCACCGCGACGGACGCGGCGGTCAGCGCCTGCGAAAGATTGTTCGACTGCGTGCGCATCCACTGCGCGACGCCTAGAAGAACGAGACCGAAGAGAATGCCGAGCCCCACACGGACCGATGGCGAGAGCCAGCCCTGCTCGATCGAATACTTCACCAGGAAGATGCCGGCGAAGGCGAGCGCCACGCCACCCAGCCAGCCATAGATGCGGCCGCCGAGCTTGCCTTCGAAATCCTTCGGCGTCCTTTCCGGCATGGGCGCCGGCCTCGGCTCCGGTTCGGCAGTGGCCGGGATAAGAGGTTCGGGCGCAGCCGAAGCTCCCTCCACTGTGACTTCCGGCGCTGCCATCTGCGGCGGCATTTCCGCGGGCACCGAAGGCGGAATCTCGATGGGAACCTCCGTTACAATGTCGGAAGGCGTGATCGAGGTAACGAAGCCCACCTCCTCGGTCCTTGCGGCGGCTTCGGCGAGGGCTTTGCGCATCTGCGCCAGTTCGCGGCGCACGGATTCCAGATCCCGTTCCAGCCGCACGCCGCGCCGCCAGGAAATGATGGCGATAATCGGCATGATGAGGCCGAAGAACGACCCGAAGATGAAGACGAAGAGACCGCCGATGACCTCGAACAACTCTTCCATGACCCGGAACCTCGCAGGAAAACACGATGCTGAAAATCACAGCCCGCGCGCATGATAGCACGGCCACCGCCACAAGGCGGTGGCGCTAACGCGACGGTGATTCACATTGGTGGAGCTAATTGCTGCTGGGCTGCCAGGATTGCAGCATGATCTGCGCGCGCGCCTGCTCGTCGGGCGTCATCTGCGTGGCGAGCAGGTTCATCAACGATTGGCAATCCGTGTCACCTTGACGGGCGCAAAGGGCCGAATAAAGGAAGCTCTGCGCCAGATCTTTCGGCACGCCCCGGCCTTCATAGAAGCGGAAAGCCATGAAGCGCTGCGACTGGCGGACATTCTGGTTGGCCGCCTTCAGGAGCCAGTACGAGGCCTTCATCTCATCCTGCGGCACGCCGGTGCCGGTGGCGTAGAGCGCGCCGATCTGCGCCCGGGCGCGGGCATTGCCGCCGTTCGCAGCCTTTTCCAGCCAGAGCGCCGCCTGAGCCGGATCCTGCGGCACGCCATGGCCGTCGAGATACATCTGCCCGATCGCGGCCTGGGCCGAGGGCTGGCCAGCTTCAGCGAGCGGCATGAACTCCTTGAGCGCCGTCGCGTAGTCGCCGGCCTCGTAGGCCTTGAGACCGGCAATGCCGTCGGCATAGGCCGACGGCATCAGGAAGGTGAGTGAAAGGGCGAGGAATCCGGCGTACCGCAAGCTCATTTGCCGCGGCCCTCTTGGATGCCGGGCGTCTTGCGGTTCGTCTCCAGCGGCTCGTTCGACGCCACCATCTGCTCGGTAATGGTGCTGGGCAGGTTCGGCAGGTCGTCGTAGGAATAGGCGTCCTTGCGGAACTGCATCACGCCATCCTCGTCGACCCAGGCGGTCATGTAGGTGATGTGGACGGGCAGCGGCCGCTTCAGCGGCACCAACGTCGTCTTGGCCGAATTCAACACCTCGTCGATGCGCGCGGCGGGCCATTCCGGATCATCCGAAAGCACGAATTTCGCGAGATCGACGGGCTTCTGCGTGCGCACGCAGCCGGAGCTGAAGAAGCGGTCCTGCTTGTCGAACAGCTTCACCGTCGGCGTGCCGTGCAGGAAGACGGCATGATCGTTGGGGAAGTCGAACTTCACCGGACCCAGCGCATTTTCCGGCCCCGGCGCCTGCTTCAGCGTGTAGGGGAAATTGCCCGGCCCCACGTCATGCCAGTCGATGGCATTGGGGCTCACGACATTGCCGCTGCGATCGTAAATGGTGAAACCCTTGGCTTCTAGGAAGCCCGGATTGGCGCGCTCGCGCTTCACTTCATCAATCGCGGCGATCTTCGCCGGCGCCGTCCAGTCCGGGTTGAGCTTCACCGTGTGGATAACCGAGGAGAGGGTCGGCGACTTGCGCTCCAGCTTGCCGAAGATCGCCTTGGTGTAAAAGGTGACCTTGCCGTCCTCGATCACCTTCACTTCCTGCGAGGGAATGTTGGCGATGAGGTGGCGCTGTTCGAACTTCGGGCCTTCCTCGCGCATGCGCTCGAGGTTGAGCAGGATCTGGCGCACGCGGTTCTCGGCGCTGACATTCATCTCCTCGATGGTGCGCGCGCCGATGACGCCGTCATCGTTGAGGCCGTGATTGCGCTGAAAGAGCTCGACCGCCGCCGCCAGCTTGGGATCGTAGACATTGTCGCTGCCCATATCAGCGGCGGCAAGCTCACCGGTGACGCTCAAGCGGGCACGCAGGGCGCCAACCACATCGTTGCTCTGCCCGGGCTCCAGCTTCTTGACGCTGGGCACGCGCGGCCAGCCGCCCTTTTCCAGATAGGCGATCTGCTGGGGGAGATAATTGAGCATCGACCAGAAGCGGTAGTAGGTCGGCAATTCCTCGTCGAGCAGGTTTTTGACCCCGTCCTGGGCTTTGGCCAGCGACCGGACGGCCTTGTCGAGCACCAGGGCGCCATTCGTGTCACTGTCGCCCATCACCGTCGTCGCATCGACCGCCGTGCCGATAAAGGCCGCTGCGAGCAGCGCTTCGGCGTGGGCTTGCGTCTCGGGCGAATTGGGCACGGACAGCGCGGCGATGGCCGCCAGAACCGGCGCCGGCACTTTAAGTCCGGCGGCGGCTGATTGCGGCACGCGTGCCCGCACACCTTCGCCGAGCGGCGAGAAGCCGGTCGGCGTCGTGAACAGCGCGACCCCGCCATGCTCGTCATAGTAATTGAGGAGCCCCGCCCAATCGACATTGAGCCCGTCGAACATCGGGTCCTTGGCCAATGCCATCAGCGTGTCGTCAAGGCCGGCAACTCGCGCCGGAGCCGTCACCGTGGCAGCATCCGCTGCGTTTGGCTGGATTGGATTGTCGTCGGAACGCTCCGCCCAGGCCGGCTGGCCCATTCCCAGACCGATTCCCAGGGCAAAGGCGATTGCCAGGAGAGAGACCGGGCGGCGTGAATTGCTGATACGCGTCATGATGCTGTCATCCCACTTGCGCCAACGCGCGCCAATGCGCGCAATTTTTGTCGTCCCCCCATATATATGAGCAGGATCGGCCCGTCAGCACCAGCCCCGCGGCCTTGTGATGCGCCTCACGAGGGGCATAAGGACAATATAGCGGAGTGTGATCCGCCTCACTGTTTGGCAATGGCAAACGCGCGCGGCAGACTTCCGGCCGGCAATGGTCGCGGGATCAATCAGCCATGGGCAAGCGCCGGCCGGCCGAAGGCCGTCGCCGCCACCAGCGATTCCATGAAGATCTTGAGGCCGCCTGGCTGCTCAAAGACCTTGTCCTCGCGTTCATGATTGAGTTCGACATCGCTGGCGCCGGCTTTCCGGGCCATCGCTTCGGCCTCCGCAGCGGCGACATCGCGGGCAAAGGCCGCTGCCGCCTCAAGGTCGATGAAATCCTTGAGCCCGCTCGGCAGGTGCGCGCGGAAGACGCCTTCTGTGGGCTGGGTGATGGTAATGGCCACACGCTGCATGATGCCGCCTGCCACGGCGCCAACCGCATTCGACACATCGGCATTGGGCGGGATGATGAGCTCGGTGCGCAGGCGCCGCGCGATTTCGCCGTAATAGGAGCCGACGGGTGCGCCGATCGCCACCAGCGGGAAATTGAGCTTGAGTGCCGCCTCGAGAAGATCGTTCGGCGATTGCTCCGCGCTGAGCGAGCGATCGACGAGATAGCGCCCGAGTGTGCCCCAATGATGATGGTCGATCCCGGCCTGCTCGGCGAGCGAGGTCTCCAGGATGACCCGACCCGATTGCAGCACGACCTGTTCGACGATCGCTTCGGCGAGGGCCTTGCCTGATTCCGGCGGCACCCAGCCGGCATGCGGCGTGCGGCGCAGGAAAAGCTCGGCGCCGATTTCGGCCGCCTCGCGGCACCAGCTCGATTGCCGCCCCAACACATGGGCCGCATCTGAAGGCGTGAGCCCGGAGATGATGACGAGACCGCGATCGACGAGACGCGCGAGGTTCCGGCCGATGGCCGGGCTGTGGATGAGGTCGGCCAGCGCCACCGGTCCGTCGGCCAATGCTTCCCAGACCTTCATCTGCCCGTCGGTCAGCCCTTCGGCACCCGTATCGAGCGGCCGCTGGCGCAGCGCGAACTGGCCGCGATAGGCCATCATGTCTTCATTGGCCGCCTGCTGGCGCAGCTTGTCCAGGACACTGGGATAGAGATGCGCGAGCAGGCTCAAGGCCACCACGCGGCGCGGTCCCACCATGAAGCCGTGATGTTCGTCGATGCGCACCTCGCTGTCGCCGCCGAGGCCGAACGTGTGGACAGCCACCGCTTCCACCATCGTGCGCCAGCCGCCGACGACGGCGCCTTCCTTATTGAGGACCGGCCGGCCGCCCCGCAGCATGGCGATATCCGTCGTCGTGCCGCCCATGTCGGAGACCATCACGGTATCGGCGCCGGAAAGGTGCCGCGCGCCGACAAGACTTGCCGCCGGCCCCGAGAGAATGGTTTCGACCGGACAGGTCAGCGCCACCTGCTGATCAATGAGCGAGCCGTCGCCCTTCACCACCATCAGCGGCGCATTGATGCCCTTTTCGGTGAGGAGCGAGCCGACGGCGCGAATGAGCTGCTGCAATTGGGGGATGAGACGCGCGTTGAGCGCTACCGTGAGGGCGCGGCGCGGCGCATCGAGCTTCGAGGTGAGTTCGTGGCCACAACTGACCGGCTTGTCGGTGAGATCGCGAATCATCTGACGCACGGCGATTTCGTGGGCCGGATTGCGGACCGAGAAATAGCCGGAGACGGCAAAAGCCGCGACCTTCGGCGCGTGCGCCAGGATCGCCGCGCGCACCTTCTCGATCTCAAGCGGCGCCTGCTCGTCGCCCGTGGGCCGATGCCCGCCACCGGCGAAGATGACGGGATCGGTGCCCAAGGCCGGCTTCAGTCCGGCGCGCTCCAGCGCCTTTTCCTCGTAGCCGAGCAGGATCAGGCAGATCGGCGCGCCATGGCCTTCAACGATGGCGTTGGTGGCAAGGGTGGTCGACATGGAGACGAGCGCGATATCGGCGGGCGCCACACCTGCCGGCAGGCGCGGCAACACGGCCTCGATGGCACCTTTGAGGCCGATCGCCAAATCGTGCTTGGTGGTCAGCGCCTTGGCGGTCGCAAGCACGCCGCCCTTCTGATCCGCGCCCTTGCCCGCCTGATCGAACAGCACGGCATCGGTATAGGTACCCCCCGTATCGAGACCCAGCAAGATCGGCACAACGTCACCCCTAGATAGTTGAGCAGTTTCCTCAGATTTATTGGCGGATATGGCGCGATCGGGCGCTCCGGGTCAAGCCGCCGGGCGGCGCAAACTGGCCGGATTGGGACGTTCTTACAACAGGAAGGGACTAAAAACCGATCTTCTTCCACGGAAGAATGGGTGCGGGAAGGCCACCGAGCGCGTAGAGTGTCGAAAGATTTCAGGGTGATCGGGGTGATTCGGGTGGGGGACGGCTGCCGAATGCCTCGCATCGTTAGCACGCCAAGCTTAAGGGGAAGCCGAATGACGCGTGGGCAAACGCGCCGCGGACAGCAGCAACTTATTCATCGGGCGACGACCGCACTGGCAGCACTTGTTCTAGGGGCGATGGCTTCGACCGGAGCCCTTGCCGAAACGCAGGACGGGCTTCCCGACACTAAAACCGTCACCTACGACCAGGTCTTCGCCGATCCCGACAATATCGAGCTCTCCTACCTCTACGCCATTAGTCAGATCCGCAAGTCCGACCTCCTCGGCGCGTCGGCGACGCTGGACCGCCTGATTCTTCTCGCCCCGAAGGAACCCAACATTCGCGCCCTGCGCGCGATCGTCCTCTACCGCCTCGACAATCTGCGCGAGGCGCAGAAGGAATTCGCGGACCTGCTGACACTTGAGCTTAATCCGGATCTGAGGCGCGGCATCGAGCGCTACGCCGCCGAACTCGACCGGCGCGACCAGAAGACACGCATGACGCTCCTTACCAGCGTCGGCTATCAATACGACACCAACCGTGCCGGCGTCCCTGACTCAGGACAGGTGCGCACCTTTCTCGGCAACTTCGATCTCACCGGCGATGGCAAGAAAGAAGACGATCACAGCCTGACCGGCATGGTCCGCTTTGAGATCGAGCATGATCTGCCGACGCAAGGGCGCAACACATTGTTCGCCTCGCTCACGGCCTACGGCGCCGATCAGTTCCAGCTCGACGATTTCGATACGATCGATCTCACGGCGCAGGCCGGCGGACGCTTCGAATTCGGCGCTGTGTTCCTGACGCCGACGCTGACTTATGACCATCTGTTCCTGGGTGGCGACAGCTATATCGACAGCATCGGCGGCAGCTTGCGCGCCGACATGCGCATCAACGATCCGGTCAATCTGTGGCTGCGCGGTGACATCAACTGGGTCGACTACAGCAACACGACGCTCTATCCCGCGGGAGATCTGCAGTCGGGCGGCGATGTCGGCATTACCGTCGGCGCCGATTTCTATATCGGGACGGATCATCGCCTCACCGTCAGCGCCACCCATCATGGCTACAATTCCGATTCCGAATGGGAAAGCTATGTAGGCGAGCGGCTCAATATCAACCATACTTGGCTGATCGGCGGCGGTGCCTATCTCATGACCGATCTCTTCGGCGAATATGACAATTACGACATGGCCGATCCGATCACCGGCGCCACCAAGCGCGATGATTGGATCTACCGCGCCCGCATGACGCTGGGTGTGCCGGTACAGACCCTGTTTGGTGCCGATAAATGGCCCGCAGCCCTCGACGGCCTGACGGTCGCCGCTTACGGGGAGTATTACCGGACGGATTCGAACATCACGAACTACGAATACGACAATGTGCGCGCTGGCCTGACCATCAGCAAGCGCTGGGAATTCTGACGGGGATGGTGCCTCACTTCCTTGCCAAGAGTTAGGAGCATGATCATGGACCGCACGTTGAAGACCGCCATGCTGCTGCTTGCAGTCGCCGCGTTGCCACTGGCCATGTCGCCCCGGGCCGCGATGGCCGAGATCGGCACGCCCGCCGGCGTCGCCGGCGCTGTCACGGGCGAGGTCGGGCTTGTCTCGCCCGCCAAACAGATCGTCGCGCCGGTCTCTGTCGCCTCCGGTGACGGCATCGTCATGGGCGATGGTATTTCGACCGGCAAGGAATCACGCCTGCAGATCATGCTGCTCGATGAATCCGCGTTCACGCTGGGGCCGGAAGCAGAGCTCACCATCGACGAATTCGTTTTCGACCCGACGAATACAAACAAGAATGCGCTCAACGCGTCCATCGCCAAGGGCGCCTTCCGGCTCGTGACCGGCGCCATCGCACGCGGCAATCCGGAAGGAACGACGCTGCAGCTTCCCAACGCCGTTCTCACCATTCGCGGTACAACGGTTATCGGCGCCTGCGCCGCCACCTGCGTCATCGCCCTCTCCGGCAGCGGCGAAGAGAACAGCGCTGGCAAGAAGCCGAGCGAAATTACCCTCAAGACGCCGAAAGGCGAAGCGAAGCTCACGCGCGCCGGATACTTCGTCGAGATTGGCAGCGATGGCAGCATCACACCGCCAGAACAGCTGACGGACAGCGTCGAGCGGAACTTTTCGGGCCTCTTTCCATCCATCGGAGATGTGAGTGCCATTGAACGCAAGGGGCCGGCAGGGGTCGACGGGCGCGCCATTGTCGGGCTTTCCGGCCAGCCGGCGCAGGAAGGCTTGCCGCTCTCGCTCAATCAGCGCGACTTCGAACTCGCCGACCATCTCGACGGCAACGACACTTTCGAGGCGACTAGCAATCTGCCTGTCCGCCAAGTGCGCTACTACACCGATACCGCGCCCATCTTCTTCGCTGGCCCCTCGGGTGGCGGCAATTATGGCATCGACTACACGTTGAACTTGGCTGAACGCAGCTTCACCGGCAATCTGCAGCTCAATTGCACCACCTGTACGGCCGGTGCCTTCACGACCTCGATCCCGCTCTTGATCAATCCGTTCGAGCAAGGCTTCCATCTGGTCGAAAGCGGCTTCGTGCTTGATCCGACGGCGCCCAACGACACGTTCAAGATCAATTATGTGATCGGCCCGAACAATATCGGCGCCATCGTGCAATATGACGTGGATGGCAGCGGCGCCAATCTCCCCTCCACCGGCAGCGGCGTCGCCCCGACCTATCCCTAAGCGCGCCACATCCGCAAACGCGGTCCGCTTCCCTCTTCCTTCAAGGGGAGGGTCGGGGTGGGGGCGGCAAGAGGCGGCGCACGGATGTTCCATGATTGTTCTTGGCAATGATCTAGGAATTACGTGGCGATTGTATACTTGACTGAACAGAAAATGACATCAGATAAGAACCGACCGGCTGGCGCTATTTCTGGGATCGTGGTGACGCCCGAGATGATCGGCCAGTCGGGCAAGGTGGTGGACACCGAGTTTCCGGCCGA
>CAZUAL010000031.1:0-20011 GCA_964618305.1 uncultured Dongia sp. | reverse complement strand
GGCTTCACGCCGAGTTCCTGCACCTTCTTTGCGCCGGCGCGCAGCATGTTCGGCGTCGAGATGTAGGTGTAGTCGCCGTCGCCGAAATTGAGCGTGCCGCAATCCAGCGTGCAGATTTCGGGGAGCAGCGCTTCGACATGGGCGAGGCGCGTGATCGGGCCGACAAGATCGGTCGCCTTGCCGAACTTGAACGGATCCTCGCCGGGGCCGATCTCGAGATCGCCGCCCATGCCGGCGGTGAGGTTGAGGATGACGTCCGTGCCAGAGGAGCGGATGCGGTCAACGACTTCGCGGTAGAGGTTCACGTCGCGGCTGCCCTTGCCGGTTTCCGGGTCGCGCACATGGCAGTGCGCCACCGTGGCGCCGGCCTTCGCGGCCTCGATCGCGGCATCGGCGATCTGCTTCGGCGTCACCGGAATGGCCGGATGCTTGCCGACCGTGTCGCCGGCGCCGGTGACGGCGCAAGTGACGATTACTTCGTAATTCATGGCTCAACTCTTTCGTTGCGGCGTGAAGAATCTGGAATGGCGGGGATGCTGGCGCGGCGCCCTGTCATGGTGTTGACGCATTTCGACAAGCGATTGACTGATATCGACATAGCACAAACTCTCGCACTAGCGAAGAGCCGGCATGATCCCGAGGGCCGGACGGCGCCGCTCGGCACTTGGCGCCTTGCCCGCCCAGCCATGGTAGGAGCGGGAAAAATGGGCGGCCGAGCCGAAGCCGCAGGCGACCGCCACCTCGACAATCGACATGTCGGTATATTGCAACATGGAGCGCGCCCGCTGCAGGCGGAGATCGAGATAGTAGCGGCGGGGTGACATGCCGAAATGCCGGTCAAAGAGACGCTCTAGCTGGCGCAGCGACATGCCGGCGGCCTTGGCGAGTTCGGCGCTGACGACCGGCTCCTCGAGCCGCGCTTCCATCAACTTGATGACGCGCGAAAGACCGGCATGGCTGATGCCCTGACGTTCCTTGGGCTCCATACGCTGTCGGTCGCCCGGGCTGCGGATTTCCGGGTGAATGAATTGCTCGGATACAGCGGCCGCGATGCGGTGGCCGTGCTGGCGCCGGATCATGTGCAGCATGAGATCGAGCGATGCCGTGCCGCCGGCGCAGGACCAGCGGTTACGATCCATCACAAAGAGCGCATTCTCGACTTCGACCTTTGGGAACGCCTCGGCGAAGCTGTCGAGACTTTCCCAATGCGTCGTCGCGCGGTAGCCGTCGAGCAGGCCGGCACGGGCGAGCAGGAAGGCGCCGGTGTCCATCGCGCCGAGCTCGACGCCGGCCGCGTTCTGTCGCTGTAGCCATTGCTTCAGGGCTGAATCGAAATGGCGCAGCGGGTTGAAGCTGGCGCAGATGGCGACCATCGGGTAGGGCGGATGGTCGGCGATGGAATGATCGGCGGCGAGAGACATGTTGTTTGAAGCCGTGACAGGACCGCCGTCAACCGACAGCACTTCCCACCGATAGAGCTGGCGTTCGGCCATGCGGTTGGCGACACGCAGCGGCTCGATCGCCGAAACGAAGGCCATCATGGAAAAGAGCGGCATCAGCAGGAAGCCGATTGTCACGGGCTGGTCGTTCGCGTTTGTCGGTTTCATGGCCTTGGCTGTATCGGCGAGCGATCCTGGCATGCTCAAAAGATGTTGCCCGATCTCATGATGCAGTGTCGAATGCGGCCGACGCAAGAGCCCGGAATTTCGCGATGACCAACCAGATTGCCCCGGCGGATGCCGCCGTTGCCGCCTTTATCGTCGACAGCGACAACGTCTTCACGCCGGCCTATGACGCCCTGCCGATGGCGGAGCAGCGCCGAATCTACGACGAATACTGGCAGCGGTACCACGCGCCGCACCCGGCAACGGTGCGGGTGGAAGAGGTGGCGGTGCCGGGCCCTGGCGGCCAGCGGCGCGGCCTTCTCTATCGGCCGAAGGCTGCCGGAACGAAGCCACTGCCGATCCTGGTCTATTTCCACGGCGGCGGCTGGATACTCGGGTCGCCCGACAGCCATGACCTTGCGACGGCGCGGATTTGCGAAGGAACGGGTGCTGCCGTCCTCTCGCTCGATTACCGGCTTGCCCCGGAACATGTCTTTCCCGACGCCTTGATGGATTGCCTGGCGGCGGTCGAATGGGTCGCTTCGGAAGCGGCTGCGCTCAGCCTCGATGCGGAAAGGCTCGCCGTTGGCGGTGACAGTGCCGGTGCCAATCTCGCAGCCGGCTTGTGCCTGTGGATCCGTGACCATGGCGGCCCGCGCATCTGCCATCAGACTCTCATCTATCCGGCTTTGACCACTCGGGTCGCCGACGGCACGTCGGGCGGCGTATCGCCTGAATCCGTCGGGCACTATGTGTCGGCATATTTCGGGGGTCAGGACCTCTCCAACAATTCATATGCCATGCCTCTTTCCGCCACGTCCTTCGTTGGCCTCCCGCCGGCCTGCGTTGCCACGGCCGAATTGGATCCGATTCAGCCCCACGGCGAAACCTATGTTGAGCGTTTACGTCATGCTGGCATAACTTGCGATTATACGAACGGCAAGGGCCTGCCCCATACCTATCTGAGATTGCTTCATCTTTCCGAAGCGGCGGCGAACGAGCTGAAATACTGCTGCGCCGCGATCGGGCGGGCCTTCGGCACGCCTTGATTTGCCTGCCTGTCGGAAATCTTCCGCGATTTGGCCAATCTGTCGCATAGCAGTGGACCGATGTCGAAATTCATCAAGTGCGGTCCCGGCATCACCCTATTGATGAAAACACAAGAACGAGAGCCACCGCGGCAAAAGCGGGTGGACGATTTCATCAGGGTTCGCCGCCGGTCGGCATAGGGTCGGCTGGTTCGGCCGTTAGGGAGAGACAGAATGAATCAATGGGAAGAGTTGCAACAAGCCGCCTTCGCGAAGCGCGTTTCGCGGCGTGATTTCATGCGTCGCGCCACCGCCCTCGGTGTTTCGACGGCATTGGCGAGCGGTGTCCTGAGCCGGGCCGGTTATGCGCAGGAGCCGAAGAAGGGCGGTACCTTCAAGATTGGCCTCAGCCATGGTGCGAGCACTGACTCGCTTGATCCCGCGACCTATCCGGACCAGATGACGGGTACGGTCGGCTGGGGCGCATCGGGCAACAGCCTCACGCAGATGGACGAGAAGGGCAATATCGTCGGCGATCTGGCCGAGAGTTTCGAGCCCTCGGATGGCGCGAAGAAGTGGGTCTTCAAGGTGCGCAAGGGCGCCACATTCCACAACGGCAAGAACGTCACCGCCGAGGACGTTGTTGCATCCTACAAGCACCATATGGGCCCGGATTCGAAGTCGGCCGCGAAATCAGTCGTCGACACGATTGAGGAAATCAAGGCGGACGGCGACAACATCGTCTTCACGCTGAAGGGCGGCAATGCGGACTTTCCCTTCTATGCCAGCGATTATCACCTGAAGACGATGCCGGCGAAGGCCGACGGCAAGGTGGATTGGGAATCGGGTGTCGGCACCGGCCCCTACATGATCGAAAAGTTCGAGCCCGGTGTCGGCGCGAAGCTGAAGCGGTTCGAGAATTTCTACGGCACGTCCTATTTCGACGACGTCGAATTCAAGGTTATCGCGGACGTCGCAGCACGCACCAACGCGCTGACGTCGGGCGAAATCCACTTCATGGATCGCTGCGATCTCAAGACCGTGAACCTGCTGAAAAAGAACCCGGACATCAACGTCACGGAAGTGACTGGATACGGGCACAACGTGTTCGTCATGAATGTGACGGTGGCGCCGTTCGACAACCCGGACGTCCGCAACGCAATCAAGTTCGCCTTCGACCGCGAAGAGATCGTCAAGAAGGTGTTCCACGGCTACGCGACCGCTGGCAACGACAACCCGATCGCGCCGACGATCCAGTACGCCATCAACGCGGAGCCGGTCCACAAGTTCGACCCGGAGATGGCGAAGTCCCTGCTGAAGAAGGCTGGCGTCGACTCCCTGACGATCGACATTTCGGTTTCGGACGCCGCGTTTACCGGTGCCGTCGACGCCGCGACTCTGTTCAAGGAATCAGCGGCCAAGTGCGGCATCAATGTCAACGTGATCCGCGAAGCGGCGGACAGCTATTGGGACAATGTCTGGCTGAAGAAGCCGTTCGTCGCGTCCTATTGGAACGGCCGTCCGACCTGCGACTGGATGTTCACCACGGCCTATGCGGCGGATGCCCCCTGGAACGATACGTTCTGGAAGAACCCGCGCTTCAACGAATTGCTGGTCGCCGCCCGTTCGGAAACCAATTCCGATACCCGCGCCAAGCAATATGCCGAAATGCAGCAGCTGCTGCATGACGATGGCGGACTCGTCAACCTGGTGTTCAACAAATATGTCTCGGCCCATTCGAAGGCTGTTGCCCATGGTGACATGCTTTCCAACTGGGACCTCGACGGGATGAAGATCTGCTCGCGCTGGTGGATGGCCTAGGCAGCGGGTTGGTATAATCTGTCGGGCCGCCGCAAGAGTGGCGGCCCGGCTTTTCCTTCTCTGAATCCGGCCGATCCAAATAGGGGGGCATCGCGGCTTGCGATGTGATGGGGATGCATCCGATCATGCGGACGATCTTGCAGCGATTGGGTCTTGGTCTCATGACCCTTTTCATCGTCTCGATTGTTATCTTTTCGTTGGTAGAATTTCTGCCCGGAGATTTCACGAAGGCCATTCTGGGGCAAGCCTGGACCCCGGAAACGGGTGCCGCCTTCGAGCGTGAAATTGGCCTCGATAAGCCGCCGGTGACCCGTTACATCGAATGGATCGGGAATGTCGCGCACGGCGATTTCGGTGAGTCCTTCGCCAGCCGTGCCGATTATCGCCGCACGGTCGCCGACCTGATCGCTCCCCGTCTTGCCAATACTCTGTTTCTGGCGGCCGTGACGGCGGCAATCTCAGTGCCGCTTGCGCTGCTGCTGGGAATCCTCGCGGCCCTCTATCGCAATTCATGGTTCGATCGCGGTGTGAATGCCCTGACGCTCACCACCATCTCGATGCCGGAATTCTTCATGGCCTATCTTCTGATGCTGTTCCTCGCGGTCAAGGTGCATTGGTTGCCGAGCCTTGCCAGCGTGGACCCGGACACAGCGCTCGGCGAACGCCTGCTGCGTTGTGCACTGCCGTCGCTGACGCTGACCCTGGTGATCGTGGCGCACATGATGCGCATGACGCGCGCGTCGATTATCAATCTGCTGGCAAGCCCCTATATCGAAATGGCGCGCCTCAAAGGTATCAGCAAGTCGCGGATCATCTTGCGGCATGCCTTGCCGAACGCCTGGGCGCCGATCGTCAACGTGATCGCGTTCAACCTGGCGTATCTGGTTGTGGGCGTTGTGGTCGTTGAGGTGGTGTTCACCTATCCCGGCATCGGTCAGCTGATGGTGGATTCGGTGACGTCACGCGACATTCCGGTGGTGCAGGGATGTGCGCTCATCTTCGCGGCGACCTATATCCTCCTCAACCTGACGGCGGACATCGTTTCGATTGCGACCAATCCCCGCCTGCTGCATCCGCGCTGAAGGGGGGGAGCATGACCGAAGCAACGATACAAACCAAAGTCCCGCGCGCCCGGCGCTCGAAGCTCGCCACAGCCTGGCGCGCGCTCAAGAAGGCGCCGCTCAGCGCCTGGTTCGGCATGGTGGTGCTGGCCGCCTATGTGATTGTCGCGGTCTTTGCGCCGTTTTTCGCGCCGTTCCAGGAATCGGAGATCGTCGGCGATTCCTACCTGCCGTGGGAGGCGCCCTATTACCTGGGCACCGACCAGCTCGGACGCGACATGCTGACCCGCATGATCTTCGCGGCGCGCAATTCCATGGGTATCGCCCTTGCCGCCACCATGTTCTCGTTCTTGACGGGGGGGCTCATCGGCATCATGGCGGCGATCTTGCGCGGGTGGTTCGATCAGCTGGTGAGCCGTTTCGTCGACGCGCTGATGGCGATTCCGAGCCTGATCTTCGCGCTGATGATCTTGTCGATCCTGGGCTCGAAGGCGATCAATCTCATCATCGTGATCGGCGTGGTGGATGCGACCCGCGTGTTCCGCTTGACGCGGGCGGTGTCGATGAATGTGGTGTCGCTCGACTTCGTGGAGGCCGCGCGCCTGCGTGGCGAGCGTCTCGGCTGGGTGGTCTTCCGGGAAATCGTGCCCAACATCATGCCGCCCCTGGTGACCGAGTTCGGGCTGCGCTATTGCTTCGTGTTCCTGACCATCAGCGCGCTTTCCTTCCTGGGGCTCGGCCTGCAACCGCCGACGGCGGATTGGGGCCTGATAGTGAAGGAGAACGCGACGCTCATCACCTATGGCGACGTGACGCCGCTCTTGCCGGCAGGTGCCATCGCGCTGCTGACGATCGCCATCAATTTCATTGTCGACTGGTTCTTGCACAAGACGAGCGGGCTGCGCGATGGGCAATGACAATGTGAAGCAACTGTCGCGCACCAAGGGCGATGTGCTCCTGGAAATGCGCGGCGTGATGATCGAAGGCGAAAGCGACGACGTCTGGCATCAGATCGTCAAGGGCGTCGATCTGACGCTGCGCCGGGGCGAAGTGCTGGGACTGATCGGGGAATCCGGTGCCGGCAAGTCGACGCTGGGTATAGCAGCCATGGGTTTCGCCCGGCCGGGTTGCCGCTTCAATGGCGGGTCGGTCACGTTCGACGGCAAGGATCTGCTCAATGCCAGCGAGGAAGAGCGCCGCAAGCTGCGCGGATCGCGCATCGCCTATGTGGCGCAAAGTGCGTCGGCATCCTTCAATCCGGCGCACCGGCTGATCGATCAAACGGTTGAAACGGCAACGCAGCATGGAATCCGGCCGGTTGCCGAAGCCGTGACCGATGCCAAGGATCTCTATCGGCGCCTGCGCCTTCCCAATCCGGATCAGATCGGTTTCCGCTATCCCCACCAGGTGTCAGGCGGACAGTTGCAACGCGTGATGACGGCGATGGCGATGTCGTGCCGACCGGATCTCATCATTTTCGATGAGCCGACCACGGCGCTCGACGTCACGACGCAGATCGAGGTGCTGGCGGCGATCCGCGCGATTGTCGAGGAATTCCATACCGCCGCGATCTACATCACCCATGACCTCGCCGTCGTGGCGCAGATGGCGCACCGGATCATGGTGCTCCGGCACGGGAAACTGGTCGAGGAAGCGCCGACGCGGGAGATGCTGGCGGCGCCGAAGGAAGCCTATACGCGCTCGCTCTGGGCAGTGCGCAAGCTCTCCAAGGAGGAATCGACCTCGGACGATTACATCCTGAAGGTCGAGAACGTGCACGCGGCCTACGGCAACGCGGTCAAGATCCTGGACGATGTCTCGGTTTCGGTGCCGCGCGGGCATACCGTGGCGGTGGTGGGCGAATCCGGATCGGGTAAGTCGACCCTTGCCCGCGTGGTGACGGGGCTGTTGCCGCCGAGCCAGGGGACGGTGAAGTTCAATGGCGTGTCCTTGCCGCCGGCTCTGCCGGGCCGCGACAAGGAAAGCCTGCGGCGGATCCAGATGATCTATCAGAGCCCGGATACGGCGCTCAATCCGCGGCAGCGTGTCTATGACATCATCGGTCGTCCGCTGAGCTTCTATCACAACCTCTCCGGTAGCGCGCTCGAGGCTCGGGTGGTCGAACTCCTGAAGATGATCGAGCTCGACGAGAGCTATATTGACCGGCTTCCGGGCGAGATGTCCGGCGGGCAGAAGCAGCGAATCTGCATCGCCCGGGCGCTTGCGGCGGAGCCAGACCTCATCATCTGTGACGAGGTGACATCGGCCCTGGACCAGATCGTCCAGGAAGAAATTTTGAAGCTTCTGCTGCGCCTGCAGGCGGAATTCGGCATTTCCTACCTCTTCATTACCCATGACATCGCGACGGTACGGGCGATCGCCGACGCGATTGTGGTCATGAACCAAGGCAAGGTGGTACAACAGGGCCCCAAGAGTAAGGTTCTGACACCCCCGCATCCGGCCTATACGGAGTTGCTGCTGTCGTCGGTGCCGGACATGGATCCGGATTGGCTGACGAATCTGCTGCAGAAACGGCAGGCCAAAGCCTAGAGAGTAGCAAGGATCATGGCTGAGCCCGTCGCGCTGCCGCGCAAGGTCGACGTTACGGAAAACCTCTGGATCGAACTCAAGGATGGTTGCCGCCTGGCGGCCCGTCTTTGGCTGCCGGAAGGCGCCGACAAGAAGCCGGTGCCGGCAATCCTGGAATACATCCCCTACCGCAAGCGGGACGGCACGCGCCAACGCGACGAGCCGATGCACAGCTATTTCGCCGGCCACGGCTATGCCGCGATCCGCGTCGACATGCGCGGGTCCGGCGACAGCGACGGCTTGCTGTGGGACGAATACCTGAAGCAGGAACAGGATGACGCCCTGGAAGTGATCGACTGGCTCACGTCGCAGAAATGGTGCGATGGCAATGTCGGCATGATGGGAAAGTCGTGGGGCGGCTTCAATTGCCTGCAGGTAGCGGCCCGCCGGCCGAAGGCACTGAAGGCGGTATTGTCGGTCTGCTCGACCGACGATCGCTATGCCGACGACATCCATTACATGGGCGGCTGTCTCCTCAACGACAATCTGTGGTGGGGCACGATCATGCTGGCCTATCAGGGCCGGCCGGCCGACCCTGAGATCGTTGGTGCCGGTTGGCGCGACCAGTGGCGTGAGCGGCTGCAGAACATGCCCTTCTGGCCGGCTTTGTGGCTGAAACACCAGCGCCGCGATGCCTATTGGCAGCATGGCTCGATCTGCGAGGATTGGGACGCGATCCAGGTGCCGGTCTATCTGATCGGCGGCTGGGTCGATTCCTACACCAACACCGTGCCGCGGATGCTGCAGCATCTCAAAGTGCCGCGCAAAGGCATCATTGGGCCGTGGGCGCATATCTATCCGCAGGATGGCACGCCGGGTCCGGCGATCGGTTTCCTGCAGGATGCGGTGCAATGGTGGGATCGCTGGCTGAAGGGCGTGCAGAACGGTGCCGACAAGGGACCGATGCTGCGCGCCTGGATGCAGGATTATACGGCGCCGGAAACCACGCGCACGCGGCATCCGGGCCACTGGGTTTCGGAAGAGACCTACCCGTCGCCGGGGATCGCATCCGACATTCTCTATCTCAACAGGGAAGGGCTCACCTCGATCGGCAGTGCTGAGGAAGTCCTGCCGCTCTGTTCCCCCCAGCATGTGGGCATGGCCGGTGGCGAATGGATGGGTGCCGGCTGCGTCGGTGAACTGCCGGGAGATCAGCGCCTGGATGACGTTGGCGCCCTTGTGTTTGATACGGCGCCGCTCAAGGAAGCGATGCAGGTCCTGGGCGCGCCGGAGCTCGATCTGGAACTCACCAGCGACAAGCCCGTGGCGCAGTTTTGCGCGCGTCTCTGCGACGTGGCGCCGGACGGCAAGTCGCTCCGCGTGAGCTACCAGGTGATCAACCTCACGCACCGTGACAGCCATGCCAATCCGTCGGCGCTGGAACCTGGCAAGCGCTATCGCGTCAAGGTGACACTCAATGCCTGCGGCCATCGGTTCGCCGCCGGTCACCGCATCCGCATTTCGCTCACCAGTGCCTATTGGCCGCTAATCTGGCCGTCGCCGGAAGTTGCGACCCTAGGCATTGTCGCTGGGGTGAGCCGTCTTGCGCTGCCGCACCGCCGGCCGCAATCGACGGACGGTAGCGAGCCCTTCGGCAAGCCGGTCGCCGGCCCCGCCACACCGCTGACGAGCGTCAGCGGCGGCGGCAGCGTCGTGCGCGAAGCGAAACTCGATCTGGTCAACAACATCGCGACCTATGTCACCGACGGCGAGGGCGTCTTCGGCGAGGGCCGGCAGCGCTTCGATGAGATCGGCACGGAGGTGCTGCACAATATCCGCCGCGATCTGACCATCGCCCCGAACGATCCACTGAAAGCGTCATACGTCTGCAAACAGAGCTATGTGCAGTCGCGCCCCGGTTGGGACACGCGGATCGACGTGGTCTGCAAGATGGAATCGACCAAGGACGATTTCATTATGACGGCCGAACTCGATGCCTTCGAGAATGGCGAACGCTTCGCCAGCCGGAACTGGCGGGAAGTGATCAAGCGCGATCTGCTCTGATCAGGTAACGTCTCAGGTGACGACGGGTGTATCCCCCGGCAGGCCCCATTCAGCCCAAGAGCCATCGTAGACGGCAACGTCGCGATGGCCGACGAGGCTGAGGCCAAGGGCTAGAACGCAGGCGGTGATGCCGGACCCGCAGCTGGTGATCACCGGCTTCTTGAGGTCGATGCCGGCCGCCATGAACTTGGCCTTCAGCGTGTCGGAATCGTGGAAGGTCTGGTCGGGCTTTAGGAGTTGGGGGTAGGGCAGGTTCTTGGCGCCCGGCATGTGACCGGAGCGGCGGCCCGGCCAAACTTCCGGCTCGGTGCCGTTGAAGCGGCCGCTGGCGCGCGCGTCCAGAACCTGCTCGCGCCCGCTGTTGATGTTGGCAAGCATCTGCGCCTTGGAGCGCACCTGGGTATTGTCGAGGCGGGCGCTGAAATGCCGCTCGCGCGGGTTGGGCGCGTTGTCATCCACCGGCCGGTCTTCGGACAACCATTTCGGCAGGCCTCCATCCAGCACCGCGACTTCCTTGGCGCCGAACAGGCGGAACATCCACCAGACGCGTGCGGCCGACATCATGCCGGTGCCGTCATAGACGACGATGCGGTTGCCGTCGCCGATGCCGAGGCGGCGAACGCGCGAGGCGAACTTTTCCGGCGGCGGCAGCATGTGCGGCAGGGTCGAATCCGTATCCGCGATCTCATCGATGTCGAAAAAGACGGCACCCGGAATGTGCCGTTCGTCATACTCGGCGCGGGCATTCTTGTTTTGCATCGGCAGGTAATAGGTCGCGTCGACGATGCGCAGGTCCGGCTGGTCGAGGTTGGCCTGCAGCCATTCCGTTGAGACGAGATATTGCGGGTTCGCGTAGCTGCCGGTCATGAAGAAGCGTGCCTATTTGAATGCGATGTTGAAGCGTTTGTTCATCTTGCCCTTGTTCTCGATCTTGACGATCTCGACTGGGCCGATCTCAGACGTGTTGCGGACATGGGTGCCGCCGCAGGGCTGCAGGTCGACACCAGAAATTTCCAGAAGACGCACCTTGCCTTGTCCGCTCGGCGGCTTCACCGACATGGTGCGGACAAGTTCCGGGCGCGCGGCAAGTTCCTCATCCGTGATCCAACGCGGCGCCACAACGTGACCTGCCGAGATCAGGGCGTTGAGTGCATCGGTGATGGCATTCTTGTCCGGGGCGGCATCCGGCGGAAGGTTGAAATCGAGCCGGCCCTTGCCATCGCCGACCTGACCACCGGTGACGTCGCCTTTGACGATGGAGCATAGAAGATGGAGGCAGGTGTGCATCCGCATATGGCGATGCCGGCGCTCCCAATCGAGCTCCGCCGTGACCGTGTCGCCCACAGCAGGCAGAGTGGAGCCCTCGGCCGGCACATGAATGATCTCGCCTGGATTGGCGCCCTTGCGGGTGTCGACAATCGTGATGGCGGAACCATCCGCCAGGATCAGGCGGCCTGAATCGCCGGGCTGGCCGCCGCCGGTCGGATAAAAGACGGTGCGGTCAAGCAGGATGCCGTCAGCCGTGCTGGCGACGACCTTGGCCGCACAGCTGCGCAAATAGGAATTGTCGCGAAATAATTCTTCCATCCCAGATTGGTGCTCTTCTTTTCTGAGTACCGATCATAAAGGCGCAAGTCTGGCCTTACAACTAGAGCCAGCCCGGCGTGGGAAGTCCCTTTGAGAGCAAAAAGGCCGGATTGAAGAGCTTCGACTGGTAGCGCGTCCCTGAGTCGCAGAGGATCGTGACAATCGTATGCCCGGGACCCAGTTCCTTGGCGAGGCGGATGGCGCCGGCCACGTTGATGCCGCTCGAGCCGCCAAGGCACAGGCCTTCCTCGCGCAGCAGGTCGAACAGGACGGGAAGGGCCTCCGCGTCGGGAATCTGGAACGGGAGGTCGACGGGTGCGCCGTCGATGTTCTTCGTGATGCGGCCTTGGCCGATCCCTTCGGTGATCGACGAGCCGGACGATTTCAGTTCGCCCGTCTTGAAATAGCTGTAGAGCGCGGCACCTTCTGGGTCAGCGAGGCCGATCTTGATCTTCGGGTTCTGCTCCTTGAGGAACATCGCTGTTCCCGCCAGCGTGCCGCCGGTTCCGACGGCGCAGATGAATCCATCCACCTTGCCATCCGTCTGGCGCCAAATTTCCGGGCCTGTCGTGCGGTAGTGACCGAGCCGGTTGGCGACGTTATCGAACTGGTTGGCCCAGATCACGCCGTTCGGGTTGCTGTCTTTGAGCTCCTCGGCAACGCTTTCGGAAACGCGCACATAATTGCCCGGATCCTTGTAGGGGAGCGCCGGGACCTCACGAAGTTCGGCGCCGGCAAGGCGCAGCATGTCCTTCTTTTCCTGGCTCTGCGTCTCCGGGATGATGATGAGTGTGCGATAGCCGCGAGCATTGCCAACCAGCGCCAGGCCAATGCCAGTGTTGCCGGCCGTGCCTTCGACGATGAGACCGCCGGGCCGGATCAGCCCCTTGGCTTCGGCATCCTGCAGGATGGCTAGGGCCGCGCGATCCTTCACCGAACCGCCGGGGTTCAGGAACTCCGCCTTGCCAAGAATGGTGCATCCGGTCAGTTCCGATGCCTTCTTGAGCTTGATGAGCGGTGTATTGCCGATTGTATCGACGAAGCCTTGCCGGAAGTCCATTTCGCCCTCGGGGAATTCAAGTGATGGTGTGAAATCTAGAGAGGGCACAACCGCAAATCAAGGGCCAGAAGTGTGAAATGGCTAGGCCAGTGGAAAATATCCACGGCTTCAGGCAGCGAGAACTTCGAACTTGTCCACGTCGACCAGGCCTAAGTCCGTGATTTTCAAGTGAGGAATGACCGGCAAGGGGAGGAATGCCATCTGCAGGAATGGCTCAGGCAGAGGACAACCCAGGCCCCGGACAGCCTGCCTGAGCTGGCGAATCTCCCCGGCGACGCTGTGAAAATTGCGATCGCTCATCAGGCCGGCAAGGGGCAATGGCATTTCAGCCCGAACCGCACCACCAGCAGCCAAAACAAAGCCGCCGCCAAGATCGATCAGCCTGTTCACTGCCAGCGCCATATCAGCGTCATTCGCCCCGACAACGCAGATGTTGTGGCTGTCATGGCCGATCGAGGAGGCAATCGCGCCTTGCGGGAGTTTCAGGCCTTTCACAAAGCCACGCCCGACATTCCCGTTCCTGCCATGCCTTTCTAAGACACAGACCTTGAGCACGTCATTGTCGAGGTCGACATCGCGCGCCCCTTGCCGATATGGGAGGGAAAGGCTGAGGAAGTCGGTGAGCACTTGGCCTTCGCGCAGGCCGATGGCCGGTCCGGTCGGCCCGCTGGCCGGCACGCGGAACAGCGATGGGTCCACCTTTTCACGCTTCACCGAACTGTATCCGACCGGATCCGGCATCCTGCGCGCGGCAAAGAGCGCGTCGTCGACCCACTTGCCGCCGGCAATGACATGCGCGACGTCGCAAGTTTCCAGATCGTTGAGGAGCACGATGTCCGCCCGCTGACCAGGTGCTATCAAGCCGCGGTCGAATAGCCCGAATCCGCGCGCCGCCGACCAGGAAGCGAGACGATAGACGTCCGCCAATGGTGCGCCCGCTTTGATCGCCCCGCGGATGAGGTGATCGATATGCCCTTCCTCGGCAATATCAAGCGGATTGCGGTCGTCGGTACAGAAGCCCAGGAAGGGTGCCGTCGTCGTGCTGATGATGCCGGCGAGTGCATGCAGATCCTTGCAGGCGCTGCCTTCGCGAATGAAGACCTGCATGCCCTTGCGCAGCTTTTCCCATGCCTCCGGGGCGCTCGTCGTTTCATGGCAATTGCGAATGCCGCAGGAAAGATAGGCGTTGAGTTCGTAGCCCTTCATCAACGGGGCGTGGCCGTCGATATGGCCGCCCCAGAAGGCTTCGATCTTGTCCATCACTTCCGGCACCTTGTGAAAGATACCGGGGGCATTCATGAATTCGGCGAGACCGATGACTTTCTGGTGTCCACGATAGGGAACCAAATCGGCGGCGGTCAGACGGGCGCCGGCGGTTTCCAGATGCGTGGCCGGAACGCAGGACGAAAGCTGTACCCGCAAATCCATGGCCGTTTGCTCGGCGCTCGCGAGAAAATACTCGAGACCAGCCTTGCCGAGCACGTTGCACATTTCGTGCGGATCGCAGATCGCCGTTGTCGTGCCGCGCGGAAGCACGCAATGATCAAATTCTGCCGGCGCGATGAGGCTCGATTCAACGTGAAGGTGGCAGTCGATGAATCCTGGCACCGCGATGAAGTCGCGGCCATCGATCTCGCGCTTTCCCCGATAGCTTTCGTAAGTGCCGACAATGCGGTCGCCGCAGATGGCGATGTCGCCGTGCGCGATTTCGCCGGTTACCACATTGAGGAAGCGTGTGTTCTTGATAACGAGGTCAGCCGCCTCGCGACCGAGACCTTGGTCAATTGCGTGCTCGATCTTCCTGCGCAAGCTTTCCATGCCACTCTCCTGTGGCAGGGAAAGCTAGCATGGGCGACCAAATGCGCCTAGTGCTTCCGCATCCGCTCGCGATTTCTGGCAAGAAAAACAGAGGCTTCCGCGGCGGGAAGGGGCTTCGAATAGAGGTATCCCTGAACGTATTGGATACCGAGGCGCGTCAATTCCGCCGCCTGCTCCTCGGTTTCGACACCTTCCGCCACGACATCGCGTTCAAGAATCTGCGCCAGGCTTGCAATGACGCGCACGATCTCGAGCCCTTCGCGGCTATCGGCAATGCGCATGACAAACGAGCGGTCGATTTTCAGCGTATGGAAGGGGAAACGATGGAGATGGCTCAAGCTTGAATAGCCGGTGCCGAAATCGTCGATGGATACCTTGCAGCCCAGCGCGATGATCCGGCGCAGCACGTCGTTGGTGCGCTCCGGATTGTCCATAATGAGACTTTCCGTGATCTCGAGCTTCAAGGCATGGGCAGGTATGCCATTCTTCTTGATCGCGCGCTCGATATCCTCGACGAGCCCCATCGCACTGAACTGCCGGCCGGAGACATTGACGGCAATCTGCGGCGGGTCCCCTTCGGCGGGCATCCAGGCTGCGACCTGCCGCGCCGCATCCATGATCGCCTTGCGGCCGATATCGACGATCATGTCCGTATCCTCGGCAAGCGGGATGAAATCGCCGGGGGAAATGAGCCCGCGCTCCGGGTGGCGCCAGCGGATCAGAGCTTCGAAGCCGTGAACATGGCCGTCGCTGAGTGCGATGATCGGTTGGTAGAAGAGTTCGAACTGATCACCTTCCGCGATCGCCCGTTTCATGTCCGCCTCAAGGCCGAAGCGGCGCATGGCCGATTGATGCATGCTCGGCTCGAAACGGATTACCTGCCCGCGGCCCTGCGCCTTGGCGCGGTAGAGGGCGAGATTGGCGTCGCGCAGCAATTCGTCGCCCGCGGCACCGGCGGCTTGCGACGCCAGCACATAGCCAATCGACGCTTCGATTTCGATCGGACGGCCGGCAATTTCGAGGTGCTCCGACAAAACCGCTTTGAGCATGCCGATCAGTTCTTCGGCACCGCGGTCCGCATCGCCGGCGATGAACCGCGTCACGGCGTACTCGTCCTCGCCCAGATGTGCCAGCGTATCGTCCGGGCGAATGGCGGCTTCAAGATTGCGGGCGAGGGTGATGAGGATGTCGTCGCCGACCTTTTGCCCGAGCGTCTCGTTATAATGGCCGAAACGGTCGATATCGAGAATGGCAAGGATCACATCCGCATTCGGATCGCTGGCCCAAAGCTGCAGCGCCTGATCGGTCCGCTCGACCAGAAGCGCGCGGTTGGGGAGCTTCGTCAGGTTCGAGTGGAAAGCGTTGAACAGCAGGTCCTGCTCAGCCTTCTTGCGCAAGGTGATATCGGTCATCGACCCGGCGAAGCGCGCGGGTTTGCCCGCTTCGTCGCGAACAGCCATGCCGCGAATGACGACCCAGCGGTCGTTGCCTTCTCCGTGGCGCATCCGCAGTTCTTGTTCGAAATGGGTCGAGTTGCCGCTCAGATGCGCATCGATCGCGGCGCGCATCATGTCGATATCGTCACGGTGCACGCGGTCGAACCAATCGCCTGGCTTGCCGGTCAATCGATCTCCGCGCAGCCCGAGCATCTGCTGCCAGCGCGGTGATGTGTAGAGCGTGTTGTTGATGAGGTCCCAATCCCAGAGCCCGTCATTGGCGCCGCGCGCGGCGAGGGCGTAACGTTCTTCGCTCTCGCGCAACTCTTTCTCAGCGCGCCGCCGTTCGCTTTCCTCGACGATGCTTCGGTGCGTAAGCTGAGAGACGGCATTCAAGGCAATAGAGAGCAGGGGATAGAAGGCGCTGAGCCAGACCCCACCTGGAAACAGCGCGAAATAGGTAACAGCCCACCAGCCGCCGGCGAGAGCAAGATTGCCGCCGATCCCGGCGGCGATGCTCCATCTGCGTGCCAGCAAGGCACCGAGAAAGCCCAGCAGAAGAACCGCTGCCATATCGGCGAGCTGGGCCCAAGCCGGCCGAGCAATGCTGCCGCCATGGATCAGGCGTTCGGCAACCATCGCGTTGTAGGTGACGCCTGGCAGTTCACTGTCAAAGGGCGAACGCACGAAGTCGGTGCCGCCCTGGTAGTTCGTGCCGAAGATGACAAGCTTGTCCTTGAATTGGCTTGCATCGGCGCGGCCGCTGATGACGTCGGCGAAGGAAATGGTGGGAATGCGGCTGGCGTCACCGAAGAAATTGACGACGACGCCATTGGTTCGATCAAGCTCAATTCGGCGTCCGGGCCCGAGCTGCAGATCGCTTCCGAGATTGACCTGCACCTGCTGCCAATCGAGATCGAGATAATGGGCAGACGCCGCCAGTACAAGCTGCGGGAAACAGGCATCATCAAAATAGGAGGCGAGGTATTGCACCCAAGGCGTGCCGTCGACATCGAGATTGATGCTGACGTTTCCACCCAAGCGAGCTTCCGCCGCCAATGACGGAATAGGTGCCTGCATACCGCCATTGAATCTGACTGCCCGATCGGGTGCGCAGCCCGGATTGGTGCGGAGACTCCAGTTGATCAGTCTTCCCGGCGCGGTTTCGACGTTTGAATCTGGCGAGTAGGAAAACGGCAGCAGGACATTGCCGGCCTGGCGCATGGAGGCTGCCAAGGCCGCATCGGCGGAACTCAGACCCACGAGCTTTGCGGCGCTCTGCGCGGCGAGGCTGTCCGGCGGAACGGACGTCGTGAGTTCGCTCAACGTGGCGCGAATGTCGGCCGGCAAATCCTGTTCGGGCTCTATGAAGAGGTAGTCCAGAGCAATGGTCTTGGCGCCGGATGCGGCGACGCGATCGATCGCCTGGGCGATGATACGGCGGCTGATCGGCCAGCGGCCGAAGGCGCGGGTTGACGGCTCATCGTAGCCGACAACAACGACATCGCCGCTCGGGCGCTCCGGTCCCCGCAGATGGAAGCGTGAGTTGAGCGTTAGGCGTTCGATCCTCTCCAGCGCATCCGGTTGGATGAGAGTCAGCACCAGCGCCACAAGAGTGGAAGCCGCTGCCAGCAGGGCACCCACCCGACGCAACTGGGATGAAGGTCTTCGTCCTTGCGGGGAAGATACGGGCGGGCGATCGGCTGCAATCGGACTATTCATGGAATTGGTCGATTCCCCGCGCCTTGAAATTCTGGGCTTTCAGGCCCGATTTGAGCTGCAACTGCATACTAACATCGCGCATTTCCAGGAAAATCGGCAATTGCTCACACAAAAGGGGTATAGTTAACGGATGGCTTAAATGCAATAAAATCGCATATTATCTTGTATTATAAATATCTTACTTACTTATCTTAATCCAATATGTGCACTGAGCGCAGGTGAGCTTCGTGGTTGCGCGATCTTGCGGGATAGAATCGATTCGATTAGCTTTTATGCAGTATTTTAGTGTTTGCAGCGCAAGGGATGAGCGCAGACATGAGTGAAATTGAGACCAACCAGCCGAATCTGGCCACCGAATCTTCGGCTTCTGCGGAAGCCGGGGCGCAGTTCACGTTGAATCTGGCTGACCTTCTGCCAGATGCAAACGGTGAAATCGTGATCTTGAACGAAGGTGATGATCCGCGGCTGAACATCGTGACGGAACTTCGCCTGCTCGAGAGCGGCATTGCCGACGCCCACGTCACCGACGGCGGCATTGAAGTGAAAGGCCTGCAATACTGGGTCTTTGAGGACGGCACGAAGCTCTATTATTCGCCGGGCCTCAGCATCTCAGTCGAGCATCATCAGGTCGTCTAAGACCGCGTCCTGCCAGGTTCAGGGGAGTTCCTGCTCTTCTTCGTCGCCACCACCGAGCAACTCGGTAATCGGGCTGAGCGATGAGCGCAGTCTCTTGCGGCGCATCAGCTTGTCCTGAGCGGCCGGCGGAAAGTCGGTCAGGCGCACGATGTTCTTGCCGATCAGAATGTCGGTGAGATCTTCATAGACACGAATCATGTCCAAATCTGACTGAAGCATGCCGGGCTTTTCGCCCTGCGAATGCCCGTTCTGGACGAATGCGTGTATTTCCGGATGGGTCGGGGGTAAATATTCCTCGGCGCCGGCGGCCATCTCCCGGAAAATCGCCATGATCTGGCCATTTCCGTCGCGCATCACGAAAGGCATTGCTCGAATCCCCGAACGTATAAACTTCGACATTCTAGCCAGTTGCAGGGTGCGGCTGAAAGTGGAAATGAGGCACTAGCCTTCCGTGGCCCAATCTGTCACACTGTCGTGTGCGTTCGATCTGGGGTAGTATTCAGGCGATTTTCAGGCGTTATCCGTAAGCAATTGTTGCGTTGCGGCGCGTCTTTCCATTGCCGGTAGACGAGGGGTTGCTGCTGATGGAGTTGCAACGTGATTCGACGGTCGCGCTGGCCAAGGCATTGCCGGACCCGAAGCTGGTGCACCGCGTTGTTCAGTATCGGGGCCGGCGCTATTCACTGAAGCTGGATCAGGCATCCTGGGCAGCCCTTGAACAAGCGGCTGCGCGCCGCCGGATGCGGCTAAACCAGCTGGTTGACGAGCTTTCCACGGCAACGAATCACGAAGGCAATTTTTCGGCCACGGTGCGGGCACAATGCCTGGCCGAACTGAAGCTGCAGATTTCCGACCTTGAGGATCGGGTCCGGCAGCAATCGATGTCGGGCCAGGGCGTCTCCGCGGCCCTCATCGCGGATGCCTGTCCCGTGCCCACCTTTGTCGCCAATGGGCAAAGCGTCATGCTTAAGGCTAATGCTGCGGCGCAAAAATGGCTGGGACTCGGTGAATCGGCGCTCGTCGGCAAGCCGCTAGACCAATATTTCCAGGTCAAGTCGTCCCTGCCTTTGGCACAAATTGTCGATCAGTTCGCCCAGGGCCGGAACCAGATTTTCCCGGCGCGAATCGTCTGTCTACGCCCGGGTAGGTTGATAATGGCCAAGGCCAACATCTGTCCGATACTGCGTCGGGCCGAAGGTGACCTAGCTTACGTCTTGATGATTGAAATCGCTTGATTTATTCGGGTTCTGGCTTGCCCTTTCCGGGCGCAACCTGGGTTTGTGATCGGCCTTTCGCGGAATTTGATCGCGATTAAGAGCCATAATTATTCCAAATTTTCCCAAAAAACAAACTTGCTCACACAGAGGTGTATGGGTGTGACAAGTCTGAGCGTTGAGCAGGGCCGGCACGAGACTTATTGTCTGAACGTGAACGGAAGGTAACGGATTTATTCCGAGCATTTCGGAAAATTTCTTGCCTTCCCACTCCTAACCCGACCGAACGGAGCGCGTTATGGGCACCGACAACACCCTCAATCAGAATGCCTCGACCGTGCATGAGAGCGACATTGACCAAGCTCACCTGACGCAATCCGGTGCGCCGGTTCAGGTGCAGGTCCCGCAGGGCCAGAACGTGGTCCGCGTGC
>CAZUAL010000030.1:0-20039 GCA_964618305.1 uncultured Dongia sp. | reverse complement strand
ATTCTGATCACCGCATCGGCACTCACCTTGGCGCTCGGCATCTGGACGATGCATTTCGTCGGCATGCTGGCGGTCCGATTGCCCGTCGCCATCGACTTCCTCGTCCTGCCGACTCTCCTTTCCTTCCTGGTCTGCGTGCTGGTGGTAGGCTTTGCGATCTTCGCGGTGAGTTCGGGTGGGCTCAGCCGCCAGCGTGCGATCCTGGCTTCGCTGTTCATGGGCGGTGGCATCGTCACCATGCACTATCTCGGCATGTATGCGCTCCATACCGGCGCGCATATGGAACACGACCCACTGCTGGTCGCCGCCTCGATCGTGATTGGCGTCGGCGCCTCGGGCATCGCGCTCTGGTTCGGCTTCGGTACGGGCGCCAAGCGCTCGGTCCTCATTTCGGCCATTCTGATGGCTCTGGCCATATCGGCCATGCACTACACAGCCATGGCCGGCTTGACGCTGCATCTCCACAGCGCCGCGACACCCGCCGACATGCCGGCCTTGTCACCGGGCTTGCTGGCCATCGTCGTCTCGGTGGTGGCGTTCGTTGTCTCGGGGCTTTTTCTGCTCACCTTGGTACCGGTCCGCACCCGGGCGCAGGCGGATCAGCCGGCGCCTGCCGTTCCTGCTGCGGCGCAACAGGATTTGCCGCCATCGGCCGGCGGGGCGATGCCGATACAGCATCGGACCTTGCCGGTCGAAAAGGATGGCAAGCGCATGCAGCTCGATATCGGGCGCATCGTCGCCGTCCAAGCGCAGGCGCATTACACCAGCCTCTTCGACGGAGAGGCATCCTGGTTCTGCCCGCTGGCGATTTCGGAAGTCGAGGCCCAGCTCGATCCCACGATTTTCGCCCGGGTCCATCGCAGCCATATCGTCAATCTCGATCGGGTTGCTTCGGTCAAGAAGGCCGCTGATTCGGACATCGTCGCCATGAGCGCCAAGATTCCCTATCAGGCGCCGGTGAGCCGCTCGCGGCGAAGCTGGCTCAAACAACGTCTGGGCGAGCGCGCCACTGCCGCATAAGTCAGATAATCTGACGCAATTCATTCAAAGATCCCGCCATTCGTGCACGGAATCCCCCGTTTGTGCACGTCGCGTTGTGATTGTCGCACCCCCGTTTCTATCGTCGGAGCAACAAGAAGAGTTGCTACCCAACCGGCAGCCATTCCACGGAGGAAACAGACGTGATCCCGGGATCCTTTACGTATCATCGCCCAGCGAGCCTTGCCGAGGCACTGGCGGTGCTTAAGACTCATGGCGACGAAGCCCGGCCCCTGGCCGGCGGCCATTCACTTATCCCCATGATGAAGCTGCGCATGGCAAGCCCTGAGCATCTCATCGATCTTGCCGGCATCGCCGAGCTCAAGGGCATCAAAGAGGAAGGCGGCGAGATCGTCATCGGCGCCACCACCACCCAGGCGGAGATGATCAAGTCCGATCTCCTGGCCGCCAAGCTGCCGATCATCCGCGAGACCTCGCAGCAGATCGCCGACCCGCAGATCCGCTACAAGGGAACCTTCGGCGGCAATGTCGCCAACGGCGATCCCGGCAACGATCTGCCGGCTGTCATGCAGGCGCTCGGCGCCCAGTATGTGGTGCAGGGAAGCGGGGGTAAACGCGTTATCGCGGCCCGGGATTTCTATCAAGGCTCCTACTTTACCGCACTGCAACCGGACGAGATCCTGTTGGCTGCCCGCATTCCGGTCCCGGCCACCGGCCACGGCTTCGCCTATGAGAAGTTGAAGCGGAAAATCGGCGACTATGCCACGGCCGCGACAGCGGTCATCCTTACGGTGGGTGGCGGCAAGATCGCCTCCGCCTCCATCGCCCTTACCAACGTGGCACCGACTCCGCTCTTTGCCGAAGAATCTGCGAAGATCATCGTCGGTTCCGCGCTCGACGCTGCGACCCTCAAAAAGGCCGCGGAAGCCGCCAAGGAAGTGGCTGACCCGGCCACCGACGGCCGCGGCACGGCCGAATATCGCCGCGAGATGGCGGGGGTGATGACGGCCCGCGCGCTCACCAAAGCCTTCGCCCGCGCCAAGGGAGCTTGAACATGACGGATAAGACAATCGACCAGGTGCCGGTGACCCTCACGGTCAACGGCAAGAAGGTGCAGCGTTTCGTCGACCCGCGCACGCTCCTCATCCACTTCCTGCGCGAAGAGATGAACCTCACCGGTGCCCATATCGGCTGCGAGACAAGCCATTGCGGCGCCTGCACCGTGGAAATCGACGGCTTGTCGGTGAAATCCTGCACCATGTTCGCGGTCCAGGCCAACGGCGCCGCCGTGAACACGGTCGAAGGCCTCGCCAATCCCGATGGCACGCTCCATGCGCTGCAGGAAGGGTTCCGGCAGATGCACGGGCTGCAATGCGGCTTCTGTACGCCCGGCATGCTGATGCGTGCCAAGGTCCTTCTTGCCGAAAATCCCGACCCGACTGAAGACGAGATCCGCCACGGCATTGCCGGCAATCTCTGTCGTTGCACCGGCTACCAGAACATCGTCAAAGCGATCCAATACGCCGCCGCCAAGCTTAATGGCCGGCCGCATCAGGAGGCCGCGGAATGAACGACATGACCCAGACCAAGGAACAGCGCGAAGCCAAGCTCGAAGGCATCGGCTGCAAGAGAAAGCGCGTCGAGGATATCCGCTTCACGCAGGGCAAAGGCAATTACGTCGACGACATCAAGCTTGCCGGCATGCTGCATGGCGACTTCGTCCGCTCGCAATACGCCCATGCCAAGATCAAGAAGATCGATGCCAGCCGCGCCAAGGCTCTGCCCGGCGTCATCGCGGTGATCACGGCCGAGGAGTTGAAGCCGCTCGGCCTCCATTGGATGCCGACGCTCGCGGGCGACGTTCAGGCGGTGCTGGCCGATGGGCGCGTCTCGTTCCAGAACCAGGAGATCGCCTTCGTCGTCGCCGAGAACCGCTATATCACCGATGATGCGATCCAGCTCATCGACGTGGAATATGAGGAACTGCCGGTCATCGTCGACCCGTTCCAATCGATGGCGCCCAATGCCCCGGTGCTGCGCCCAGACCTTGAGGGCAAGACCAGCGGTGCCCACGGCCCCCGCAAACATCACAACCACATCTTCGAATGGGCGGTCGGCGACAAGGAAGCGACCGACATCGCCTTTGCCAAGGCCGATGTGACGGTCAAGGAGATGATCTCCTATCACCGAACGCATCCCTCGCCGCTCGAAACCTGCCAGTGCCTCGCTTCCTTCGACAAGATCAAGGGCGAGCTCACCGTCTATGGCACCTTCCAGGCGCCTCACGTCATCCGCACCGTGGCCTCGCTCCTCTCCAAAATCCCGGAGCACAAGATCCATGTGATCGCGCCCGATATCGGCGGTGGCTTCGGCAACAAGGTCGGCGCCTACTCCGGCTATATCTGCTCGATTGTCGCCTCGATCGTGACCGGCCTCCCGGTGAAGTGGGTGGAGGATCGGATCGAGAATCTCTCCACCACCTCGTTCGCCCGCGACTATCACATGACGACCGAGATCGCGGCCACGAAGGATGGCAAGGTCACGGGCCTGCGCGTTCATGTGCTGGCCGATCACGGTGCCTTCGACGCCTGTGCCGACCCCTCCAAATGGCCGGCCGGGTTCTTCAATATCGTCACCGGTTCCTATGATTTCCCGGTGGCGCATCTCGCTGTCGACGGCGTCTATACCAACAAGGCGCCAGGTGGCGTTGCCTATCGCTGCTCGTTCCGTGTCACCGAAGCCGCCTATTGCATCGAGCGCGGCATGGACATCCTGGCGCAGAGGCTTGGGATGGACCCGGCCGATCTGCGCATGAAGAACTTCGTGCGGCGCGATCAATTCCCCTACCAGTCCGCATTGGGTTGGGAATATGACAGCGGCGACTATCATCTCGCCATGCAGAAGGCGATGGACACGATCGGCTATCGCGAGCTGCGCAAGGAGCAGAAGGCCAAGCAGGAGGCCTTCAAGCGCGGCGAGACCCGCGAGATCATGGGGATCGGCATCAGCTTTTTCACTGAGATCGTCGGTGCCGGCCCGTCGAAGAATTGCGACATTCTGGGCGTTGCCATGTTCGATTCCGCCGATATCCGCATCCACCCAACCGGCTCGATCATCGCCCGCATGGGCTCCAAGAGCCAGGGCCAGGGTCATGAAACGACCTGGGCCCAGATCATCGCGACCGAACTCGGCATTCCCGCCGACGATATCATGATCGAGGAAGGCAATACCGACACGGCACCCTATGGTCTTGGCACCTACGGATCCCGTTCGACCCCGGTCGCCGGTGCCGCCATCGCCATGGCGGCGCGCAAGATCAAGAACAAGGCGCAGATGATCGCCGCGCATCTGCTCGAGGTGTCGGAATACGATCTCGAATGGGATGTCGACGGCTTCCGCGTGAAGGGCAATCCAGAGCGCGCCAAGTCGATGAAGGAGATTGCCTGGGCCTCCTACAATTCACCGCCCCCGGGCCTGGAACCGGGTCTGGAGGCGGTCAATTACTACGACCCGCCCAACATGACTTATCCGTTTGGCGCTTACTTCTGCGTCATGGACATCGATGTCGATACCGGTGTTGCCAAGACCCGCCGCTTCTATGCGCTCGACGATTGCGGCACCCGCATCAACCCGATGATCATCGAGGGCCAGGTACATGGCGGTCTCACGGAAGCGTTCGCGATCGCCATGGGCCAGGAGATCAAATACGATGCGATGGGCAACGTCACCGGCGCCTCGTTCATGGATTTCTTCCTGCCGACGGCGGTCGAGACCCCGAAATGGGAGACCGACTTCACCGTGACACCTTCGCCGCATCATCCGATCGGCGCCAAGGGTGTGGGTGAAAGCCCCAATGTCGGTGGCGTGCCGGCCTTCTCGAATGCCGTCAACGACGCGTTCCAGTTCCTTGGCAGCACGCACATTCAGATGCCGCACGATGCGTGGCGTATCTGGGAAACGGCGCGCAAGCTGGGTGCCTGAACGACACCCATGACCACCAAGCAGGAAATCGCGGAAAGACTGGCCGCCATCGGCTACATAGCCGATGGCGAGCTGGCGACGGCACTCGTCCTCATGGACATGCTGAAACGGCCACTTTTGGTCGAGGGGCCGGCCGGCGTCGGCAAGACCGAGATCGCCAAGGCCTTGGCGACATTACACGGCACAGAGCTCATCCGCCTGCAATGCTATGAAGGGCTCGACCGGTCGGACGCCCTCTATGAATGGAACTATCAGCGCCAGCTGCTCGCCATCAAGGCCCGCGAGGGCCAGGATGCGGACGCGACCGAGGCCCATGTCTTTTCGGAAACCTATCTGATGGAACGGCCGCTGCTCGCTGCCATCCGCCGCACCACCCCGCCAGTCCTGCTCATCGACGAGATCGACCGGGCGGATGAGGAATTCGAGGCTTTCCTGCTCGAAGTGCTGTCCGATTTCCAGGTCTCGATTCCCGAACTCGGCACGATCAAGGCGGTGAGCATCCCGCGCGTCGTTCTTACCTCGAACGACACGCGCGAACTTTCGGACGCGCTGCGGCGGCGCTGCCTCTACCACGCGCTCGATTTCCCTGACGTCGACCGCGAGGCGCGCATCCTGCTGGCACGCGTGCCCGGTATCGACACCAATCTGGCGCTGCAGATCGCGCGGTTGATGCAGGAGATCCGGCGTCAGGAACTGACCAAAGTTCCAGGCATCGCCGAAACGCTCGATTGGGCCGCTGCCCTGGTGGGCCTCGGCGTCAGCCGGCTGGAGCAAGACCGTCAGGCGGTCTATGAAACATTGAGCTGCGTGCTGAAGACCCGTGAAGATCGGGCCCGGGTCTCGCCGGAAGTGACCGAGCGCCTCATCGGCAAGGTGGCGTAAGATGGATCTGCGCTCAGCCGAAGATATCGGGCCCGCCATCCGCCAACGACATGCCGGTTTCATGCGCACCTTGCGCGACAATGGCTTCAAGATCGGCCTTGCCGAAAGCGCCGATGCGCTGACGCTGCTCGCCGCCGAGGGTCTCGACCGCGCCGGCAAGGCGAAAGTGGCGCTCAAGACGCTGCTTTGCGGCAAGCGTTCCGATTGGGATGGGTTCGACGATCTCTTCGACGCCTATTGGTCCGGGCGGCGCGTGAAGACGCGCGTGGCGATGAGTGGCCAGTCGGCATTGGCCAATCAACGGACACTCAAATCGCTTGCCAGCGCCACCGGAGCGACCGGCGACGGGATGCCCACAGATGTCTCGCGCGGTGATGAAATTGACGATCTCGCGGCGGCCCCGCAAGGCAAACGCGAAGGCGCCAGCCGCCATGAGACCCTGGCACGCACGGACTTCCGCAAGATCGCCGATCCCGACGCGCTGGCGGAGGCGCATCGGCTGGCTGAGCGCCTGGCGCGGCGCATGCGCGCGCATCTCACCCGCCGCGAACGTGCTGCGAAGCGTGGCCGCCATCTCGATCTTAGGCGCACGATTCATGCGAGCCTGGGCAGCGGCGGCACGCCCTTGCGGCTTATTCACCGCAAACCGCTGCAAAAGCCCCTGCGACTTGTGCTGCTGGTCGATGCATCTGGCTCGATGAGCCTCTATACTTCCGTGTTCTTGCGTTTCGTCCATGGCGTTCTCGACCATTTTCGCGAGGCCGAAGCCTTTCTGTTCCACACGCGCCTCATCCATGTCTCCGATGCGTTGCGCGAGAAAGATACGGCACGGGCGCTCGACCGCCTGGGCCTCATGGCCGAAGGTGTGGGGGGCGGTACGCGGGTCGGTGAAAGTCTGGCGAGCTTCAATCGCTGGCACGCCGCCCGTGTGCTCCACAGCCGGACCTGCGTGATGATCATGTCGGATGGGTACGACACCAGCCCACCGGAACTGCTTGGGCAAGGGATGGCTCAGCTGCGGCGACGCTGCCGGCGCATCGTCTGGCTCAATCCGCTCCTCGGTTGGGACGGATACGAGCCGAGCGCCCGCGGCATGGCGGCAGCCCTGCCCTATATCGACCTGTTCGCTCCGGCCCATACGCTGGAAAGCCTGGCCGCACTCGAACCCTATCTGCTGCGCCTTTGAAGGAGGAGCCGATGCCCGTTCACCCGGAAATCGTCGATCTCGTCGCCAGCCTCAAGGCCAAGGGGGAGGCCTTCGTGCTCGCGACGGTCGTGCGCACGGTTTCCGTCACGGCAACCAAGGCAGGTGCCAAGGCCGTGATCCGCGCCGACGGCGCCATTTCGGAAGGATGGATCGGGGGCGGGTGCGCGCGCGCCGCCGTCCTGAAGGCAGCGAAGGAAGCGCTCGCCGACGGCAAGCCGCGCCTTGTTTCCATCCAGCCACGCGATCTGCTAGCCGAACAGGGCTTGCGTCCGGGCGAGGAACGGGACGGAATTCGCTTTGCCCGCAATTCCTGCCCCAGCCGGGGCACCATGGATATTTTCGTGGAGCCGATGTTGCCGAAACCTCAGCTCATCATCATGGGCGCAAGCCCGGTCGCGGTCGCCCTCGCCGAATTGGCGCCCCGGTTCGGCTATCACCTCACCGTCTGCGCGCGCCCAGAGGACCAGCATCTCTTTGCCGAAGCCGATAGGCGGATCGAGGATATGGCAATCGGCCCCAGCAACTCGGCACAAAGATCGATCCTTGTCTCGACGCAGGGGCGTGATGACGAGGCTGCGCTGAAGGCCGCCGTCCTGAGCGACGTCGAGCGCATCGCCTTTGTCGGATCCCGCCGCAAACTCGCGGCGATCACCGAGACACTCGCCGCTGAAGGTGTGCCGGCGGAGCGTCTGGCGCGCGTCAAGGGTCCGGCCGGTCTCGATATCGGCGCCATCACGGCCGACGAAATTGCTTTGTCGATCCTGGCGGAAATGATATCCGACCGGCGTAAGGCAGAGCGGAACACGCTGACTTCCTGAGGAAAACAATCATGCAGATGAATGACAGCCAGCGCATCCCGGCGCCGCAAGAAAAGGTCTGGGCCGCACTCAACGATCCGAAGATCCTGCAGGCCTGCATCCCCGGCTGCGAGAGCCTTGAAATGAGCTCGCCCACGGAAATGACGGCGAAGGTGACTCTGAAGGTAGGCCCCGTGAAGGCGACTTTCGGCGGCAAGGTGACACTTTCCGAAATCGATGCGCCGAACGGCTATCGCATCACGGGCGAAGGCTCGGGTGGTGTCGCCGGTTTTGCCAAGGGCGGCGCACTCGTGCGCCTTACCAGCGATGGGCCGGATGCAACCATCCTGCATTACGAGGCGGATGCGCAGATCGGCGGCAAGCTCGCCCAGCTGGGTAGCCGGTTGATCGATTCGACGGCAAAGAAACTGGCCGGCGACTTCTTCACAAGTTTTGCAGCACAAGTCGCCCCGGAAGCCCAGGGCGCAACGCCCGAAGCGGCCGAGGCGGGAGCGGAAGAAACGGGAGAAAAGAAGGGATGGCTGAAGGGCCTCTTCAGCAAATCGGGCACGAGTGCCGCAATCATCGCCCTCGTGGCGGGAGCCGGCTTTCTGGCCGCGCATCTCTGCTGCCTTACGCCGGCGCATGCTGAGATGGACTTCCCGACCTGCAATGGCGGGCAGGCAGCCTAGAGGACGGGAACGACCCCGCCCTCCGGCTTCTTGCTCGACCAGCTTACTGGCAGGCTGCGATCGTCTTCAGACCCTCGATGGCGGCCTTGCGCTTCGTCTCGTCCTTCATCTGGAAGGCCATGGCGTTCTTGAGCGGCGCGCCGTTGAAGCCGTTGAGGAAGGCCTTGGGATCGGCGAGATAGGCGAAGATATTGTCGTCCGTCCAGGTTAGGTTCTTCGCCTGCGCGGCCTTCATCGCCTCGGAATATTTGGTGAAATCGGCGGCATGCATCGCGGGCTGGCCGACGATTCCAACCAGGTTGGGGCCGGTCGCGCGGGACGGCTTCCCGGGTTCAAGCGCAGGGCAAGCCTTGCACTGGGCCAGTGACGGCGGCGTCGGACAATCCGCCAGGGCCACGGCCGGCAGGAGGGCGAGTGAAGCGCCGATAGAGAGCATGGTCAGTCGCATTTTATTGCTGCCTTCTCATATGCCTGGGCCACTTTCACCCACCCGGACGGTGTGCGAACCGATGCCCGTTTCCGATATGGATTTTTTGCGCTGCAGCGCCGCAAATCCATGCGGCCTTTTGCCACTGCCGGCACTCTGATCCGGTTCCTAATTCGCCTTCATCCCATGGTTCGCCGCAGCAGGGGCAGCAACTGCGCCAAGGGACGCGTGTTGAGAATGTCCTTGGCCGTCAGCCAGCCGCGCCGGGCCTGCCCGATGCCATGTTCCATCAAGTCCAGCTCGGCTTCATGGTGGGCGTCCGTGCCGAGTGATATCAGCACACCGGCAGCCTGCGCGATCCGGCAGGCTGTCTCATCAAGGTCGAGTCGCTGTGGTTGCGCATTGAGTTCCAGGAAGCAGCCGCGCTGGCGCGCCGTCTCGGCGATCTTTTCCATGTCGATCGGATAGGATTCACGCTCGCCGATGAGCCGCCCGGTCGGATGGGCGAGAATGGTGAAGTATTTCTGCTCCATCGCGCAGCGCAGGCGGTCCGTCTGCTTGGCACGCGGTAACTTGAAGTGGCTGTGCACCGCGCCGACGACCAGATCAAGCTCGGCCAGAGCGCGATCGGGCAGATCCAGCGTGCCATCTTCCAGTATGTCGACCTCGATACCCTTCAGAATGCGGAAATCCTTGAGCTTGGCATTGAGCCTGTCGATTGCTTCCGCCTGCCGCAGCAGACGCTTGGCATCGAGACCATGCGCCATGGCGAGACGCTGCGAGTGTTCGGTGACGGCGAGATAGCGGTGCCTGGCACGCCGCGCTGCTGCGACCATCTCCTCCAGGGTGGAGCGGCCATCGCTCGCGTTCGTGTGGCAATGGAGATCGCCCTTGATATCGCGCCGCGCCACCAGCTTCGGCAAGGCGTCATCTGCCGCGGCCTCGATCTCGCCCCCATCCTCCCGCAGTTCCGGCGGTATCTCGGACAGATCGAGCGCCGAATAGACCGAGGCCTCGTCCTTTCCGGCGATCCGGCGTTCGCCCCGAAAGACACCATATTCGTTGATCTTCAGGCGCCGCTGTTGCGCGAGCTTGCGAATGGCGATGTTGTGCGCCTTGCTGCCGGTGAAATAGACGAGAGCCGCACCAAAGCTTGCCGGTGGAATGACGCGGAGATCCACCTGCAGCCCGTCGCGCAGGAGCACGCTCGCCTTGCTGCCGCCCTTGGCCATCACGGATTTGATATCCTCGAATTCAAGAAAGTGCGCGATGACGCGAGCGCCATTGTCGCCGGCAGCCAGAAGATCGATATCGCCGACAGTCTCCTTCGCCCGCCGGTAGCTGCCGGCAACGACGATTTCACCAATGTCCGGCGCCTTCTTCATATGCGCAAGAAGCGCATCCACGATCGGTTTTGCCCGCCAGCGCAGCAGTCGCGACGGGTGTACGGCCCGGGTTTCGGTGGCAGCGAGGATCGCCTGCTCGCTCTTCGGCCCGAAGCCGGCGATCTTGGCGAGCTTCCCCGCGGCGGCCGCCTTGTGCAGGGCTGGTACGGAATCGATGCGCAGTTTGTCATAGAGCAGCTTGACGCGCTTCGGGCCGAGCCCGGGTACCTTGAGAAGATTGATCAACCCAGCCGGCAATTCACGGCGCAGCCGAAAGAGAATTTCGGTGCCGCCGGTATGGACGACATCGCTGATCTTGCCTGCCAGATCATCGCCGATGCCCGGCAGATCCGTCAGAACCTCCCCCGCTATCATCATCTCGGCGGCTTCATGCCGCAGGCCGAGCAAAGTGCGGGCGGCACGGCGATAGGCGCGGACGCGGAACGGATTTGCCTGCTGCAGTTCCAGCAGATCGGCAATCTCGTCGAAAATGGCGGCGATCTCAGCGTTGCGGATCATGTCCCACCTCGTCGCTGCCACTTATGTGACAGATTGGCTGGATCGCCGCTTGATCTGGATCATCGGCGCATCCTCCTCTACCGTGTCCATCAAGAATATCCGACAGGACCAAATATCCGGAGCTTGTTCATGACCTCGGGTGATCTGAACGCCGTGCCCTTTCACGGCAGGGCGATGATGCTGGACGGACCTGGAATGGTGCTCCGCTCCGGACAGCGTGATTGGCAAGCGCCCGGACCAGGCGAGGTTCTGATCAAGGTTCAGGCCTGCGGTGTGTGCCGGACCGATCTCCATGTGGTCGACGGCGATCTGCCTTCTCCCAGTTTTCCTTGCACGCCGGGGCACGAGGTGATCGGCCGTGTCCTGGCCCTGGGCTCAGGTGTGCGCGATCTCGCCGCCGGTGATCGCGTCGGTGTGCCCTGGCTCGGCTATACATGCGGCACTTGCGAGCAATGCCGGGCGGGCCGGGAGAATCTCTGCGATCAGGCCCAATTCACAGGTTACCAGCGCGCAGGCGGCTATGCCGACTACATCATGGCCGATGCACGCTATTGCCTGCCCATACCGGAGAGCTATTCGGATGCCGAGGCGGCACCGCTGATGTGTGCCGGCCTCATCGGCTACCGGGCCCTGCGCAAGGCTGGCGACGGCCGGCGCCTCGGCCTCTATGGTTTCGGCGCCGCCGCGCATATCTTGATCCAGGTCGCGCAATACGAGGGGCGGGAAATCTACGCTTTCTCAAGGCCGGGCGATGAACCCGCGATGGATTTTGCGCGCAGCCTCGGCGCCGTCTGGGCTGGTCCGTCCGACGCTGCTCCGCCACAGCCGCTGGACGCAGCCATCATCTTTGCCCCGGTCGGCGCCCTTGTCCCGCTTGCCTTGCGCGCCGTTCGGCCCGGCGGGCGCGTCGTTTGCGCTGGCATCCACATGAGCGACATTCCGTCATTCCCATATGAAATCCTGTGGCGGGAGCGCGAGATCGTTTCGGTTGCCAATCTTACGCGACAGGACGGTCTCGACTTTCTGGCCCTGGCGCCGAAGATACCGGTCCGGACCTCAGTTACCCTCTATCCGCTCGACACGGCCAACCAGGCGCTTGACGATTTGCGCGGCGGGCGGGTGCGGGGTGCCGCCGTTCTCGTGCCGCCTGGAACTGGCAAGACTTGATCGACGAGGTCTATGTTCGCCGCAGCAACAGAACGCTGCAGCGGCATTCCGCGACCATCGAGGCACTAAAGGCCGGGTCCGTCGCATTTTCCTCCAGGACCACCATATCGCAGCGCAGCTCCGAAATACGTTCGCGCAAGCCCGCGCGCCGAGTGGCCGCATCGGCATCCAGCAGAATGACCGATCCAGCCAGATGCTTGGCAATCGGCGCTGCGATTTGCAGAGGCCGATTCTGATCGGCCGCGGTCGTCACACCACCGATCACCGCATGCCGCGCGAGATTCCCTTTCAGGACCAGCACTGAAGCGCCGTCTCCGGCAAGGCGGCCGAGCCAGGACGAACGCAGTCGCGCCAAGCCGGTCACAGGACGGGAAAACCCTTCGACAATCACCAGATCCGACGGAAGTGCCCCGAGCGCCTTGAGATCCTGCCGACTGCGCCGGACCTCGAAGGTGGCAGTAATATCCGCGCGGGACTCGGCGGCTTTGACGTCGGCCAGGCAGCGCGCGGCCTCGACTTTCAGCGAGGCATCAAGAAGCTCGCCAGTGAAGGAGGCCGGCGTCAACTGGCCCAGCGCCAAATGGGCCGCAATCGACAGATCAGCAAGATCGCGCAGTGCCTCGTCTTCGGCAAAGACGACGTGCAGGGGCAGGCCCAAGCTGGAGGCGAGATCGACGGCCGCGTTGATCGCCGGCTTGTGCTCGCCGCCGGGGTCGAGCACCGTCAAAATCCGCTCTATGCCGAGCCCCGCCATCAGCTGCTACCCGCCTTGCCCAAACCGCCACTCCATTGACGGTGCGCCTCGGCAAGAGATTTGAGCCGCTGCATGACGGCATAATTGATAGTGCCCGCCGGAAACGCACCGGTAAGTCCAGCTTCGCCGGCAGCCATTCCCGTCAGCAGTGCAATTCCCTGATCAACATGCTCGACAGCATGAATGTGAAACTTCCCGGCGGCGACGGCTTCGATGACTTCCCGGCGCAGCATGAGGTTGCGCACGTTCGTCCGCGGAATGATGACGCCTTGCTCTCCGGTAAGGCCGGTGAGGCTGCAAACGTCGAAGAAGCCTTCTATCTTTTCGTTGACCCCGCCGATCGCCTGGACAAAGCCGTGCTGGTCGACCGATCCGGTAACCGCAAACGACTGGCTGATCGGAATATCGGCGATTGCGGACAGAAGGGCATAGAGTTCGGCGCAGGAGGCGCTGTCGCCTTCAACACCCGAATAGGATTGCTCGAAGACGATGCTGGCATTTAGAGCAAGCGGCTGCTTGCGCCCGAAACGCCCACCCAGAAAGGCCGTCAGAATCAAGACACCCTTTGCATGAATGGGGCCGCCCAGCTCGGTCTCCCGCTCGATGTCTACGATCTGTCCTCGTCCCAACTGGATCTGTGCCGTGATCCGGCTTGGCCGCCCAAACTCACTGCCGCCGATCGAGACGACGGACAATCCGTTGATCTGCCCCACCTTGGCGCCGCTGGTCTCGATGCGGATCGTGCCGTCGGCAACCATTTCATGGTAGCGGCGGTAGAGCCGGTCCGTACGGCGGCGCCGTGCCTCAATCGCCTTCTCGACAGCGGCGGCGCCGATCCGCGCCTCGCCGGCGGCCTTCGCATAGTGATCGGCCTCGGTCGCAAGATCCGCGAGCGAGCGCATGTCGGCTGAGAGCTTTTGCGCATCGCCGGCCAAGCGGGCGGCATGTTCAATGATGCGGGCGACGGCGGAAGGATCGAGCGGCGAGAGTCCATCCCGCTTTCCAGCATGGGCCAGAAAGGCGGCATACTGATGGATTTCCGCGGAATTGCGGGCGATCTGGTCGTCAAAATCCGCCGCCACTTTGAAAAGCGTTGTAAACTCCGGATCGAGCATGGAGAGGAGATAATAAATTCTGGGCTCGCCGATCAGGACGAGCTTGAGGTCGAGCGGCATCGGCTGCGGCTTCAGCGAGACGGTGCTGGCAAGACTCATCAATTGCTCGACCGACTCGATCTTGACCTCGTTTGCGCGCAGCGCGCGTTTCAAAGATTCCCAGGCGAACGCATTGAAAAGCAGCTTCTCGGCATCCAGGATGAGATAGCCGCCATTCGCCTTGTGCAGCGCGCCGGGAACCAGAAGATTGAAGTCCGTCAGCAGCGTGCCGAAACGCGCGATATGCTCCACCCTGCCGACAAGATTCTGATGGGTTGGATTGTCCTCGAAGATGACCGGCGCACCGGTAATCTTGCTGTTGTCGACGATGACGTTAACTTGGTAGCGGCGGAAGGGGAGACCGTCCCTGGCACTGGTGTCGACATTCATCTCGGCCTGGACCGGCTCCTGCTGCGCTGACAGGAAGTCGTCCGCATTCTGCCGAATATCGTTCTCGACGGCATCGAGATAGGCCCGGACCTCCCCATTGTCCTTGAACTGCTCCTTGATCTCGCCGAAGGGAAGGCTGATCACGGCGGCGACTGTTTCCTGGTTGAGGCTCCTGATCGCCTCACGCATCTCCCGTTCCCAGGTCGGGATCTGCCTGACGATCTTTTCAAGTTCTCCCTGAAGCACCTGGATCTTGTCGCGGATCTTCTGCTGGTCGGCTTCGGGCAGGGCGTCGAAATCGGCCGGCCTGATCGGTTCCCGATCTTTTACGGGCGCGAGTGTCAGGCCGAAGGGCGTGCGGATGACGGCGACGTCCTGCTTCTCCGCCCGCTCGCGAGAATCATCGAACGCCTTTTCATGGGCGGATTTGGCTTGCTGCTCCAGCGCGTCGCGCCGGGCACGATAATCTTCCCGCTCAAACGCCGCCGGCAGCGCAATGCGCAAATCCTTGATCAGGCGTTCCCTCGCCGCGCGCAGCGCCACCGCCCGGCCCGCCGGGAGGCGCAGGATCTTGGGCTGGTGTGCCTCGGCGAAATTGTTGACGTAGCACCAATCGTCAGGCTGGGTCTCTTTTGCGGCAGCTTCATTGAGCAATGCCTGCACCAGCGTGTGCCGCCCCACGCCCGTCGGACCGAACACGAAGATGTTGAAGCCTTTGCTGGCGACATTGATCCCGAACTCGACGGCCTCTATGGCGCGGTCCTGGCCGATGGCCAGCGGTGCGCCGAGACCCGCCGCGAGGATGCGCTCGATTTCCTCCGCCGGCGGCAAATCGCTGATCTGGCAAGCCCGATAGAGCGCCTCCGCCGATAATTCGGTTCCCGGTTGCGCCTGCGACATGCCCGATCTCCTTGCAATCCGCGGATAAGCGGCTGCCCCGTGCCACCTGCTTACGCGTCGAGGTTAGGCAAGCAAACCGGCCTGCGCTTGATCCAGGTCAAGGACAATAATCTTGATCGGCGGGAGCGTAAACACGCAACCATGGTGAAAGAGGGCGAGATGAAAATTCCGCTACAGATCAGCTTCAGCAATATGGATTCTTCCGACGCTGTCCGGGCGCGCATTGAGGAATTGGCTGGCAAGCTGGAGCGCCTCCATCCCGGCATCACGGCCTGCCGCGTGGTGGTGCGCGCGCCGAACCGGCGCCAGCAGAGCGGTAGGCTCTATCATGTCAGCATCGACCTGACGCTTCCTGGACACGAGGTCGCGATCAACCGCTCGTCGCCAAACGATCAAACACATGAAGATGTCTATGTGGCGGTCCGGGATGCTTTCGAAGCCCTGACCAAGCGGCTGGATGAAGTGACGGACAAGATGCAGCGCAAGGTGAAGGCTCACGCTACCGTAGACCAGGAAGAAGGCTGAGAGGCCGCACCCGCGCGCAGACAGGGAACGTCTGAGGGGCCAACGGAATAGGGTTCGGCCCGGATAGGGAGAGCGCCCGGTCAGCGCTCTTCCTCGAGGAAGATGCCGAACTGGTCCGCCGCTTCTTCCAGATAATCAGCCAGAAGCGGCGTTCCTGCCAAGTAGAGCGCTTCCCTTCCGTTGTGCCGCTCTTGCGCTTCCAGGACCGCGTCGTCCCATTCCTCGGCATCGAAATCGCCGCGGCCGATCCACATCATGGCCACCAGCTCGCCAAGTTCATCGTCGTTCAGGGCCTCGATCGCGGCGATCAGTTCCTAGTAGGTCGGATTGTTCCGCGTCGCCTCCAGAATATCCCCCACGTCGCCCTCATCCTCCTCCGCCGAGGTCCGATCCGTGATCGGCGCCACTTCAGCGTCGAATTCGCGCGCCTTCTCAATGATATAGGCCAGCTTCTCGGAAGAGATCGTCATGTCAGGACCTCCCTGCGCCGCTTCTTCGGCAACAAAGCCGAATACGGGCCGCCGCCTGCAGCTCTGATCCCGGTCTGCAGTTATCCTGAAAGCATGCATCCGGCTGGCCACCCGGCGCAAGGCGTCACAATGACCCGCAATCCATGAGGGCGGCACATTGGCGCTTCAGTTGAGGCGAAGCTCGCTCTCGGGATCGAAGAGGCTTGCCTTGTCGAGATTCAGGCAAAAGCGCGCGCTTTGACCGGCGACCAGGGGATCGTCGGGCCGCAGGCGCGCCGTCATGCGGTTGTGCCCGACCTTGAGGGTTGCCAACGTATCGGCGCCGGTCGGTTCCAGCACCTCGACAACGGCATCAATCCCCGCCGCATCTTCGCCAGCCTGCCCGGACTTGCCGGCAAACGCCACGTCTTCCGGCCGAATGCCGAAAATGACCTCTTTCCCGATCTGCAGAGTCGCGGTCATTGCTGCAGGGAGGGCCAGCTGAACCGGTTTGGGTCCATCCGCCTCCAGCAGCAGGCAAGCCCGGCCATCCCGCTCCACAAACCGGCCGCGCAGGAAATTCATGCCCGGAGAGCCAACGAATCCTGCCACATAGATATTGGCCGGGCGTTCATAAATCTCCTGCGGTGCTGCGAATTGCTGCACGATGCCGTCGCGCAAGACGGCGATGCGAGACGCCAACGTCATCGCCTCGATCTGGTCGTGTGTCACATAGACGATCGTCGTCCCAAGGCGCTGATGAAGCTTCTTCAATTCCGTACGCATCTCAACGCGCAGCTTGGCATCGAGATTCGACAATGGTTCATCGAAAAGAAAGACCTTGGGTTCGCGCACCATGGCGCGTCCGATGGCGACACGCTGCCGCTGTCCACCGGAAAGGGCAGCCGGCTTCCGGTCGAGCAGGTGATCGATCTGGAGAAGCGATGCGACTTTCCGGACTGCCGCATCGCGTGCGTCCCGTGCGATACCGCGCATCTCGAGGCCGAAGCCGAGATTACGGGCGACATTCATGTTGGGATAGAGCGCATAAGATTGGAAGACCATCGCGATGTTGCGATTCTTCGGGTGGATTTGAAGGATCGATTCTCCATCGATGCGGACGTCACCTTCGCTCGGCTCCGTCAAACCGGCAATGATGTTGAGCAGGGTGGACTTGCCGCATCCCGATGAGCCGAGAAGGACGAGAAACTCGCCATCATCGAGATCCAGGTCGATCCCTTTCAAGGTTTCGACCGGGCCATAGCGCTTCTTGATACCCTTGATCGTCAACGTTGCCATGATTCTATATCCGTCGCATCTTACGCCACCGCGCTATCGTAGCGTCGCGGCAGTGTCGCAATGGCGCGCGATGCCAAGGCCACTCCGGCGGCGACGGCTGCCTGCAAATCCTTGCCCCCTGCAATGGCGGCAAGATAGCCGGCATTGAAGACATCACCGGCGCCGATCGTGTCGACTGGCGCCACTTTGGGTGCCGCCGCCTCCACGCATTCCGCCGTGCCGCCCGTCAGCCGCCGGCCCACCGCTCCGGCCGCACCGAGCTTTACCACGATGGCCGCGCCCGGCCGCGCATTCGGCAGCAGGGAAGCGATGGCAGCAGAGACGGTTTCCTTGGCCGTCAGGCATGTGACCTCAACCTCATTGAGAAGTAGATGATCGCAGAACGGCAGCCATGTCATCACCTGGCGCCGCGCATCCTCATTCCACCCGCTTGGCGGCCAGCCGGTGTCGAGCGCAATTTCAATCCCCTGCTCTTTCAGCCAGGTGAACAGCCTCTGATAGTCTGCAGTCAGCCGGTCTGTCAGGAAGCAGCCGCAGACAAGTGCGATGCCACCGCGCAAGGCGTTGATATCAAGCGAGTGGCGGACAGCATCCAGGCTCAAGAGCGGTATGTGACCGGGACTGGTGAAGAAGGTTCTTTCGCCATCTGGGTGCGTGACACCGACGGAAAAGGTGGTGGAGGCCGCATCCGTCGGCCAACGCGGCGACTGAATGGAAAAGCTCTCTTGCAGCCACCGCCCGAACTGGTCATCGCCCACGTTGCACGCCATTTGAAACGGCACACTCTTGGCCTGCCAAGCGAGCCCGGTATTGCCGGCAGCACCACCCACGCGCACCTCGCCATGATCGACCAGGATTTCCGTTCCCGGCTTTGGCCAAGGCTCCGCCGTGCCGATGATGATATCGACATTCACATTGCCGATGACGGCGAGCGGCCTCATCCCCAGCTGTCTTTCCGCCGGCACATCTTCCTTCGTCTTCGTCATTCGACCCTGGTCACCTTGCTGCTGCGCAGGGGGGTGCCGACATTGGCGACGCGTTGTGCGGCCAATCCGATGACGAATTGCTGCATGGATGGGAGCATCGCAAGGCCGGCGCCGAGACCCCGGTTCCGCTCAAAGGCAACCCTTTGCGCGCCGACACCTGTGGCGGCACTGGCTGCCCCGCTGGCGTCGAAAAGAAGCGTCGGTGATCCAGCCACGGCCGATTGCGCGGCGAGATCGTCGCCCAAAGTGGCTGCGGCTTCATCGCTGCGGAAGACAACGACCCCGATCTTGGGTCCAAGAATCTCCATCGGACCGTGCCGGAATTGCCCGCCCTCCAGCGCATAGGCCGGCATGCGGCCAAGCTCCATGGCACCGAGCGCCGCCGCTTCCGCGAGACCGCGTAGGCCACGACCCGAAAAGACAACGGCCGCGCAATCCTTGAAAGGCTTCAAAAACGGCTCAAGCGGCGGATTCGCCGGATTGCGCAGGATGGACAAGGAAGCAGCCGGATCGGCGCCGAGATGCGCCAGAACGAGCTGATGCAGCGTCAGGCAGATGAGGAGGCTCCGCGTCGCACAGAACGCCTTTTCCGACCCACCGCGGCCGATCAATGACGGACAGGTGCGGGCCAGCGTCGATCCTTCCTCCATCGTGATGCCGAACATATCCGGATGGGCCTTGGTCATATCGAAGAGGCGATGCACTTCGGCGGACTCACCCGACTGTGACGTCACCAGGACCGTAGCGCCGTCGAGCGGCAGTGGAGAATAGAGCTGTTCGGAAATGGTAAGCGCGATTGCCGGCAGGCCGGCCAAGCGGTAGTCCGGTTCGGCCAAGCGGTTCACAGCATGCGAAGCTCCCATGCCAAGCAGGACGAGCCGTCCGGTTCGCCGGATCGAGGCCGCGATCCGCTCCGCTGTCGGGCCATTGCTGTTGTAGGACGCCAGAGCGTCGTCATGTTGCTTGGCCATCTCCGCCTGAAGGGCTGCAAGACCAGCGCCATCGGCACCCGGAACGACATCGATCATCGACATTATCCTTTCACACCACCGGTCGTCAGACCGGCAACAAGCGAACGTTGCAGGAAAAATCCGATCAGTACCGGCGGCACGGCAGCCAGCACACCAGCCGTGGCGATGAGGCCGTAATCGGCAATGCGGCCACCGGCCAGATCGGCGATCGCCACCGTCAACGTCTTGGCGCGCTGATCGGACGTGAAAAGCAGGGCATAGAAAAATTCGTCCCATGCCAGCAAGAAGGCGAATAACGCCGCGGTTGCCAGGGAAGGGCCGGCGAGCGGCAGCGTGATCCGGCGCATGATCTGGTCGAGCCGCGCGCCATCCATCATCGCCGCCAGTTCGATCTCCACCGGGATATTGTCGAAGCTGCTCTTGAGGAGCCAGGTCGTGAACGGCGCCAGGATGGTGAGATAGATGACAGCGAGGCTGAAGACGGAGTTGAGCGCCTGCATGGCACTGAGGGCAAAATAGATTGGCACGACGAGTGCGACCGGCGGCAGCATATAG
>CAZUAL010000029.1:0-20433 GCA_964618305.1 uncultured Dongia sp. | reverse complement strand
CGGTCATCTATGGCAATTTCCTGAGTTCCATGTCGCTGCGTTCAGGGGCGCCGACCTTCGGCATGCCGGAACCGGCGATGGCCTATCTCGCCATCGGCCAGCTGGCCCGGCGTCTGGGTGTGCCGCTGCGCTGCGGCGGATCTCTCACAGCCTCGAAAGTCGCCGACGCCCAGGCGGCGCAGGAGAGCGCCGATTCTCTTTGGCCCGCTCTCCTCGGCGGCGCCAACTTCATCCTGCACGCAGCCGGCTGGCTCGAAGGTGGTCTCGTCATGGGCTACGAAAAATTCGCGCTCGACTGCGATCATCTCGGCATGATGCACAAGCTGATGGGCGGCCTCACTTTCGACGACAACACATTGGCAATGGACGCTTTCCGCGAGGTCGAGCCTGGCAAGCATTTCCTCGGCTGCGCGCATACAATGGCGAACTACACCACCGCTTTTTATGACGCGGACCTTGCCGATAACGATTCCTTCGAGCAATGGCGCGATGCCGGGTCGCCCTCGGCCGAGGAGCGGGCCTTTAAACGCTGGAAGGCGCTGCTGGCGAGCCATACCGATCCTGCCCTCGATCCGGCGATCGATGAGGCGCTCAACGATTTCATGAACCGCAAGAAACAATCCATGGCGGACGCCTGGTACTAAAGGGAGAGCTTCGGACAATGGAAACCCATGCAAAGGTCGTGATCATCGGCGGCGGTGTCGTCGGCTGCTCGATCCTCTTCCACCTCGCCAAGTTCGGCTGGAAAGACGTCATTCTCCTGGAGCGGAAAGAGCTGACCTCCGGCTCCTCCTGGCACGCCGCCGGGCAGATTCACACCATCTCGTCCGACCCCAACATCTCGCGCCTGCAGGGCTACACCATCAATCTCTACAAGGAGATCGAGGCGACGTCGGGCCAATCGGTCGGCATGCACAGCACCGGCGGCTTTTATCTCGCCTCGAACCAGACCTGGTACGATTACCTGAAGCGCGAACGCTCGAAGGCCCGCTACATGGGCCTCGACCAGGAATTTATCAGCGTCGAGGAAGCGGCGCGCCGCCATCCGCTGATCGACCCGAAGCGCTACATCGCGGCCCTCTGGGATCCGCTGGATGGCGACATCGATCCGTCCGGCGTCTGCTATGCCTATGCGAAATCGGCCAAGGTCCATGGCGGCAAATACTACACGCACACGCCGGTGATCGAGACCAACCAGCGCCAGGACGGGACCTGGGATGTGATCACGCCGAACGGTAACATCCACGCCGAGATGATCGTCAATGCGGGCGGCCTCTGGGCGCGCGAGGTCGGCCACCTGGCCGGCCTACACCTCCCCGTCCAGCCGATGGAGCATCACTACCTCATCACAGAGGACATTCCGGAGATCGTCGCGCGCGGCGAGGAACGGCTGCCGGCCGGCATCGACTACGAAGGCAACATGTACTTCCGTCAGGAGCGCAAGGGCATGCTGCTTGGCACCTACGAGCCGCGGGCGACACCTTGGTCGGTCCGGGGCACGCCGAAGGATTTCGGCCACGAACTCCTGGAGCCGAAACTCGACAACATCGCCGAACGCCTGGAACTCGGCTTCCAGCGCATCCCGGCCTTGGGACGCGCCGGCATCAAGAACGTCATCAACGGCCCCTTCACCTTCGGCCCCGATGGCAACCCGATGATCGGCCCGGTCCCGGGCATGCGCAATTACTGGGTCGCCGTCGGCGTCATGGCCGGCTTCTGCCAGGGCGGCGGTGTCGGCCTTTGCATGGCGGAATGGATGATCGACGGCGAGCCATCGATCGACGTCTGGGCCATGGATGTCGCGCGCTTCGGCAATTTCGCGACGCCCGAATGGGGCACCATCAAATCGTCGGAAAATTACGAACGCCGCTTCGTGATGACGTTCCCGAACGAGACCTTGCCCAAGGGCCGCCGGCAGAAGACGACCGCACTCTACGACCGTCTCACCGCCAAGGGCGCCGTCTGGGGCCTGGGTTTCGGCCTGGAGCACGCGCTCTGGTTCGCGGATGGTCCGGCCGATGCCCATGAGCAGCCGACTTTCAAGCGCCCCCGCGCCCATGCCTATGTGGCGCGCGAGGTGAAAGCCGTGCGCGAGGCGGTCGGCGCCATCGAAATCGCCAACTATGCCAAGCATGAATTCAAGGGCCCGGGCGCCCGCGCGTTCCTTGACAAGGTTCTCGCTGGCCGCATGCCGAAGCCGGGCCGCCTGGCACTGACCCCGATGCTGACACCCAAGGGCAAGCTCTACGGCGATCTCACCGTGGCCTGCCTCGGTGATGAGCATTACATGCTGTTCGGATCCGGCGCGATGCAGGAAGCACATCGCCGCTGGTTCGAGAAGCACCTGCCGGCCAGTGGCGTTGCTTACCGCAACATGACGGACGATCTTCACGGCATCGGCATATCCGGCCCACGCGCGCGCGATCTCCTGGCCAGGCTGATGCGCGAGGATGTGTCGAACGACGCACTCAAGTTCCGGGATATCCGCCGGACCTTCGTCGCCGGCGTTCCGGCGATCCTCGCCCGCGTCTCCTTCTCAGGCGAACTCGGCTACGAAATCTATGTCGCCCCACCCTATCAGCTGCGTTTGGCAGAAGCGGTCGAAGAAGCCGGCAGTGATCTGGGTCTGCGCTGGTACGGTGGCCGCGCCCTGATGAGCCTTCGCCTCGAGAAGGCCTGGGGCGTCTGGACACTCGATTACCGGCCCGATTTCACGGCGGCCGAGAGCGGCCTCGACGCTTTCATCGACTGGAGCAAGGATTTCATCGGCAAGGCGGCCGCTGAAGCGGAGCGCAAGACAGGTCCAAGAAAGAAGCTCGTCACGCTAACCATCGCCACCAACGACATCGACGTCTCCAACGACGAAGCGATCCTGGTCGGCGACAAGGCCGTGGGCTATGTCTCTTCCGGTGGCTTTGCGCACCATGTCGGCAAGTCCGTCGCCTTCGGCTATGTGCCGACGGAACTTGCCAAGGCCGGCGCCAAGGTGGATGTCGAGATCAACGGCGAGCGGTTCCCGGCGGAAATCCAGGGAGCCCCTCTCTACGACCCGAATGGTGGCCGCATGCGGTCCTGATCCGGGCAACGGGGAACCACCAGCGGAGTAGCCATGGCCGATCCATTGCTTCAGCCATATCGCCTGAAGAATCTCACGCTCAAGAACCGGGTCTTCTCGACCTCCCACGAGCCCGCCTATTCCGAAGGCGGCATGCCGGGCCTGCGCTATCAGCTCTATCACGAGGAAAAGGCGAAGGGCGGCGCCGCCATGACGATGATCGGCGGCTCATCGGTCGTCGGCAAGGATTCACCCCAGGCATTCGGCAATCTCTACGTTCATGACGACGCGATCATCGGTCATTTCAAGGCACTGGCGAAACGGGTCCATGCCTATGATTGCGCCGTCATGTGCCAGATCACGCATCTCGGCCGCCGCACGTCCTGGCACAAGGAGAATTGGCTGCCGATCATCTCCGCCTCGCACGAGCGCGAACCCGCCCATCGCGGCTTTCCGAAGCAGATGGAGGATTTCGACATCGCCCGCGTCGTGAAGCAGTACGGCGCAGCCGCAAGGCGCTGCCGTGACGGCAATCTCGATGGCGTCGAGATCGAGGCCTATGGCCATCTGTTCGATTCCTTTCTGTCGCCGCGCACCAACAGTCGCGATGATAATTACGGCGGCAGCCTGGAGAACCGCATGCGCTTCGGCATGGAAGTGCTCGCCGAAATGCGCCGCGCCACGGATTTCGACTTCATCATCGGCGTGCGCATGGCGGTCGACGAGGGAGAAGAGGACGGATTTCGCTTCGACGAGGGCGTGGAAATAGCGCGCCGCCTGCATCAGGCCGGTCTCATCGATTTCCTCAACGTCATTGTCGGCACGATCGATACCGACGAGGCGCTTTCGCACATCATTCCGCTGATGGGAACGCCGGCCGGCCCAAATCTCGCCAAGGTGAAGGCGGCACGCCGGCTGCTGCCAGGTCTTCCCATCTTTCATGCCGCGCGCGTCAATGATCTCGCCACCGCCAGGCATTGGATCGCCGACGATGCCGTCGACATGATCGGCATGACCCGCGCGCATATGGCCGATCCTCATATCGTCGCCAAGATGATGCGCGGCGAGGAGGAGCGCATCCGCCCCTGCGTCGGCGCTGGCTATTGCATCGACCGCATCTATCAGGGTGGCGAGGCGCTGTGCCTGCACAATCCGGCCACGGGCCGCGAAGCGACCATGCCGCATGTGATCGAGAAGAGCACAGGGCCCAGCAAGAAGATCGTCATCGTCGGCGCTGGTCCCGCCGGCCTGGAAGCCGCGCGCGTCTCTGCCTTGCGCGGTCACAAGGTCGTCGTGTTCGAGGCCACCGATCGCGTCGGCGGCCAGGTGGCGCTTGCCGCTAAGGTTGCCCGCCGCAAGGAGTTGATCGGCATCACCGACTGGCTCTATGCCGAATGCCAGCATGCCGGCGCCGAGTTTCGCTTCAACATTTTCGCCGAAGCGGCCGATATCGAGGCGGAGAGCCCCGATATTGTCATCATCGCGACCGGCGGCACGCCCAATACCGCGCCCTTCCGCGAGGGCGGCGATCTCGCCCTTTCCACCTGGGACGTGCTCTCAGGCCAGGTCGCCTTGTCCGACGACATCATCCTCTATGATGACGAGAGCGGCCACGAAGCCCTCTCGACCGCCGAGTACCTCGCCGCCAAGGGACTGAGGTTCGAGATCATCACGCCGGAGCGCATGGTCGGCGCCGAGGTGGGCGGCCTCAATTATCCAGCCTATTATAAATCCTTCTATCAGGCCGGCACCAAGGTCACCCTCAATCTGCGCATGAAGAAGATCGCCAAGGACGGCAATCAGCTGGTGGCGACCCTGCTCAATCCTTACGACAAGTCGGTGAGCGAACGCCGCGCCCAGCAGATCATCGTGGCGCACGGCAGCCTGCCCGCGGACGCGGTCTATTTCGACCTGAAGGACAGAAGCGTCAATCGCGGTGAGATCGACATCGACGCCTTCATCGATGGCCGACCGCAGGCGCTGAAAACGAACGCGGCGGGATCTTTCCAGCTTTTCCGCATCGGCGATGCGGTATCGGCCAGAAACATCCACGCCGCGATCTATGACGGGCTCAGGCTCTGCCGCGCCTTCTAGGGCAGCAGAGCGACGGACCGCTTACTCGACCGGCTTCACGCCCAGAAGCTCAAGCGCCTTAGTGATATCCTTGGCGCCGGCTTCATGCTTGCTGGCCTTGCACGCCTTTTCGCCAGCGGCGGCATCCTTTTCCGCTGCCTTGAACTTGGCGGCATTCTTGTGCGTCTTCGCCACATCATTCCACTGGGTGATGAGCGCTGTGCACTTCTCCGCCGGGGTCGAGGCAGCCATCGCGGTGCCGGAAACCAGCATGGTTGCGGCGAGCGCCCCCAGCATCAGACGGGTCTTCATGATCTTTCTCCCACTTCGAATGTCTGTCGGGCATGGGTCGGCCGTCTTCCTGGCGGTCTAGGCCGCTGCCCGTGGCCATGAAAGTGGTGCGCCGCGGTAACGCGGCGATGTCAAGAAAGCGTGAAAAGAGCAACGGCGCGTGTCACCACGCGCCGCAGTCATAAACTGTTACACTTTTTACGAACTCAGCTGCGCAGGCGGCTTGAGCTCGGATCAAACGGCGCAGCGGCCAGCCGCTTGGCGGCGACCCGCTTGCCGAGAACCTCGACCTCGAACGCATCACCCGAAACCGGCAGATAGGCGAGAGCCAGCTGCTTGCCGACGGAATGGCCGAAATAGCCGGAGGTCACGCGTGATACGGCCTTGCCGTTGCTGAAGATCGGCTCAGCGCCCATCACGTCAAGCTCGTCGCTGGCGATTTCCAGCAAGGAGATCTTGCGCGTGAGCGGTTCCTTGAACTGCTTTTCTGCCGCGGACCGGCCGATGAAATCGCCCTTGTCGAAACGGACGAAGCGGCCCCAATCGGCTTCGGCAGCGTTGTAGTCGGCCGTGAAGTCCCGCCCCCACGATCCGTAACCCTTCTCCATGCGCATGGAATGGAGCGCACGGACGCCGAACAGCGTCAGCCCATGCTCCGCCCCGGCAGCTCGCAGCCGCTCAAAGACGTGAAAGAGATTCTGCGGCGCCACGTAGATTTCGTAGCCAAGCTCGCCGGTGAAGCTCGCCCGGATGACAAGCGCGTCCGCGAGCCCGACCTGGATGTTGCGCGCGTGCAGGAACGGAAACGCCGCGTGGGAAAGGTCGGTTTCCGTGAGCTGCTGCAGCACCGCGCGCGCCTTCGGGCCGGTCAGCGAAAGGCCGGAATAATTGGCGGTGACGTTGCGGATCTCGACCCGCTCGCCCGTCGCATTGGCGGCGAGCCAGCGCGTGTAATAGGTCTCCGCCGCACCGGAACCGATCATCAGGAACGTATCGTCCCCAGTGCGTGTCACGGTGAGATCGCCGAAGATGCGGCCCGTCGGCGAAAGCATCGGGCAGAGGACCGTGCGGCCAAGGGCCGGCAGCTTGTTGCTGACGATGCGGCCCAGGAACTTCGCCGCGTCCGGCCCGCTCACCTCGATCTTGCCGTAGCTCGACGTTTCCCAGATGCCGACATGCTCGCGCACCGCCTTCACTTCCGCCGCCACATGGCTGAAGGCGTTGGAGCGGCGATAGGTCGGCTCTTCCTTGGTGCCCTTGGGTGCAAACCACAGCGGATATTCCCAGCCGAAGGAGGCGCCGAACAAGGCACCCTCGTCCTTCAGCAGCGGATAGATGGGCGAGGTCTTCAAGGGCCGCGCCGCCGGCAATTCCTCGTTGGGGAAGGTCATGGTGAAGCGGCGGCGGTAATTCTCCGTCGTCTTTTCGATGGTGAAGGCGCGGTTGTTGTGCGGGCCGAACCGCGCCACATCCATCGCAAAGACATCAAGACCCGGCTCGCCGTCGATGATCCAGTTGGCGACCACCATGCCGACACCGCCGCCCTGGCTGAAGCCCGCCATGACACCACAGGCCGCGAAATAGTTGGTGAGGCCGGGAACCGGGCCCACAAGCGGATTGCCGTCGGGCGCGAAGACCATCGGCCCGTTGATAGTGCGCTTGATACCGCCCTTCTCCAGGCACGGATAGCGCGTCATCGCAAATTCAAGCGCTGACCAGATGCGGTCGACATCCTCCTGCAGCAATTCGTGGCCGAAATCCTGCGGCGTGCCCTGCAAGGCCCAGTGGCGGCAATCATGTTCGTAGGTGCCGATGAGAAGGCCCTTCTGCTCCTGTCGCAGATAGCTCTCGCCCTCGAAATCGATCGTCATCGGGATTTCGTGATCCAGTGCCTCGACCTCGGGGATGGCGTTGGTGACGATATACTCGTGCTCCATGGGGAGGATGGGCAGGTCGATTCCGGCCAGGCGGCCGACTTCGCGCGCCCAGAGGCCGCCTGCATTCACCACATACTCGGCCTCGATCGTCCCTTCCTTGGTGACGACAAGCCAATGGCCGTTCGGCTTCTGCTTCAATTCGATGACGGGATTGCGCAGCGAGATTGTGGCGCCTTTGTTCTTCGCGGCCTTGGCATAAGCATGCGTGACGCTGGAAGGGTCGACATGGCCGTCGGCCGGGTCGAACATCGCCTTCACGAACTTCGACGTATCGACCAGGGGGTTGATCTTCTTGACCTCCTCCATGCTCACTTCATGAAGGCCGATGCCGAGATAATGCGCCTTTGCGAGTTCGGTCTTGAAATAATCCGCCCGCGCTTCCGTGCCGGCGAGATAGAGGCAGCCCACCCGGTGCACGCCGCAGGACTGCCCGGATTCCCGCTCCAGCTCCTCATAGAGCTTCACGGTATAGGCCTGGAGGTGCGACATGTTTGGGTCGCCGTTGATCGTGTGCATGCCGCCCGCGGCGTGCCAGGTCGAGCCGGAGGTGAGTTCCGACCGTTCGACGAGCATGACATCGGTCCAACCGCGCTTGGTCAGGTGGTAGAGAACGCTCACCCCCACCACACCACCACCGATGACGACCACCCGCGCCTGCGACTTCATGGCGAAAACCTCTTGCATTTCAATTGGCTTGGCCAGAAAGCCCGGCCTAAGGACAGGCTCCAAACTATGCCGATCGACTGAATCCGGTGAAGCATGGAAAACTCACCGGATTTATGAGTTTTATCGCTGGCCCGCGCCCGCTTGGGGGCCGACGCGGCGCGCTGTCGCAGCCGGCGCGATCTTGCAGGGCCCATTGCATTAACTACATCAAGCTCGAAACCTCCGCTTCGTGCGGGGGAGCTTAGAAAATCAATCAATCTCAACCAGATACGGAGGAACGCATGGCATTCCGTTCGCTGACGCCCTTCGGGCGTTCGCCGGTTCCGTCCCGCGAGGATCGGGATGACTTCTTTTCATGGCGCCGGGATATCGATCGGGCTTTCGAGGACATGTTCAAGAATTTCGGCTCCCTGCCCGCCGTCTGGGGCAGCGGCACGGCGGCACCCAAGATCGATGTGAAGGAAACCAAGGACGGCATCGAAGTGACGGCCGAACTGCCGGGCGTCGATGAGAAGGATGTCGAGGTGGAGATCAACGACGACCTCCTGACGATCCACGGCGAAAAGAAGATCGAACGCGACGAGGAGGACAAGGAGACCGGCTATCACGTGATGGAGCGCAGCTATGGCAGCTTCCATCGCTCGGTCCGCCTGCCTTTCAGCGCCGACAGCGGCAAGATCGCGGCCGAATTCGGCAAGGGCGTCCTCAAAATCACTTGCCCGCGCCCGGCCAATGTTCAGCCCAAGGCGCAGAAGGTCTCGATCCAGTCGAGATAAGAAGCTACGCGATAGACAAAAAGCCCGGGATGAACCTCCCGGGCTTTTTCATTTCACTTTTCACTGGATCAGGCGTTGACCAGATCGCTTTCAAGCGCCGGATAGTCGGTATATCCCTTGGCACCGCCGCCATAGAACGTGCTTGCATCCCATTCGTTGAGCTTCGCCTTCGTCGCAAAGCGCTTGGGAAGGTCTGGGTTGGAGATGAACAGTTTGCCCCACGCCACCGCATCGGCGTCACCCTTGGCCAGGATTGCCTCGGCGCTTTCCTGGGTGAAGCCTTCGTTCGCGACATAGACCCCGCCGAAGGCTTTCTTGAGCTTCGGCCCCAGACTGTCTTCGGCAACATTCTCGCGGGCGCAGATGAAGGCGAGCTTGCGCTTGCCCAATTGCTCGGCTACATAGCCGAACGTCGCCGCCGGGTTGGAATCGCCCATGTCGTGGGAATCGCGGCGCGGCGCCAGATGCATGCCGACACGGCCCGGGCTCCAGATCTTCAGCACCGCGTCGGTCGCTTCGAGCATCAGCCGGGCGCGGTTCTCGACCGAGCCGCCGTAACGGTCGGTGCGCTTGTTGGTGCCGTCCTGCAGGAACTGGTCCAGCAGATAGCCGTTGGCGCCGTGCAGCTCGACCCCGTCGAACCCCGCCTTCTTGGCATTCGCCGCACCCTGCGCGTAGGCCGCGACGACGCCGGGGATCTCGTCCAGCTCCAGCGCGCGCGGCGTCACATAGGGACGCTGCGGACGAACCAGGCTCACATGGCCGGATGGGGCGATCGCACTCGGTGCCACCGGCAAATCGCCGTTGAGGAAGACTGGATCGGAGACGCGGCCGACATGCCAGAGCTGCAGGAAGATGTGCCCGCCGGCATCGTGCACGGCCTGCGTGATCTTGCGCCAGCCGTCGACCTGGGCTTCCGACCAGATGCCAGGGGTATCCGCATACCCCACACCCTGCGGCGTCACCGCCGTCGCTTCGCTGAGGATAAGACCGGCGGACGCCCGCTGGGCATAATAAGCGCGCATCAGATCGTTGGGGACGCGATCATCCACAGCGCGAGACCGGGTCAGCGGCGCCATGAAAATGCGGTTGGGCAAGCGCAAGTCGCCGACGGTGATGGGATCGAAGAGTTTGGCCATGTGTGACCCTGCCTATTCTGAAGTTGCGTGGGGTCAGTTACCGGCCAGATAAGAGCTGTTCGGCCCCTTCACCCTTCCGATGAAGCTAGGGACGCATAGTGCGCCGCACAATAAACGTTAACGAGGGGGCGCCCCGCTGCTAGAAACGGCCACGCCACGCCTATTCCCGCAAGGATTCCCTCATGCCGTCCTTTCTGACGCCGCAGCTCGCGCCCATCGTCCTGCTCTTCATTTCCAACGTCTTCATGACTTTCGCCTGGTATGGGCACCTGAAGTTCACGGGGAAGCCGCTGTGGGTCGTGGTCCTCGTCTCGTGGGGCATTGCCCTCATCGAATATTGCTTTGCCGTGCCCGCAAACCGGATTGGGCATGCCGTCTACTCGGCGGCTGAACTGAAGACGATGCAGGAGATCATCACGCTCGTCGTCTTTTGCGCTTTTTCGTGGGCCTATCTCGGCGAAGTCATTCGCTGGAACCATCTGGTCGGGTTCGGCCTGATCGTCGCCGCTGGGTTCTTCGTCTTCCACAAATGGTAAGGCCGGATTGCCGCCGCAGGCACGATCCGGCATCATTGCCGAATACCTGCATTTTGACGGGGAAATGACTTGCCGCCACTCTCTTCGGCCGATCAGGAATTGATTGCTGCCGCCACCGATTTCATCCGCACGCGCTACGTCGAAAACCGCCACCATATCGGGGCTGCGGTCAGGGGCGGTTCGGGGCGGATCTATCTTGGCCTCCATCTCGACACCTATGTCGGGCGCTGTTCCGTCTGCGCCGAGGCTGTGGCCCTCGGCAGTGCCCTGTCGGCAGGCGAGACCCGGGTCGAGGCGATCGTGTCCGTCCGGCATCCGCGGCCCAAGGAGCTCCACGCCGAGCCGAAAGTTGTTTCCCCTTGCGGTATCTGCCGGGAAATGCTGACCGATTTCGCCCCGGAGAGCGCCGTGATCATGGCCAAGGACGGTGAAGTGGCGCGGGTTTCGGTCAGCGATCTGCTGCCAGAGAAGTACCGCCGCGCCCCCTGATCAGCCGCCAGCCTGTTGCAAGGAAGCTGTGCCGGGAGGGGGCTTTCCTTTTGCCGTGGCCTGACTATGCTCCCCGCCGCTTGGAGTCCCCTGGAGCATCATGAGCCAGACCCTGACACAGAACAGCCGGACAGCCGATATCCTCGGCGCATCTTCGAGCCGCCGCGCCATCGGCCTGTGGCTGCTCGCTTGCTGCGCCATGGTGGCGGTGATGGTGCTGCTCGGCGGCATTACGCGCCTGACCGATTCTGGCCTGTCGATCATGGAATGGAAACCCATTATGGGCGCCCTGCCACCGATGAGCGACGCCGCCTGGGCCCATGTCTTTGCCCTTTATCAGCAGATCGCCGAGTACAAGCACATCAACCCGGACATGACCCTGGAAGGCTTCAAGGGCATCTTCTGGTGGGAATACCTGCATCGTCTCTGGGGCCGCCTCATCGGTGTCGCCTTCCTGCTTCCCTTCCTGTGGTTCCTTTGGCGTGGGAAACTGACCCGCGCCGAGGCACCGCGCCTCATCGCCCTCTTCGTGTTGGGCGGCCTGCAGGGTTTTGCCGGCTGGTTCATGGTGGCGAGCGGCTTTCAGGACCGGGTCGATGTCAGCCAGTACCGCCTCGTCATCCACCTCATGCTGGCGCTCGCTATCTTTGCGCTGATGCTGTGGTACGCACTCGACTATATTGACGCGACGCCGTTGCGCGGCGACCGCGCGGAAGCAGAAGCGCTGGCGCGCCATGCCAAGTGGATGAATATCCTCATCGCCTTCCAGATTGCGCTGGGCGGGCTCGTCGCCGGGACCGATGCCGGCTTCCTCTACAATGATTTCCCGATGATGGCGGGCCGCTGGCTCTCGCCGGATCTTTTCACGACGTCGCCCTGGTATCTCAATTTTACCGAGAACCTCGCCATGGTGCAGTTCCAGCACCGGCTGACATCAGGCTTCGTCGCGATCGCCGTCATCAGCTTCCTCGTGCGGCTGCGGCGCCGCGATATCGACATTACGCTCAAGCGCCGTGCCTTGAGCCTGCCCTTCGCTTTGGCCGCGCAGGCATTTCTGGGCATCGCGACCTTGATGCTGGTCGTACCCACCTGGCTTGCGGTTCCGCATCAGCTGGGAGCCTTCGTGCTGTTGGCGTGCGGCCTCCTTGCGCAACATGGCCTCACCAGGCTGGCAAGGTCATAGCGGTATGACGGAAGCAAGCCTTGCCAATCAGCCGCCGGAGCGGCTGCCGGTTTCGGTCATCACAGGGTTTCTGGGGTCCGGCAAGACGACGTTGCTTAAGCATCTGCTCGCCCAGCCGGAGATGGGTGAGACGGCCGTCATCATCAACGAGTTCGGCGAGGTCGGACTTGATCATCTGCTGGTCGAGAAGGCGGATGACGACACGATTCTGCTTGAATCCGGTTGTCTCTGCTGCACGATCCGCGGCGATCTCATCGACGCCATGCGCCGTTTTTTCAAGCGCCGCGCCAAGGGCGAGATACCCCCATTCAAGCGCGTCGTCATCGAGACGACCGGCCTTGCGGATCCGGCGCCCATCCTGCACACGCTCATGCAGGATCCGGTTCTGACCTCCGTCTACCGTCTCGATGGCGTGATTGCCACAGTCGATGCAGTCAACGGCGAGACGCAGATGGACCGGCAGATGGAATCCGTGAAGCAGGCGGCCGTCGCCGACCGTTTGCTGATCACCAAGAGCGATCTGGTCGACGCCGCCAAACTGGCAGCGCTCGAAACCAGATTGCGCCGCCTCACTCCTGCTGCTTCGATCCAGCGCATCGTCGCCGGGGCGGCAAATCCCGCCTCGCTCTTCAATGCCGGCATCTACAATCCGGAGACCAAGAGCCTCGACGTTCAGCGCTGGCTGAAGGAAGAGGCTTATGCCGAGCACACTCATGAGCATGGTCACGACCACCATCACGATCATGCGCATGATCACCACCACGATCACGGTCACGCCCATGGCCTCGACGTCAATCGTCACGACGCTCATATCGGCGCCTTCTGCCTGACCCGCGACACACCGCTCGACTGGCAGAAATTCTGCGCCTGGATCGACATGCTGACGGCGACGCGCGGGCCGGACCTCCTGCGCATCAAGGGCGTGCTCAACGTCGAAGGCGAAGAACAGCCGGTCGCCATTCACGGCGTCCAGCACCTGTTCCATCCGCCGGTCTTGCTGCCCGCCTGGCCCGACCAGGACCGGCGCTCGAAGCTCGTCTTCATTACCCGGGATATCGATCGGGCTTTTCTGGCCGAATCCTTGGCCGCCTTCCTTGATCACCAGAATCCTGCCTGAACGCCCCGTCATGGCTCGGGCTGGCGGCGGAATAATCTAATTGCGCCATAGATTAACGCCGGATCGCCGTTTTTCGGTTTTGCAATCCCGGGAACATTGCTAGTTTTCGCCTGGATTGATGGGAAGTTGGGCAATCTGGACAGGGGCCCTCTTCCTTCCATCGCCAACAAAGGGAGGGGTACAAAATGTCCTTTAAATCGACACTCGCCGGCACCAGCGTCGCAGCAGCCCTGCTGCTTTGCGCTGCCGCCGCTCAGGCCGAGCCGCTGCAGAGCATCGGCCAAGGCGAAGGCGAAGTCGCCATCGTCGCCTGGCCTGGCTACATCGAACGTGGCGAGTCCGATCCGAACTACGACTGGGTGACGGGATTCGAGAAGGAAACCGGCTGCAAAGTGACGGTGAAGACGGCCGGCAGCTCGGACGAAATGGTTTCGCTGATGAACGGCGGCGGTTTCGATCTGGTCACGGCCTCGGGTGACGCCTCGCTGCGTCTCGTCAAAGGCGGCACCGTGCAGGAGATCAACACCGCGCTCATCGCCGATTATGGCAAGATTGATCCGCGCCTGCAGAACGCACCCTGGCACACGGTCGACGGCAAGCATTACGGCGTGCCATGGCAATGGGGGCCGAACGTCCTTCTCTATAATGCCAAGACGTTCGAAAACGCGCCGCAGAGCTGGTCGGTCGTGTTCGAGGAGCAGAAGCTGCCCGACGGCAAGTCCAACAAGGGCCGCGTCCAGGCCTATTACGGCACGATCTATCTTGCCGATGCCGCTCTCTACTTGATGGTCAACAAGCCCGAACTCGGCATCAAGGACCCGTATGAACTCAACCAGGCTCAGTTCGACGCCGCCGTCGAGCTGCTGCGCGGTCAGCGTCAGCTGGTGAACAAGTACTGGTCGGACGCCGCTGCCCAGGTCGACGATTTCACCAACGAAGGTATCGTCGCCTCGACCAGCTGGGCCTATCAGGTCAACACGCTGCGCGCCGCCGGCAAGGTGCCGGTCGGTTCGGTCGTGCCGAAGGAAGGGGCCACCGGCTGGGCGGATACGACGATGATGGCGACCAGCGCGCCGCATCCGAATTGCGCCTACATGTGGCTCAATCACTCGCTCAGCGACAACGCCCAAGCCGGGACCGGTGCCTGGTTCGGCAGCGTGCCGGCCGTGCCGGCCAGCTGCAGCGATCCGATCCTGACCGAAGGCGGCTGCATCGCCAACGGCTCGCAGCTCTTCGCCCGCATCCATTTCTGGAAGACGCCGGTGAAGGATTGCGCGACCCAGAACGGCGAATGCGTGCCGTACAAGGATTGGGTGGCGGCCGTTCAGTCGGTTCAGAGCGGCCAGTAAACTCAAATCATCTCTTTGCGGGGCGGATCAGCGATGATCCGCCCCAATTTTATATCGGCGACGAACGGATCAATCATGAATTCCCCCAGCGAGACCGCAGCGGTCACTTTCAACAACGTCTCGCGCCATTATGGCGCGGTAAAGGCGGTGGATGCGGTCAGCTTCGAAATCCGCCAAGGCGAGTTCTTCGCCATGCTCGGCCCGTCCGGCTCCGGCAAAACGACGAGCCTGCGCCTCATCGCCGGGTTCGAACAACCCACTGACGGCCACGTCTATGTCCATGGCGCGGATATGAACGGCGTTCCGCCCTATGACCGGGACGTCAACACCGTGTTCCAGGATTACGCCCTGTTCCCGCACATGAACGTGCTCGACAACGTTGCCTACGGACTGATGATCCGTAAGGTGCCCACGGCCGAGCGCCGGCGGCAGGCAGAGGAGATGCTGGAGATGGTGGCGCTCAGCGGCTTCGGCGGCCGCAAGCCGTCGCAGCTTTCCGGCGGCCAGCGCCAGCGCGTGGCCTTGGCCCGCGCTCTCGTCAACCATCCCAAAGTGCTGCTGCTCGACGAGCCCTTGGGTGCGCTCGACCTGAAGCTGCGCGAGCAGATGCAGGTGGAACTCAAGGCCATCCAGCGCCGTGTCGGCATCACCTTCGTCTACGTCACCCACGACCAGGGCGAGGCGCTTTCGATGAGCGATCGGGTCGCCGTGTTCAATCAGGGCAAGATCGAGCAACTGGCAAGCCCCACCGAGCTCTATGAAAGCCCAGCGACGGCATTCGTCGCCGGCTTTGTCGGCGTCTCCAATCTTCTCGATGGGGCGGTTGCGCGCGACATCACGGGCAGTGACGGCGCCTGTTCGATCCGGCCGGAGAAGATCCATGTCGACCGCGTCGGCACCAGCGTTCCGTCCGGCGCCATGCATGCCAAGGGCCGTGTCAGCGCCATTCTCTATCTCGGGGCCAACACCCGCTACGATGTGGCGCTGCCCGGCGGCGCCGAGATCACGGTCGCCGTGCAGAACCGCGACGCGCATCTGGAACCGAAGGAAGGGGACGAAGTGCAATTGTGGTGGTATGCGCGGCACCTGATGCGCTTTGCCCGCTGATGAGGTGCCGCCGATGATCGCCGCGACCCACCCCCGCTCCCTCAGCAACAGCCTGTCCACCTTCCTCTATCGGCGGCCGCAGATGGTGCTGACCCTGCTCCTGGTGCCGCCACTCCTGTGGCTCGGCATCATTTATCTGGGCTCCCTCTTCACGCTCCTTGCGCAGAGCTTCTTCTCAAACGACGATTTCACGGCGCAGATCGTCTATGACCCGACGCTCGACACCTATGCGCGGCTCTTCACGGCGACCAATCTTTCCATCATCTGGCGCACGGTCATGATGGCTGCAGTCGTGACGACAATCTCCGGCATCATTGCCTTTCCACTTGCCTATTACATGGCGCGCTTTGCCGGCGGCCGCACCAAGGCGCTCTTCTATGTCGCCGTCATGCTGCCGCTCTGGTCGAACTATCTGGTCCGCGTCTATTCGTGGAAGCTGATCCTTGCCAAGGAAGGCGCCATTCATTGGCTCTTCAACATATTGGGCCTTGGGCCGCTGCTGGATTGGGTGCTGACCTTGCCCATCGTCGAAGGCTCGTCGCTCTCGACTTCCTATATCGGCACGACCCTCACTTTCGTCTATATCTGGCTTCCCTTCATGGTGCTGCCGGTGCAGGCGGCGCTGGAGCGCGTCCCACGCTCGCTCATTGAGGCGTCGAGCGATCTCGGCGCCAAGCCCAACGAGACGTTCCGCAAGGTGATCTTCCCACTCGCCATTCCCGGCATTGCCGCCGGTTCGATCTTCACCTTCTCGCTGACGCTCGGCGACTACATCATTCCGCAGCTCATCGGTTCGTCGCGCCCCTTCATCGGCCAGGCCGTCTACCAGATGCAGGGCACGGCCGGCGACATTCCGATGGCAGCCGCCTTCGCCATGGTGCCGATCGTGATCATGGCCATCTATCTTTCCATCGCTAAACGCCTGGGAGCCTTCGATGCCCTCTAAGAACTCCGCCGCTCCCGACCGGTCCAAGGGTGAGGCAGGTTTAGGCCTCAAAGCCGCGGCCTGGTTCGGCGTGCTCTATCTCAACCTGCCGATCCTCTTCATCGTGCTCTACGGATTCACGACCGACGAGGCGAGCTTCTCGTTCCCGCCACCGGGCCTCACCACGGAATGGTTTGCCGTCACCTGGGCGCGCAGCGATTTCTGGGATGCCTTTTGGCTCTCGATCCAGGTCGCTTTCGCCTCGATGGCGATCGCCATCGTTCTCGGCACGCTGGCCGCCGCCGCCATGTATCGCTTCAAGTTCTTCGGCAAGGAATCGGTGACGCTGCTCATCCTGCTGCCGATCGCCCTCCCTGGCATCGTGACCGGCATCAGCCTGCGCTCCGCTTTCGCGCTGGGCGAGATTCCCTTCAGCTACCTCACCATCGTCCTCGGCCACGCCACTTTCTGCATCGTCGTCGTCTACAACAACGCGATCGCGCGGCTGCGGCGTTCGTCACCGGCCCTTATTGAGGCATCGATGGATCTCGGCGCCGACACGTTCCAGACCTTCCGTCATGTCATCCTGCCCAATCTGGCGACAGCCCTGCTCGCGGGCGGCATGCTGGCCTTCGCGCTGTCGTTCGACGAAATCATCGTCACGACCTTCACCGCCGGGCAGCAGGAGACGTTGCCGATCTGGATGTTCCGCCAGCTGGCCCGCCCGCATCAGCGGCCGGTCACCAATGTCGCAGCGATCTTCGTCATGATCATCACCTTCGTGCCGATCATCGCCGCCTACTATCTGACCAAGGATACCGATGACGTCGCCGGCAGCGGGAAGTAACCGAACCGACGGCACAATCGTCTGGTTCAAGGCACAGAAGGGATATGGCTTCGTGAAGCCGGACGATGGCGGCGCCGATGTCTTTGTCCATGTGGCGGAGCTGGCGGCGTCCGGCCTGCGCGACCTTCAGGAAGGGCAGCGCATCGCCTTCCGCCGTGACAGTCACGGCGATGGCCGCTTCTTCGCCGTCGACATCGCCCTGATCCAGGGCGATTAGCGCGAACCAACCTTCCGCTTGGCCAGCACTTCGTCGAGCCATTCGGTGCGCAGTTCCGGCACCGACGACAAGAGCTTCTCGGTATAGGGATGGAAAGGCGGCGAGAAGATCTCTTCCGTCGGCCCATCCGCGATCAGCTCGCCCCGCAGCATCACGGCCGTGCGGTGCGAGATGCGGCGCACGATGCCGAGATCGTGGGTGATGAAGAGATAGGCGACGCCGAGCTCTTCCTGCAGCCGCCCGAGCAGCTTCAGGATTTCATCCGCCACGAGCTGATCGAGCGCCGAGGTCGGCTCGTCGCAAATGATCAGATCAGGTTCAGCCGCCAGCGCGCGCGCGATGCAAATGCGCTGCTTCTGCCCGCCGGACAGCGCCGTCGAGAGGCGCTTGTCGTAATCTTCCGGCAGGCCCACCTGGCGCAGAAGGCTGCGCACGCGCTCCCGCACTTCGGATGCGGGCTTGCCGAAATAGAATTCAATCGGCCGGCCGATGATCTCGCCGATCGTCTGGCGCGGATTGAGTGCTACGTCCGGCTGCTGGTAAATGAGCTGGATGCGCCGGAGATCGTCGCGCGAACGCTGCTTCAAGGCCGGCGACAATTCGCGACCGTCGAAGACGACCGAGCCGGACGTGCGCGGCAGCAAGCCGACGATGAGACGCGCAAGAGAGCTCTTGCCGGAGCCGGACTCGCCCACCACCGCCACGGTTTCGCCGCGCGCCACGGAAATGGAGACGTTCTTGACCGCAAGAAAGCTCTCGTACTTGCCGACCGCGTCCTTGACCTGCAGGACCGCATTGCCGTGATCGACCTTGGCATGGGTCGAGATCTTGTCGGCAGCCTTCCGTTCGGCCACCAGCGCCGCGGCATATTGCGTCGTCGGTTCGAGCAGCACCTGCTTCGTCTGCCCGATCTCCACCATCTTGCCGCCACGCAGCACCATGATGCGGTCCGAGACCTGCGCCACGACGGCAAGATCGTGCGTGATGTAGAGAGCCGCCGCGCGGTATTCGTGGATGAGCTTCTTGATGAGGGCCAGCACTTCGATCTGCGTGGTGACGTCGAGCGCCGTGGTCGGCTCGTCGAACACCAGAATCTGCGGACGGCACGACATCGCCATGGCGGCCATCGCGCGCTGCAACTGCCCGCCCGAGACTTGATGCGGATAGCGTTCCCCGAACGTATCCGGGTTCGGCAGGTCGAGTGCGCGGAAAAGCTCGATTGCCCAGGCGCGCGCCTCGGCCCGGCTCATCTTCCCATGCAGCACCGGCATCTCGCACACCTGGTCGATGATGCGATAGGCCGGGTTGAAGGAGGCGGCGGCACTTTGCGCGATATAGGCGATGCGCTCGCCGCGATACTGGCGCCGGCCATCGGCGTCGAGCAGGCGGATATCCTGCCCGTCGAATTCCACGACGCCACCGGTGATGCGGCAGCCCGCGCGGGCATAGGCCATGGAGGCAAGGCCGATGGTCGACTTGCCGGCACCGCTTTCGCCGATAAGCCCGAGGACCTCGCCCGGCTTCAGTTCGAGCGAGACGTCATCGACCAGGACCGCGCCGCTGACGGATTCGATGCGAAGGTTGCGGATCTTGAGAATGTTCTCGCTCACCTGATTACATCTCCGCCGAGGCGCCGGACGGGCGCGCATTGATAGACAGGATCCAGTCGACGATCAGGTTGACGCCAACGGTCATCATGGCGATGGCGATCGCGGGCCAGAGCGGCGCCATCAGGCCGAAGCTGATCGCCTTGCCGTTGTCGCGCACCATTCCGCCCCAATCGGCGAGCGGCGGCTGGATGCCGAGACCCAGGAAGCTCAGGCCCGCCACGAAGAGGAAGTTGAAGCAGAAGCGCAGGCCGAATTCCGAGATCATCGGCGGCAGGGCATTGGGCAGCACCTCGCGGCGCATGATCCACCACATGCCTTCGCCGCGGAGCCTCGCCGCCTCGACATACTCGAGCACCACGAGGTTCATGGCAACCGCGCGCGCCAGGCGGAAGACGCGGGTTGAGTCGAGGATCGCGATGGTCGCGACCAGCGTCGGGATGGAAGAGCCGAACATCGAAAGGATCATCAACGCGAAGACCAGGAGCGGGATCGACAGCATGACGTCAACCAGCCGGCTCAAGATCTGATCGACCACCTTGCCGCCGACGGCAGCCCAGAGCCCCAGGGTAAGGCCAATAATGAAGGAGAAGATAGTCGTCACGAAGGCAACGCCGATGGTCGTCCGCGCGCCATAGACGAGGCGTGAAAACATGTCGCGCCCGATATTGTCGGCGCCCAGGAGAAATTCAGCCGAAGGGGCGCTCCAGGTCTTGGTCACCTTCTCGGCTTCGTCGAAGGGCGCAATCCACGGCGCGAAAATCGCCATCGCGACAAAGATGCCGACGATCACGAACCCAACCCAAGCCGTCGCAGTCGGCTTTTGTCCTAGAATACGCATTCAGCCCCCAAACCCCAAGGTCGCGCTTGCCAAACCGCTTACCGCGGTTTGCGCAGACGCGGATTGACCAGGATGCTCAGAACATCCGCGGTCGTATTCAAAATGACGAAGGCGCCGGCAAAGACGAGGCCGCAGGCCTGCACCACCGGCAGATCGCGCTTCGTCACGCCGTCCACCATGAACTGGCCGATCCCCGGATAGACGAAAACCACCTCGATCACGACCACGCCCACAATCAGGTAGGCAAGGTTGAGCGCGATGACGGTGATGATCGGCGC
>CAZUAL010000028.1:18342-20695 GCA_964618305.1 uncultured Dongia sp. | reverse complement strand
TGCCTATACCGAGGACATGAATGGTTATCGCCAGGAAGGCTTCGGCCGCATGGACATGACCATCAAGAACGGCCGCCGCTGGTCGGCAGCCCAGGCCTTCCTGCGTCCGGCTGAGAAGCGCCAGAACGTGACGGTCGAGACGCGGGCGCTGACCAGCCGTGTCATCCTCGAAGGCAAGCGCGCGGTCGGCGTCGAGTTCGAACAGAACGGCCAGATCAAGCGCTACAGGGCCGAGCGCGAGGTTATCTGTTCGGGCGGCGCCATCAACTCGCCGCAATTGCTGATGCTTTCCGGCATCGGTCCCGCGGACCATCTGCGCGAGACCGGCATCGAGGTGAAGCACGACCTGCCGGGTGTCGGCCAAAATCTCCAGGAACATCTGGAGATGTACATCCAGCAGCAATGCACCAAACCGATCACGCTCTACACCTATACCAAGCCGATCCCGATGGCATTTGCCGGCATGCGCTGGTTCGTCGACCACAAGGGGGTCTGCGCCTCCGCCCAATTGGAGGCCGGCGGGTTCATCCGTTCATCGGCTGGCATTCAGCATCCCAATCTGCAATTCCATTTCCTGCCGTCGACCGTCAACGATCACGGCCGTGTCAACGGCACCTGCCACGCCTATCAGGTCCATATCGGCAACATGCGCCAGGAAGCGCGCGGCTGGATCAAGTTGAAGAGTGCCAGCCCCAAGGATCATCCGCGCATCCAGCCCTTCTATCTGCAGACCGAAGGCGACCGCCGCGAGTTCCGCGACGCGGTCAAGCTGACGCGCGAAATCTTCGCCCAGAAGGCCTTCGATCAATTCCGTGGACCGGAGATCAATCCCGGCGACGGGGTGAAGACCGATGCCGAGATCGACGCCTTCATCCGGCGGCGTGGCGACAGCGCCTATCACCCGTCCTGCTCCTGCAAGATGGGCACGGATGATATGGCGGTGGTCGACCCGCAGGCGCGGGTCCACGGCTTGGAAGGCTTGCGCGTGGTCGATGCCTCGATCATGCCGTCGATCGTCAGCGGCAACCTCAACGCGCCGACCATCATGATGGCCGAAAAATGCAGCGACATGATCCTGGGCAAGGAACCGCTGCCACCGGCCAACGCGCCTGTCTGGGTGCACCCGAACTGGCAGACGCAGCAGCGGTAGGGCCGGATATTTGTCATCGCGGCCCCAGTGATACCTGCCGGCTGTGCCTGCCCGTGATATCTGCCATTGGAAGGCTGTCATCCCCGCGAAAGCGGGGATCCATCTGACAAGCGCTCCGATCCCTGGATTCCCGCTTTCGCGGGAATGACAGCCAAAAAAGATTCAGCGGTCGCCTGGATCCTCGTCGTTGTAATAGAATTCCGGTAGCGGATCAGTGCGCGGATCGAGGGCGTTGGCGATGGCCGATGTGGTCTGCATAGAGACGAAGGCCGTCTGTTCCGCCGCCGGCCGGGCCTGGCGCCGGAGCATACGGTAGAGGGTGAAGGCCGCCAACGCGATCGCGACCACGCTTAAGTAGACGAAGAGCGCCGACGGGCCGAAGCGGCCCATGAAGAACGACGCCACAAGCGGCCCGACCGTTCCGCCGATCGCCCAGACCAACAGCAATCCGCCGGACGCGCTCACCATGTCCGCGCGGTCGACATAGTCGAAGGCCTGCGCCACGGCCAAGGGATAGATGGTTGCCAGGCCGCCGCCGAGGAAGACGACCGCGATCAGCAATGGCGTCAGCGAGAAACCGCCAAAACTGAAAAAGGCGAGAGCCACGCTCGAGAGAATGCAGACGCCGAGCACACCGAGGAGAACCGTTCGCCGATCGTAGCGGTCAGACAGGCGGCCGATGGGCCATTGCAGGACGAACCCGCCGAAGATCGGCACGCCCATGAACAGGGAAATCTGAAAGACGTCGAGATGAAGGCTGTCGGCGTAGATCGCGCCCAGCGCATAGAAAGCGGCCGACAACATGCCGGCACCCCAGGTTGCCACAACGCCCAACGGTGATGCCTGGTAGAGGACCCGGAGGCCCAGCCGCTTCACATTGGCAAGCTCTGGCCCGGCGACCCGGGTGAGGACCACCGGCACCAGCGAGAGCGACATCAACAGCGCACCAAGACAGAAGAGGCCCAGCCCTTCGATCTCCAGCGCGTTGATGAGCAACTGGCCGATCAGCGAAGCCAGGTAGGTCGTCACCAGATAGATCGAGAGCACCTGACCGCGCGCATCGTTGCTGCTCTTGACGTTGAGCCAGCTTTCGATCGTCGCGTAGAGCGCGGCAAGGCAGAAGCCCGTCAGCGTGCGCATGATGGCCCAAAGCGCCACATTGAAGACGAGCGCATGCACCAGAGATGTCGCCGTGGCCACGGC
>CAZUAL010000028.1:0-18332 GCA_964618305.1 uncultured Dongia sp. | reverse complement strand
CCGCGAAGGCCCGGATATGCCCGACGCGGTGGATGATCCCCTGCCCCATCACGCTGCCCAGCATGAAGCCGAAGTAGAATGACGACATGACGAGGCCGGAAATGTCGGGGGACACTTTCTCGATCCCCATCCGGACCGGCAGCAGGATGCCGATGAGGCCGTTGCCGAGAACCAGCAGGCCGGCCCCGAAAAGAAGGGAAAAGACTGGTCTAAGAGCTTGCAACACTCGGTGCCGCCATGGCTTGAGGTTTCGGGGCGCGGACCACGCAGAGCAGACCGGCAAGTGTCATGATCCCAGCTGCGATCTCCACCGCGCTCATCGCCTCACCAAGGATCAAGGCCGACGCACCGATGCCGAAGACGGGCACCATGAGGGAGAACGGCGCCACGACGCTCGCCGAATAAAGCCGCAACAAATAGACCCAGAGCGAGAAGCCCACGATGGTCGATGCCCAGGCGATATAGAGGACGGCGAGAATGCCGTTCAGGGAAATGGATTGCAGGGTCGCGAGGATCCGGTCCGTTCCCTCGAAGGCACCGGAGAGCAGCAGCATGGGCAGCGGCGGAACGACCGCCACCCAGATGATCAGATTGAGCATGTTCGGCGCCTTGGCCTGCTTCATCAGGATATTGGCATAGCCCCATGCACAGGCGGCGGCAAGCACCAGAATGAGACCGGTCAAGGTCGTCTCCTGCGCCCGCTCGACGGCTATCAGAACGAGACCCAGCGAAGCCAGCGCAATTCCCAAAATCTGGACCCGGCGCAACCTTTCGCCGAGCAGCCAGGCCGCGAAAACCACCGTGAACAGAGCCTGTGCCTGGAGCGCCAGGGAAGATAGTCCCGCCGGCATACCGAGATCCATGCCGAGGAAGAGCAGGCCGAACTTCACGACGCCGAACACCAGCCCGATGGCCAGGATCCAGAGCCAGCTGACGCACGGCCGCCCCACGAAGAAGAGCATCGGCAAGGCAACGGCGATGAAGCGCAGCGCCGACAGCAGGAAGGGCGGGAAATCCTTCAGGCCGATTTTGATGGCGACGAAATTGATCCCCCAAAGGGCAGCCACCAGGAGCGCCAGGGCGACGTGAACAGGTCTCATCTGTTTTCACTTCTAGCTTGTGATCGTGCTAACTTGCCTCAGGTCCGGATTCGGAAACAAGGCGATTAGCCACCGGAAGCACCCAAAGGAGTCTGTTTGTGAGCGACGGCACATTCGACCTGCACCCGCAATTGTCTGCTGACACTTTTTCTGTACTGGACCTGCCGCTCTGCCGTGTCCTGCGCATGAACGACAGCACTTTTCCGTGGCTGATATTGGTGCCCCGTCTGCCTGATTTGCGCGAGATCATCGACCTCAGCGCGAAAGATCAGCAGGTCCTGATCGCCGAGATCGCATTGGCTAGCCGCGCATTGAAAGCCCTCCTCCAGCCGGACAAGCTCAACGTCGCCGCACTCGGCAATGCCGTTCCGCAACTCCATGTTCATGTGATCGCGCGCTTCAAGACGGACCCCGCCTGGCCGCGGCCGATCTGGGGCGTTGTACCACCAGCACCATTTGCAACGGCGGACATGGATCGAGAAGCCGAAAGGTTGCGGCAGGCGCTCCGCCAAGCGGCTCAGTAAGGCGCGCGCCCTGTGAATTCGTGGCCCGTGACCAGTCCAAGCATGTGCATGGTCAGCGCGAAGCAGATGACCATCGCCACGAATTGCACCGCCAGCCATGGCACGCCCCGCATGCGGCGTTCATAGGGGCGCCGCATTTGCAGATTGGCAATTACGCCCGCGACCGCTGATATCACAAACACGATTCCGCTGAGCAGAAGATTGGGGCCGCCCGTCACGATTAGAGTTCCCGGATGATGCGGCGGAGAACCATCGCGGCGCCGGGAGCCACCGCCTGGACGAAGCGCGGGAAATCGAGATGGCTTTCAGAGCCCGCCAAATCGCTGAGACAGCGGACGACGACGACCGGCAGATCGAGCATCGCACCCACCTGCGCCACCGCCGCCCCTTCCATCTCGACCGCATGGGCCGAGAAATCTTCATGCAATCGGCGCCGCACGGATTCGCTGTTGATGAACTGGTCGCCGGAGAGAATGCGCCCCATCAAGACCCGGCGCGACTGGCCTGCGGGTCTGTTGTGCGCCGTCGTGCCGTCCGCCTCGACCAGATCGTCAGGGAGATCCGGCAAGGCAATCTCCGCCGCCACGCGCTCCAGCCGCCTTGCGATCCCTTCCGGCAAGTCGAATGAGAAGTCGCGCCGGCTCGGCCCGAGCGGTGCGACACCCGGCCGGAAAGGCGTCAGGCTGGATTCCTGCAAGTGACCGTAATCATGCTGCACCAGGGAATGCGCGATCACCGTATCGCCGATGTGGAGTGATGGGTCCAGGCCGCCGGCAACGCCGCTGACCACCAGGCCCCGGCAGGCAAATTCTTTTGCCAGGAGCGCTGCCGTGACCGCCGAGGCGACCTTGCCGACGCCGCTTTCGGCAACGACCACGTCGTGATCCTCGAGCCGGCCCAATGTGACCGTCCGCCCAAGCAGGTCGCGGGTTTCTATTCCCGACATATACTCACGAAGGGCCGCCTTCTCCTCCGCCATCGCGCAGATGACGGCCAAGGGCGCCGTGGATTGAGACATCATGACCCCGCAGGCTAATCTGGTTTTCGGGCTCAAACGTAGTGAGGCTGGCCCCGTACGTCCAGTCATCAGGCTGGCCGCGGCGGCAAGGTATTTGCCACAACCAGGAACTTGGAATGCATGGCACCACAAGGCCAACAACGGAAACCTGTTCTTCTCTGGTTCCGCCGCGACCTGCGGGTCGCGGACAATCCTGCCCTGGCCGCGGCGGCTGCCTCGGGTGCGCCGGTCATTCCCTTCTTTCTCGATGACGAGCCGAAACTCGGCAGCGCCGCCCGGTGGTGGCGCGGCCGGAGCCTTGAAACCCTGGCCCAGACTCTCGCGGCAATGGGGTCGCGCCTGATCCTGCGTCAGGGCCCGGCCCTTGATGCGATCCTGTCCCTGGCCCAGGAGACGGGCGCCGCGTCGCTGCATTTCAACTGCCGCTTCGAGCCGCGTGGCGTGAAGGCGGACGCGGCGATCGTTTCCGAGTTCCGCGCGCAAGGGCTCCACGTTGCCGAGCATCGCGGCAACAGGCTGCACAATCCCTGGGAACTGAAGACCCAGAAGGGCGATCCCTTCCGTGTCTTCACGCCCTTCTGGCGCCGCCTGTCGGAAACCTATCGCGCGCCGGCTGCCGACGCCGCGCCACGCGCCCTCGCCGCGCCCCGGCACTGGCCGAATTCAATGCCGATTGATCAGCTGCAAGTCGCCGCCTCTTGGACCAGCGGCATGGCGGCGCATTGGCGGCCCGGGGAAGGCGGCGCCCAGTCCTTGCTGAAGAGCCTCGCGGCAAAACTCCCGGCCTATGCCGACGACCGGGACCGCCCGGACCGGGATGGGACATCGCGCCTCAGCCCCCACCTCGCCTGGGGCGAAATCAGCATTCATGAATTGTGGCGCCGTCTTGCCGGAGATAGGAATCCAGTCGAGAATGGATTCCTGCGCGAGCTCGGCTGGCGCGATTTCAACACGCATCTCCTCTATCACTTTCCGCGCCTGCCCGTGCAGAACTGGAACGGGCTCTTCGACAGCTTTCCGTTCAGCGACGACAGAAAGACGTTCAAGCGCTGGTGTCGCGGCGAGACCGGTTACCCGATTGTCGATGCCGGCATGCGGCAATTATGGGCCACCGGCTGGATGCACAATCGCGTCCGGATGATCGCGGCTTCATTTCTGATCAAGGACCTGCTCATCGACTGGCGCGACGGTGAGAAATGGTTCTGGGACACGCTGGTCGATGCCGACCTCGCGCAGAACGCTGGAAACTGGCAGTGGGTTGCCGGTTCCGGCGCCGATGCAGCACCCTATTTCCGTATCTTCAATCCGACGACGCAGAGCCGGAAGTTCGATCCCGATGGGACCTATATCCGCCGCTGGCTCCCATCACTCGCCAAGCTGCCGACAGAATATATTCATGAGCCCGGCGTCGCGGCGCCGCTTGAACTGGCCGATGCGGGCGTGCGGCTCGGTCGCGACTATCCGACTCCTATCGTCAATCATGCCGAAGCGCGGGAGCGGGCGCTGCGCATCTACAAGTCCCTGAACCGGACACAAATCGAAAAATAGCATCCGATATGAATGAAATAGATGCTGCGCCAACCTGTCACGCGGCATTCTGCCGACCTGACAATCCCCTGTCCTGAGGACCAAATCTACCTGGGTTTGGCAGCGAGTCTGCCGGGCTCGGGTTCGGCAATCTGCATGCCGGGTCCGTCGTGATCACACGGGGATGAAAATGAACAGAAACAGCCTTTGGCTCGCCGGCTTGGCCGTTGCGGGCAGCCTCTTCTTCGCCAACGCAGCCGCAGCCCAGGAAGCCACGCCTGAGATCGGCAAGAGTGCCGGTGACTTCATGATCCGCTTACGCGGCATCGGCGTCATTCCGGCCGACAATGCGGATATCGATCCGATCGGCGGCGATACCGAGCTCAGCAACACCGGCATGCCGGAAATCGACTTCACCTATTTTGCGACCGACAACATCGCCTTCGAGCTGATCGCGTCGACCACGCATCATGAAGTTTCGGCCAAGCACACCAGCGCCGGCAATGTTGATCTCGGCGACGTCTGGCTGCTGCCCCCGACCCTGCTCGCGCAGTACCACTTCTTTCCCAAGGAACGCTTCAGCCCCTATGTCGGCGCCGGCATCAACTACACGGTGTTCTATGCCGTGGATGAAGCCAAGAACAGTATCGCCAAGTATGTCGATTACGAGAATTCGATCGGCTGGGCGCTGCAGATCGGCCTCGACTACCGGCTTGATGAACATTGGTATGTGAACGCCGACGTGAAACGCCTGTTCCTCGATACCGACGTCAACATCAACAATGGCGGCGTCAAGGCCGATGTCGATGTCGACCCGTGGATCTTCGGTATGGGTGTCGGCTACAAGTTCTAAGACCAAAGATGGCGAAAAGCCCGCGACCGAAAGGTTGCGGGCTTTTTTTTGTTTGGTGAACCTGGCGGAAATCAGGCCGCTTCTGATTCCTGCGGCCCGTGACGCAGATTGAGCGCCGTCGCCCGCTGATCATTCGTCGGCTGATAGAAGACCGAGAATTCCTTCAGCGCTTCCGCATAGCCTTCGACCCGTTTCTCCGCCGGCGGCTCGATCGTGTCGATCCCGCAGCGGAGCATGAAGAGGTATTGGTCGCGCAACACCTGCCCGAAAGCCCTGATTTCGCCGGCAAAGCGCAGCCGGTCGCGCAGGACGCGCGCATAGGAGAAGGCCCGGCCGTCCGTGAATTTCGGGAATTCGAGCGCCACCAGGCTGAGATGCGCGAGGTCGGCCTCGATCAGGAGCGGCGATTGATCGCTCTTGAGTGCCACGCCGACAGCGGCATTGCGGCCGCGCAGCGTCTCACGATCCTTCTGCCAGCGATCGAGCGAGACGATGACCTTGGCACCTTCCGGCAGGTCGGCATCGTCCGCTACGCGCACCCAATCATTCGGCTGCGGAACGCCGTTCCTTAAGACTGTCATAGACCTTCTCCTTGAAAGGTTCGATGCCGACGCGGCGGTAGGTATCGATAAAGCGTTCGTCCGGGCCAGAACGAAGACCGAGATAGATGTCGATCAACGTTTCGACCGCGTCGGTGATTTGGTCGTAGGAAAATGCCGGCCCCAGGATCTTGCCGATCGAAATGTCCTCAGCCGATGAGCCGCCCAGGGTCACCTGGTAGAATTCCTCGCCCTTCTTGTCGACGCCGAGAATGCCGATATGGCCGACATGATGGTGCCCGCAGGCATTGATGCAGCCGGAGATGTTGAGGCGCAGTTCCCCGATCTCGGCCAGGCGCTTGGGATCGCTGAAGCGCCGCGAAATCCGCTGCGCCACCGGGATCGAACGGGCATTGGCAAGATTGCAATAATCGAGCCCCGGGCAGGCGATGATGTCGCTCACGAAGCCGATATTCGGCTCGGCCAGCTTCACCGCCTTGAGCTTCTCCCAGACGGCATGGAGATCCTGCTTCCGGACATGCGGCAGCAGAAGATTCTGCCGGTGCGTTGCCCTGATCTCGCCGAAGCTAAAGGCATCGGCCAGATCCGCCACCAGATCCATCTGGTCGGCGTTGATGTCACCGGGTGCGGCCCCCACCGGCTTCAAGGAGATCGTGACGGCGGCGTAGCCGTCGACCTTGTGCGGATCGGTGTTGGCGCGGACCCAACGGGCGAATTCCGGGTCGGCTTTCTTTTGCGCTTCAAGCTCCGGCACGAAAGCCGGCAGTTTCTCGTAGGAGGGTGGCGCGAAATAGGCGCGGATACGCTCGACCTCGGCTACCGGCAGCTTCAGGACGCTGTCCTTGATGCGCTGCCATTCCTCGTCGACCTGACGAGTGAATTCCTCGACGCCCAGGGCCTGCACAAGGATCTTGATCCGTGCCTTGTAGATGTTGTCGCGCCGGCCGTGCATGTTGTAGACGCGCAGCGTCGCATCGAGATAGGAGAGCAGATCCTCCTTGGCGACGAAGGCCTTGGCCAAGGGTGCGATGATCGGCGTCCGCCCCTGCCCGCCGCCGGTATAGAAGGCGAAGCCGACTTCGCCCTCGTCATTCTTAACGATCTTGAGGCCGATATCGTGCGTGCGCAGCGCGGCGCGGTCATGTTCGGACGCGATGACCGCAATCTTGAACTTGCGCGGCAGGTAGCTGAATTCGGGATGCAGCGTCGACCATTGGCGGATGATCTCGCCCCAGACCCGCGGGTCTTCGATCTCATCCGCGGCAATGCCGGCCAAGTGATCGGCCGTCACGTTGCGGATGCAATTGCCGCTGGTTTGAATGGCGTGCATCTCGACTTCGGCAAGATGCTTCAGCAGATCGGGCACGTCATCGAGGCGCGGCCAATTGTATTGAATGTTCTGGCGCGTCGTGAAATGGCCGTAGCCCTTGTCATAGCGCCGGGCGATGAAGGCGAGCTTGCGCATCTGCCGGGACGACAATTCGCCATAGGGAATAGCGACGCGCAGCATGTAGGCGTGAAGCTGCAGATAGAGCCCGTTCTTGAGGCGCAGCGGGCGGAATTCCTCTTCCGTCAATTCGCCGGCAAGACGGCGCGCCACTTGGCCACGGAACTGTTCGGTCCGCTCGCGCACGAACGTGGCATCGAATTGATCGTAACGGTACATCGCTGCCTCAGCCGGTGATGCGGGCCGACCACGAACCGTGATCGATCGGGAAAGTGGCGTTGTGCGCGGCACGGATGCGCTCGCGGGCGGAAGTCGGCTTGGCGCCGTCGGAATCAACCTCGACCTCGATCAGATAGGGCCCCACGACAACGCGCTGTTTGACAAATTCCTGCGCCTTGTCGAGTGCCGCGTCGGCACCTGCCTGGTCGGCGAACACGGCGCCATCGGCAAAGGCCTCCGACCAGCCGCCCGCAGCCGTCCAGTAGATCGACTCGCCGCCCAGGAGCCATTGCGCCGTCAGCATTTGGTTCATCTTGCTCACCTTCCCAGGGTCGCACGCGCGTCAGCCGCATGAGCCAACAAGCGCACGACGTTCCGGCCGGCCGGGATCTCTTGGCCGCGCCACACTTCGCGCTCGGCATCGCGGCGCGCGAGGTCAACAATGGCCGGCGCGATGCCAGTGTCGAAAATCACCAGGTCGGCCTGCTGCAAAGTCCGCAATTCGCCAAGCGTCAGCAGGTCCGCGTTTAAGGGATCGACGGACAAAAGGGTCACGCCGCCACTATCAATGCGAACGTTGCCATTGATGGCGCGGATCACTTCGCACGCCGCTTCTCTCTCGCGCCCGGCAAGCAGTGCCTTGGCGATCGGCCCGTCGAAGAATCCCGACCAGAAAGCCCGACGACCATCGTGATCGGCGATCCGCGCATGCACGGCGGAGCGGAACCGACGGGCGAAACGAACCAGCTTCTCGATGCCATGCGGCAGGGCCGCTTCGACCGCGGCGCGAACACGCTGCGCCAGGACCGGGGACGCGCCGTTGGTCGAGATTGCAACCACGATCTCGCCGCGATCGACAATCGCCGGCATGATGAAATCGGAAAGCTCCGGCCGGTCGACCACATTCACCGGCACACCGGCTGCGCGCGCGGCTGCGGATACGACGGCATCCGCTTCGCTGTCCGCCGCGGCACCGATGACGAGCGCCATGTCCACCACATCGCTCGCAGCGAAGTTATCAGAAGACTGACGCGTGATCGACGCGCCAGCCGCTTCGAGCAGGCGAACCTTGGCCTCAGCCGCAGCACCCGATCCAACCACCAGGACCCGTCGGTTTTCGAGACGCATGAAGAGTGGAAACGCGTGCATCAGCCGCCTATTTACACAAAAATTCGTACTTTTCTGCAGCCAGTCACTGCAGTTATTTTGATTGCATATATGGAGCGCTTCGGCAGCGTCAACGCATTTCTACACTGTGAAATTTTAATTCACACTAGCGTGAGATATTTTAACAACAGACCCGCCTCGTTTCAGCCGCTATAATTGCTGCGATTCGACGTGGCGGACCTTGAAAAGATGGAAAATTCGGCCATACGGGCAACCGGACCCCATGATCACAAGCATTGCCAGAGCGAAGCACTGGCAAAGGCCGAAGCGCTCTGCGAGGAGCGCGGCGCGCGTCTGACGCCCCTTCGGCGCAAAGTGCTTGAACTGGTTTGGAACAGCCACCAGCCGATCGGCGCTTATGCCATCTTGGATCAGTTGCGGGACGGCGACCGGGGGGCCGCGCCGCCCACCGTCTACCGGGCCCTGGAATTTCTCCTGGAACAGGGCCTGATCCATAAGCTTGAGAGCCTCAATGCCTTCATCGGCTGCGACCACCCGCAGGACCGGCATGTAAGCCAGTTCCTCATCTGCACCAAATGCGGCTCGGCGGTCGAGATTCAGGATTCAGGCATTTCGACTGCGGTCAAGAAAAGCGCCGCTGCCGCCGGCTTCTCGGTGAGCAGACTGACGATCGAACTTCAGGGTGTCTGCCCCAATTGCGCGAAGGCCGCTTAAGCCTTCAGGCAGCCCTCGATGTAACGCTCGAAATGGCCGAGGTCCGGCACGTCCCAGCCCGGAATCTTGCCTTCATCGTCCCAACGCCGGAGCTGGATGCCGTCCTTGCAATAGGCTTCCTTCTCGAAATCCTTCATCTCAGTATCCGACATCAATCCACCCTGCAGCTTCAGCGACTGGATGGAGGCCGGGGACAGCTGTTCGTAATAGCCCTTTTCCTTGGTCGCCAAATAACGCTTGGCGGCGACGTGTAGGCGCACGGGTTCCGAGACTTCCGGGCCGAAATATTGCGACAGCCAGGCCGAGCCGAGGCTCTCGTGCACGGTGTCGACACCCTCATCGGCAATGGTTTCCGGCAAATCATGCAGCATGTGGCCGATATCGTGCAGCAGCGTGGCGACGATGAGTGCCGGCGTGGCACCATCGCGCTCGGCGCAATAGCCGCACTGCAGCGCGTGATCGAGCTGATTGATCCCTTCGCCATAGCTTTCCTGCCCGCGCTTGTCGAAGGCGGCGCGGATGGCGCGTATCGGATTCATGCAGCAACTCCCTTTTCACTCAAGTGCCGGCGCAGGATTCGCGCGCGGCTGTCCAGACCATCTTTGTCCACATAGCATCCCTGCAGGTGACGGCGCCCGCGCGACGGATCGAAGGCCGTCCTGCCATGCAATGCGCGGTCGTTCTGCATGACGACGCAATCGCCGGGTTCCAGGCGGAAGATCAGTTCGCCTTTCGGCCGATGCAGGATATCCGCAAGCTTGCGATAGGCCGCAAACCAGGGCGCCACAACCTCCACCGCCGCGTCCAGCCAGTCGAGCGACCGGTTGTTGAAATGCACGCCGACAATATCACCATCCTCGTCAACGCTGATCAGCGTCTGCCGCGCATTGAGATCGGCGTCCGGCGACTGGTAGCGGAAGTTGACTGGCACGCGGGTCAGAAGCTCGAAGGCGGCCGGATCCTCGGTGCGCAGGATCTGCGCCGCGTTGAATCCGTCCACCAGCAGCGTATCGCCGCCGGGCGCATCAGAGTTCAGGCAATGGAGAAGCTGCACGCCCGGTGTCGGGTCACGGTACGGATTGTCGGAATGAACGCCAAGGCCGATCGGCGTATAAGCGAGGTTGGTGGGATTCGGCACGGACACGACGTCGAAATATGCGCCGTAATTCGTGACCCGGACGAAGCCGAGACGGTTGCCGATCGTGAGCACCGTTTCAGATTGCGTGGGCGAATGCCGGATAAGGCCGAAGCCGTGCGCATGATAAGCATCGAGAAAGGCCAATTCCGCAGCAGGGTCGGCCACCATTTGACGCCAATCCCCGACCGGCATAGCGCTTTTGACGTCCGCGTCCCACAGGACCGGCCGCCTCTTGCGCGCCTTTCTGGCGGCAGGAGCCAAGCTGTGATCGCGCAGCCAATCGGCGCCATAGACAGATACATGATCCTCGGGCGACCAACTCACCTTGAGCGATCCGTCGCCCTGCCGCTCGGCCAGAAGGATACGGATATCCGCCGGAATGTCCGTGATCTCGTAGAGACGCTGCCCATTGCCCGGATGGCGGCACTTGGCACAACGGCAATTGTCGCGAAGCCAGATCGCGGGAAACGTTGCGGCACCGCCGCTCGCCCATGAAACCGTCACGCTGCCGTCATTGTGGCTGACATTGGCGATCATGATTGTCCTCAACGTTATTGGATGCCGCCGATGATGAGCCAACTTGCCGCAGGCCGCAAATGAGCCTAGCTTGGCTCAACGTTAAGTACAGCTTAATGATGGAACTTTCATGACAAGGCCGGCACCACCACCTTTTCCCTGGCTGCGCGCCTTCGAGGCGACGGCGCGGCATCTCAGCATGACGCGTGCCGCGGCCGAGCTCAATATCAGCGCCTCGGCCGTCAGCCAGCAAGTCGCCGCACTCGAAGCCTATCTGGGCCGGCCGCTCTTCAAGCGGGCCAACCGGAAGCTTGTCCTGACCGCGAGCGGCGCCTTGATGGCGCCGAAGCTCAACAACGCCCTCAACCTGCTGCATGAGGCGATCGACGATTCCCTTCCCGCACGGCGTCAGCAGACCCTGCATGTCAAAGTCACCACATCCTTTGGCAGCCAATGGCTGATGAACAGGCTGGATGGTTTCCGCCGGCAGAACCCGAGCCTGACGGTCCAGGTGTCGGCAACGGCGGAACCGATCGAAAGCGAACGGTCGACCGCAGAAATCGAAATTCGCTACGGAACCGGGGACTGGCCGGATGTCGAAGCCGATTTGCTGGTCGAGGAACTTGTGTTTCCAGTCTGTCACCCCGGCCTTCTGAAGCGAAAGCCAGCCCTCAAATCGCCCAAGGATCTGCGCCGCTACGATCTCATCGACGTGCCGGGATATCCGCAGGGCTGGTCCGACTGGCTGCGGGCCGCGAAAGTTTCGGTCGACTGGATGAAGCACCGGATCGCCGTCGACCAATCCATCATGGCCATCCAATTGGCATTGGAGGGACGCGGCATCGCCCTTGGCCGGTCACCGCTCATCCAGCGGGAACTTGCCGATGGCCGCCTCGTCGCCCCCTTCCCCCTCCAACTGAAGACCGGCGGCGGCTATTGGGTCGTCCATCGCCGCCGCAACGCCGAGGCGCGCAAGGTCATGGCGTTCAAGAACTGGCTGCTCTCGGAAGTGGCGGCGCCGAACCCCAAGCCTACCAGGGCAAGGAATAGGTCTTCACGTTCGTGAAGCACTTCATCGCCTCGATGACGCCTTCCTTGTAGCCGAGGCCGGAATCCTTGATCCCGCCGAAGGGCGACATCTCGATCCGGTAGCCCGGCACTTCACGCACGTTGACTGTGCCCACCTCGAGCTCCTTCACGAAGCGGGTGATGTAATCCAGCCGGTTAGTGCAGATGCCTGAGGAAAGTCCGTAGGCGGTCGAGTTGGAGACGCGGATCGCCTCGTCGATGTTCTTGACGCGGATGACTGGCGAGACCGGCCCGAACGTCTCCACTCGGACGAGATCGCAATCGAACGGCACGTGGTCAACGACGGTGGGCGAATAGAGCGCCCCTTTGCGGATACTGCCGTAGAGCAACTTGGCACCATGCGCCACGGCATCGTTGACCTTGTCTTCGCAATAGCGCGCGGAGGCCTCATCGATGACCGTTCCCATATCCGTCTCCGGATCCATCGGGTCGCCATATTTGATCTTCTTCGTCTTCTCGAGCAGCAATTCGACGAACCGGTCGGCCACGCTCTCGACGACGATCATGCGCTTCACCGCCGTGCAGCGCTGGCCGGAATTCTTGTAGGAACCGGCAACCGCCAGGGTCGCCGCTTCCTCGATGTCGGCGTCTTCCATCACGATGAGCGGATCATTGCCGCCAAGCTCAAGCACGGCGCGGCGGTAGCCCATATGGGTGGAGATGTATTTCCCGACCGAAACGCCGCCGGTGAAGGTGATGAGGTCCACGTTGGGATCGGTGAGCAAGGCATCCGCAATCTCGCGCGGATCGCCCGTCACGACCTGGAACATTTCCTTGGGCAAGCCTGCCTCATAGAGCACATCAGCCAGGACCAAAGCGGTCAGCGGCGTCTTTTCGCTAGGCTTCAGCACCATGCGGTTGTTCGTGGCAATCGAGGGCGCCACCTTGTGGGCCACCTGATTGAGCGGATGGTTGAACGGCGTGATCGCCGAGATGGCATTGAGGAGCGGGTCGCGCTGCGTGTAGATGCGGCGCTTCTTGCCATGCGGCGTGATATCGCACGAAAAGATTTCGCCATCGTCCTTGATGACGATGGTGGAAGCGAGATGAAACACATCGTAGGCGCGACCGACCTCGTAGAGCGTGTCCTTGAGACAGAGCCCGGATTCCGCGGTGATAAGCTCGGCGATCTCCTGCTTCCGGCTGACCAGGATTTCCGCCGTCTTGCGCAGGATCTGGCTGCGGTCAGCGCGGCTCAAAGTCGCCTTGTAGTTCTTTGCCGTCTTGAAGGCACCGGCAATGTCTTCGAGGCTCGCCTTCGGGCAGGTGCCGATGACTTCGTTCGTGTAGGGATTGAACACCTCGAAATGCCGGTCGCCGGCGGTCGAGCTATTGACAGTCCGCATCTTTTCCTTGCGCAGGACACCCATGGTGCGTTTCCTCAGATGGCTTTCTTCTGCGGCTGGGCCGCGTGAATGGTGTAGTTGCAGGCCAGATCGAAGGCGCTGAAATTGCGCAGGCGATAGCCCGCCGGCAGCGCCTTGAGCTTGCGGTTGACGATGACCGGCACCTGCTGCTCCGTCATCCCGCCATGGCTCCGGAGCGGCACGGTGAGCCCGGAGAGATCATGACGGCTGACCGAAGTGCCGAGGGCGAAGTTCTTGGCGGAAATGGCGATGACATCGCCGACGCGGTCTTCCGGCAGTTCGAAGCGGCGGCAACCTTCCGCCCGGTCGACGACCAGCTCCATCCCCGGCAGTTTCGCAAGCCGGGTGATGATATCTGCCTTGTCGGCGCTGTCGGGCAGATAGACGGTCGCAAAGGAACCAAGTGCGCCGTGATGGACGACGTAAGGATCCGTGATCGGCAGGATGACGCGGGCGGCGGCGGCACCCAGCCAGCCGTCGAGCACATCCTGCAGATAGATGACCTGCGGCTGACCATCGGCGCCGTGCTTGTCGTTCATGCCGTGATCGGCCGTCAGCACGATGGTCGCACCCATCGCCTCGATTTCGCCGAGATACCGGTCCATCATCTGGTAGAAATCGTTGGCGACTATGGTACCCGGCGCATGCTTGTGCTGGATATAGTCGGTGGTGGAGAGATACATGATATCCGGCTGCTCGGCCTTCATCAGTTTGACGCCGGCCGCAAAGACGAATTCGGAGAGATCCGCGCTATAGACGGACGGCAGCGGCAAGCCGACGAAACCCAGCGCATTGTCGATGCCGTGCTCTGCCTTGGTCGTCTGATCGGCTTTTTCGGCGGAGAAGCAGATGCCCTTCATGCCTTTGCCAAGCAGCAGGCGCAGCTTGTCCTTGGCGGTGACGACGGCGACCTTGGCACCTTCCCGCGCAAAACTCGCGAGGATCGTGTCCGCGCGCAGGAATTTCGGATCGTTCATCATGACCTCCTGCCCGCTCTCGCGGTCATAGAGGTAATTGCCGCAGATGCCATGAACCGAAGGCGGCGCCCCGGTCACGATCGACAGATTGTTGGGGTTGGTGAAGGTCGGCACGACGCAATCGCCGATCAGATCGCTCCCCTTCTGCAGGGCACCTTTGAGCCATGGCATGACGCCGGCCTTGACGGCTTCAGTGAGATAATCCGGTTCGCAGCCGTCGACGCAGACGATGACGATCGGCTCCTGCGGCCAGGCATAGGTCTTGCCGTTGACGTTGACACTCTTCATCGGATCACTCCGCGGCCTTGCGGGCAGGCGCGCCGCTTTTCACATTCATCTCCTTGAGCACATCAGCCACGACGCCGAGGAAGGCTTTCATCTCCGTCTCACCCAGTCGGCCGATGCAGCCGATGCGGAATGAATCCGCCACCGTCAGCTTACCCGGATAGATCACGAAGTTGCGGTCCTTCAGCTTGTCGTAGAAGGTCTGGAACTGGAAATTCGGATCCGCCGGCATGTGGAAGGTGACGATGATCGGCGCCTGCAGATGGTCGGGCAGCAGGGTCTCGAAGCCCAATCGGCGCATGCCGTCGACCAGGATCTTGCAGTTGTTGCGATAGCGCCCGCCGCGCCCGGCCACACCGCCTTCGGCCTCGTGCTCGGTGAGGGCCTGGTCGAAGGCGACGATGCAATGGATCGGCGGCGTGAAGCGGTACTGCTTGGTCTTCTCGATATTCTGCCACTGATCGAAGAGATCAAGCGTCAGCGCATGGGCATTCCCCTTGGTCGCCTCCAGCGCCGAGACGCGGCAAAGGACGAAGCCCAGGCCGGGGACACCTTCGATGCACTTGTTCGAGGAGGCAGCGACCGCGTCGAACGGAATCTTCCGGCTGTCGATTTCGATGGCACCGAAGGCACTCATCGCATCGATGAGAAGATGCTTGCCGGCCTCGGCAACGACCTTGGCGACATCGGCGATCGGGTTGAGGACGCCCGACGTCGTTTCGCAATGCACGACGGCGACATGGGTGATGGCGGGATCGCGCATGAGCGCCAGGTGCACCAGATTGGGATCGACCGGCATATCCTCGGCCCATTCCAGGGTCGCGTGGCTGCGCTTGGCGACCTGGCAGATCTTCTCCATGCGCTTGCCATAAGCGCCATTGATGAGGATGAGAAGCTTGTCCTTCGGGCCGATGAAGGTGCCGATCATGGCCTCGACGGCGAAGGTGCCGCTCCCTTGCATCGGCACCGTGGTGAAGACACCCTCGCCGCCAATGAGACCTACCAGCCGCTTGCGCATATGATCGTTGATGGCGATGAAGCCGGCGTCGCGGGAACCCCAATCGTGCAGCATGGATTGCTTGACGCTCATCGAGGTGGTGAGCGGGCCAGGTGTCAGCAGCCAGGGGTCTTGCGCCATCTTCGTCTTCCTTGAGCATTGAGTGCCGGCGGGAGTATCGCCGATTCATGTTGCAGCAGGATGCGTCGATCCGTACCATAAGTCCAATCGCTATATACAATCCGATCTATAGATGTTGTCGATAAGTCATTCAGCCCTCAGGGCTTTTCATGCGGTGGCGACGGAAGGCAGCTTTACCAAAGCGGCCCGCACCCTCAACGTCACCCAGCCCACTTTATCCGGACAAGTCAAAGGGTTAGAGGAACAATTCGGTGTCCGCCTGTTCGACCGCCGCAAGCGGAAGATCGAACTCACCGATATCGGCCGAAACCTCCTCGACATCACCTGGCGCCTCTTTGGTTTGGAGGCCGAGGCGGAACAGGTGCTGACCGCCGCCAAGGGCCTAAAGCGCGGCCATCTGCGGATCGGCGCCGACGCGCCCTACCATTCCATTCCCTTCCTCGCCGCCTTCAACCGGCGCTATCCCAATGTCCGCCTGTCCATGTCGATCGGCAACTCGATGGGTCTCAAGGCCGACCTCATTGACCAGCGTTTCGACGTTGTGATCGCCGCCGATATCGGGGGGGATTCCAAGCTTCATTCCTTCCCTTTCCAGGAAGATTACCTGATTGCCTTCGTCGATCGCGCCCACCCATGGGCCAGGAAGCGAAAGCTACGTCTCGACGAACTCACCGGTCACCGGCTGGTGTTGCGTGAACCAGCCTCCACCACGCGCCGCGTCTTCGATGCCGCCATCGCCAAGGCCAACATATCGACCGGCGAGATACTTGAGATCGGCAGCCGGGAAGCGATCCGTGAAGCGGTGGCGGCAGGGCTTGGCATCGGCATTGTCGCCCGCTCCGAATTCGGTGACGATATGCGCTTGAAGGCCCTGGAATTCGAAGGCCCCCGCATCAAATCGACCGAGTATGTCGCCTGCCTCGCCGACCGGCGCGGCACGCCCTTGGTGAAAGCCTTTCTTGAAGTCGCCCGAGAGAGCGCACATGACAGCCGTTCGCAAGCTTAGCATCGCCTGCCTTGCCCTTCTGCTTGCTGCCGCGCCGGTGCGGGCGCAGCAGGCTGCCGAATGGGTGCGCGGCACCGCCAAATCGGTCGAGTACGCCAACATGCAGGCCGGGATCAGCGACCTCTTCGGCTTTTTCTGCCGCAAGGTCGACAACAAATATGTGGGCGGCATAGTGATGAAGATGCCGGTCTTCTCCACCATGATCCGTGACGGCGAACATTATTCGCTGAACATCGTCATCGACGGCGCGCGTGACAGCGTCATCTTCCGCGCCAAGGATATCGAGCTGTGGTTCGAGGCGAAGGACATCAACCAGCAACTGACCCTGAGCCGGCTTTACGAGGCGATCAGCGCCAGCCATCAGCTGGAAATGGGTATCGGCGCCATCAGTTGGCGCGGCTCCTATACCTACGACAACGCAGCCGATGCTCTTGCCGGATTGATGGACAAATGCCTCTGAATGGCGCCTTAAGCTGCCATGCGCTTTGATCCCACCCCCTCCCACGTTGCCGTCGATTGACCCCGTCGCGCGGCTCCCCTTACCTTGCGCCGCACAGAGGGGAGTAGCTCATCATGAAGTTCCTGCGTGCCAATGCACCACGCTTGGCGATCTCCGATATCGCCCAGTTCGCCAAAGAGCATTTTGGTCTCAGCGGCGATCTGTCCCCTCTTTACAGCGAGCGCGACCAGAATGTGCGGCTGAAGGAACCCGACGGCACCAGCTGGATACTCAAGGTCGGCAATGTGGCGGAGGATCCGGCAATCATCGATTGCCAGATCGCGACGCTGCAACACATCGCCGAAGTCGATCCCGGCCTCCCCGTCCCGCGCGTGCGCCCGGCCCGCGATGGTTCGCTGACCAAGGAAATCGTCGGACCGGATGGTAGCCGGCACCGCTTCTATGTCTTCTCCTACCTCGACGGCCGCATTGCCGGCGATATCAAGCTCGACCGCACACTCTCCGCGGAAATCGGCGCCATGATCGCGCGGCTTGGGCGGGCCATGCGGGGCCTTTTCCATCCGGCCGCCGGCAACCGCGAACTCCTCTGGGATGTGCGCATGGCGCCGCGCCTGCTGCCGCACATCGACCTGCTGGAACGACCCGATCACCGCCGTATCGCCCGGGATGCACTGACACATTTCCGCGACGCGGTTCTACCGCGCCTTGGGGCATTGCGCGCCCAGCTGATCCATGGCGATGTGCACGAGCACAATCTCATCCTGACCGAAACCAACCCACCACAGATCGCCGGCATCATCGATTTCGGCGACATGATTCATGGGCCACTGATCCTGGATCTCTCCGACGCCATCGCCGATTTCGTGCTGGAGCCGACCCGTTTGGACAGGATCCCGGAGGCGATGACATCGGCCTATCACGGCGTCACGCCGTTGGAGGAGCCGGAGATCGATTTTCTCTATGATCTCGTCATGGCGCGCCTGCTGATCGCACCGATCACCAACGCGGTTCGCGCGAAGGAGACGCCCGACGAGCCCAACTACATGGCCGAGTACGGAACGATCGCCATCGACGTCTGCCTGGAGTTGGAGAAGGTCGGTCGCGACGCCTTCACCGACCGCATGCGCCGTGCCTGTGGATACGCGGCATCCAGGCCGGCGGCGGATATCGACACGCTGATCGCCCGGCGCAAGAAGACGATGGGCTCGAAGCTCTATGTCTTCTACGATCCACCCCTCCATATGGTGAAGGGCGAAGGCGTGTGGC
>CAZUAL010000027.1:0-21010 GCA_964618305.1 uncultured Dongia sp. | reverse complement strand
TCCTATCCCTTAGCGATCATCGTCGCGGTCGCGATCCCGATCCCGGTCCGTCTCCGCATCGCCCTTGCCCTTTTCCTTGTCCTTCTTGCGGCCGCGGGTGAGCGAGTCGATATCCTTGGCATCGCGCAGCACGTCGGTCATGCGGCCGATCGAGCCACCCTCGATGCCGACCTCCTTCATCAGACTGTCGATCATCGGCGCTTGGACGCGGTAACGAAGGGCCGAATCGATCACCTCGTCGGTGACGTTCTTGCCCTTGCCGTCACCCCTGCCGAGCCCGTCGACATGGAGGATCTTGATGGCGTCGATCTTCTCCATCGGCCGCGCGCTTTCTCGGACGATGCCCTCGATCTTGTCGAGAAGGCGCATGCGGGCGCGCGAGGCGCGGGCCGCATCGGTGAGGACGTTCTCCGCCTCGTTGGTCTTGCGCTGACCCTCGGCATCGACCGCGTATTTCTTGGCGGCACCTTCGGCGCGGATCGCCATTGCCTCGGCCTCGGCCTTGGCGGCGATGCGCTCGGCCTCGGCGAAGGCCTCGGCCGCGTCTTTCTCGGCCGAAGCCTTGGCTGTGAGCCTGAGATGCTCGCGCTCCGCGTCGCGCGCGGCGGCGATGAGGTCCATCTCCTTGCGCCGCTCGGCAATTTCCCGCTCACGGGTGGTGAAGGCCTGCTCCTCGGCCAGAATCGCTTCGGCTCGGGCCGTTTCCGCCTTGGCGATCGCCGCCGATCGCTCGCGGCTCTTCTCGGCAAGGGCGATCGCCTTCTCGATCTCGGCCGCTTCCAGCGCCTTGTCGCGCTCGATGACAAGCTTCTTGATGTCGCGGTCGCGGACGACACGGGCCTCCTCGATACCACGTTCTGTGGCAATTCGGGCGCGCTCCACCTCCTCGCCGGCGGCGATCTCCGCCTCCTCGAAGGCCTGACGCTTGGCGATCTCGAGCGCCTGCAGCGCCTGTTCGCGCTCCACTCGGGCTTGATCGAGCATCCGCTCGCGCGCCACGCGTTCGCGCTCTGTCTCGGTATTGGCGACGATCTCGGCCTGGCGCCGCTCGGCATCGGCGCGCACCACGTCGGCCTGCTTCGCGGCAAGCGCGATCTCGCGTTCCCGTTCCGAGATTTCGACCGCCATGCGGCGCTGCACTTCAAGCTGCTCCGCCTCGCGTTGGCGCTGGATGCGCTCGCGCTCGAGCGCCAGTTCGAGGGCGATTTCCTCGCGTTCGGTCTTCTCGCGGGACTTCAGTTCCGTTTCCTGGATGGCGCGGCGCCGGGCAATCTCGCGCTTCTGCAGCTCCTCCTCGGAAGCGATACGGCTCTCGGCAACGGCGCGTTCCTGGGCGATGCGGGTCTTTTCGGTCGCCTCATTGGCTGCCATCTGCGCCTTCGCCGCCTCATGCTCGCGCTGGGCGCGCTCGCGCGCCAGCTCCGCGCGCTGTGTGGCGCGGCGGACTTCGAGCTCCCGTTCCTGCTCGATGCGTGCATATTCACTCTCGCGGTCGATCTCCAGGGCGCGGCGCTCGGATTCGAGATTCTGCGTGCGGATCTCGATCATCGTCTGCTGCTCGATCTGGTTCCGCATCTTGCGCCGGGCCTCGATCGCCTCGGTGAGCTGCGTCAAGCCCTGCGCATCGAAGGCATTGGCTGGATCGAAAAACTCAAGGCTGGTCTGGTCGAGGTCGACCAAAGCGACGCTTTCAAGCTCGAGCCCATTCTGCGACAGGGCTTCCGACGCCTGCTCTCGCACGCGGGTCATGAACTGTCCGCGCTTTTCGTGGATCTCCTCCAGCGTCATCTCGGCAGCCACGGTGCGGAGGGCAGAGGAGAACTTGCCTTCGAAGAGCGCGCGGATATCGTCGGGCTCCATCGCGCGCCGACCCAGCGTCTGCGCGGCGAGGGCGACGGCGGTCGGCGAGGGCGAGACGCGCAAGAAGAATTCGGCGATGAGGTCGATGCGCATGCGGTCGCGGGTGATGAGGGCGTTGCTCTGGCCCCGCCGCACCTCGACGCGCATCACGTTCATATTGACCGGGGTCACCTCGTGGAGGACCGGGATGACGAAGGCGCCGCCGTTGATGACGACTTTCTCGCCACCGAAGCCGGTGCGGACGAAAGCCGTCTCCTTGGTCGAGCGGCGATAGAGCCAGCGCAGGAGGTAGACGCCGATCACCACGATGATGGCGAGGGCAATCAGCCAGAGAATGACCGACCCCAGAAGCTGCGTTCCCATGATGACCCCTCCCTTACGCTCGATTTCGCTGAATTGCCTTGAAGCGCTTGGTCTGCTCGACCAGCGCCCGCTCCGTCGGCAACCGCTCCATCGAGGAGGCGCCGTAGAAGCCATGACAATTCTTCGTGTTCTTCAAAATGAATTCCGCATCCGCCGGCTCGGCGACCGGGCCGCCATGAACCAGGATGATGACGTCGCTGCGAACCTTCCGCGCGGCATCGGCCCATTTGTCGACGAGCGCTGGACAATCGGCCAGTTTCAGCGCCGTCTCGGCACCAATCGAGCCGCCGGTGGTGAGACCCAGATGACAGACGATGATGTCGGCACCCGCCTTCGCCATCGCCGCCGCCTCGTCCTCGTTGAAGACATAGGGCGTCGTCAGCATGTCTTTCGCGTGCGCCAGGCGGATGAGGTCGACCTCCAGCCCATAGGACATGCCGGTCTCTTCGAGATTGGCGCGGAAAGTACCGTCGATGAGGCCAACGGTCGGGAAGTTCTGCACGCCGGAGAAGCCCACTGCCTTCAGATCGTCGAGAAACTTGTCGAAATGGCAGAAGGGGTCGGTGCCGTTGACGCCGGCCAAGACCGGCGTCTTCTTCGTGACGGGGAGAACCTCGGCCGCCATTTCCATCACGATCTGGTTGGCATTGCCGTAGGCGAGCAGTCCGGCAAGCGACCCCCGCCCCGCCATGCGATAGCGGCCGGAATTGTAGATGACGATGAGGTCGATGCCGCCCGCTTCCTCGCACTTGGCGGAAAGGCCGGTTCCAGCGCCGCCGCCGATGATCGGCTCATGGCGCGCGATCATGCCGCGGAATTTTTCCAGGATCTTCGCTCGTTCGATGCGAGCCATCTTCATGCCCTCTTCTTCATCGGTATGGCGATCTCGCGATAGGCGCGCGCCAGGGAATGGACGAATTCCGGATCGTTGATATGCGCCTTCACCCGGATGAGGCGGCGCTGGCCGCTCTGCTGCAGATTTCCCTCGATCGCCTCGAAAAGCGCGCGGTCGGCTTCCGGATCCCAGAAAGCCTTGCCTGGCGCGTCGAGCGCGGAAACACCGCCTTCGGGAATGAGGAAGCGCACGGGCCCCTGCATCTGGTTGAGACGCTCAGCGATCCAGCGGCCGGCGGCGGCATTCTCCTCCCGCGTCGTGCGCATGAGGGTGACGTTCTGATTGTGGATGACGAAATTGCGGCCGGAGAAGCGCTCCGGCACCGTCTCGCGCGGACCAAAATTGACCATATCGAGGGCGCCAACGGAGCCGACATAGGGCAGGCGCTGCCGGATGAAGGCGCCGAACCGATCGAGGGTCGCCGGGAAGACACCACCCACCAGCATGTCGGCCACTTCCGTCGTCGTCACGTCGATGGCACCGGCGAGCAGGCCGGAATCAGCGAGCGCCTCCATCGAGCGGCCGCCGACGCCGGTCGCGTGGAAGACGAGGCAGTCATAATCGCCCTGCAGCTCGGCGGTGAGTGCCTGGACGCACGGGGTGGTGACGCCGAACATGGTGATGCCGATGGCGGGTTTCGAGGCGGAGGTTGCCTCCCGCGCCTCATTCTGCGCGGCACCCGCCATCATGCCGGCGAGCGCATGGGCTCCGTTCCGCAGGATGCGCTCGGTGATCACGTTGAGACCCTGTATGTCGGCTACGGAGGGCAGCATCAAGATGTCGCTCGCACCGACATAGTGCCCGACTTCGCCCGAGGCCACGGTCGAGATCATCACTTTGGGAAGTCCGACCGGCAGGCGCCGCATGCCGGTGGTGGCGAGCGACGTGCCACCGGACCCACCCGCCGAGATGATGCCACCGATATCACGCTGGCGGACAATCCAATGCTCGAAGGCCACGGCCATCGCCGCGACGGATTGGCCGCGATCGCCCGTGAATACGGCATTGAGCCCGCGTGGATGGCTGGTCGCCACCTCCTGTGGGCTCACATCTGCGCTCGACGGCTCGCCGGAAGTGGAGAGATCGACCATGCGCGTGCGAACACCGACGGCACGCAGGGCATCGCGCAGGAACTTGAGTTCGCGCCCCTTGGTGTCGAAGGTGCCGACGACCAGCGCCGTGCGGCCAGCGCGCACCTCGCGCGGCATCGGCAGGATGGCGGGCGCCACGTCGCCGCCGGCCAAGGGTGCCGCCGGCACGACGCGCACGCCGCGGGAGAGCTCGGCCGGCGTCAGCGACCAGCGGTTGGGTGCCCGCGCCAGCGACCGTATGTTGCTATCGGCAGCACTCGGGATGGGCGATGCGCCCTGCCCTTGCCGCACGACGCGGAAGACTTCCGCCACACGCTCCGGCGTGTCGGAAGTTGCGGCGCCGGACGCTTCTTCCTCAATCGGTTCCTCGGCATGGCGACCCACACCCAGCAGGCGCTGCTGCAGGTCGCGGTCATGCGCAAGTTCGGCCGAAGGCATGATGCGGTTGATGCGGCCGTTGACCATGATGGCGACGTTCTCGGCAACCGAGGTCGCGACGCCGATATTCTGCTCGATGAGCAGGACGGCGATATCGCCCTCCGCCGCCAGTTGCTGCAGCATCGCGGCGACCTGGTCGACGATGACCGGCGCCAGACCTTCCGTCGGCTCGTCCATCACAAGGAGATGCGGGTTGCCGAGGAGGGCCCGCGAGATCGCGAGCATCTGCTGCTCGCCGCCGGAAAGCTGGGCGCCGCCATTGCCGCGCCGCTCAGCAAGGCGTGGGAAAGTCTGGTAGACGCGCTCGACCGTCCAAAGCGCGTCGCGCCCGCCGCGTGCCGCCAGACGCAGATGCTCGTCGACGGAGAGGCTGCGCCAGACGCGGCGCCCCTGCGGCACGTAACCAACGCCGAGGCGCGCGATTTCGTGCGGCTCCAGCCCGCTGATCTCGCGTCCCATGACGTTGATGGAGCCGGAGCGCGCCTGCTTCAGCCCCATGATCGTGTTGCAGAGCGTGGTCTTCCCCATGCCGTTGCGGCCGACGATGGAAAGAATGCGGCCATCGAGCGTCAGATCGACGCCCTGGATGGCATGGGATTCGCCGTAAAAGACATGGAGATCGCGGATCCGCAGCGGGATGGCATTCTGCGGGGTGCGCGGCGGCGCCTTAGCCATGGCCGCCCCCCAGATAGATCTCCTGGACTTGCGGATCGTTCTCGATCTCCTCCGGCGTGCCTTCCTTGAAGATGCGGCCATTGTGCATCATCGTGACGCGCTCGGAGACGCGCAGGGCCACGTCGAGATCGTGCTCGATGATGATGTAGCCGATATGGCTGGGGAGCGCGTTGAGAATGGCGATGAGATCACGCCGCTCGGCAGGCGAAAGGCCCGCCGCCGGTTCGTCGAACAGGATGAAGCGCGGCGCGCCGGCAAGCGCCAGCGCGACCTCGAGCTGCCGCTGCTGGCCATGTGAGAGCGCGGCGACGAGCGTATTGCGGCTGTCGTCTAGTTTCACGGCCTTGAGAATCCGCTCCGCCTGCTCCATCGTCGCATCGTCACGCTTGGGGCGCAGCAGCGAGAAGCGCCGGCGCGAAACGCCACGGCAGGCGAGGAAGATGTTGTCGAGGACCGAAAGGCCGCCGAAGAGCAGCGAAATCTGATAGGTGCGGCGCAGGCCGCGCCGGATGCGCTCGAAGGCGGAGAAGTTCGTGATGTCCTCGCCGAAGAAACGGATATAGCCAGCGCTCGGCGGGAAATCGCCGGTGATGACGTTGAAGAGCGTCGTCTTGCCGGCACCATTCGACCCCAGCACGGCGCGGCGTTCGCCGGCGCGGACCGTGAGTGTGATGTCGGCAAGCGCGGTGAGGGCACCGAAGCGGCGGCCGATGCCGAAGAGCTCCAGCGCAAAGGCGCCGCTCTCTCCCAGCAGATTTTCGGCTGTTTCCGCCATCTTCGATGCCCTCTCCAGGTCCCGCTTACTTGCACTCAGGATTGTCGCGGGTGGCCGGGCCGATCTTGAGGAATTCCTCCTCCGGCTCGCCCAGCGTCTGGTTGACGCTTTCCGCGATCTTGATGACCTTGTTCCGCAGCGTGCCGTTATCGTCCACCACTTCGGTCACGAAGATGTTGGCGACGGCGTTGCGGTTATGGTCGAGCTTCACCGGGCCGGTCGGCGTATCGAAGGACGTCGCCGCCAGCGCCTCGCGGAACTTCTTGCCGCCGTCGGAAAGATCGCCGCCGACCTTTTCAAGCGCCAGCAGAGCCGCCTTGGCATTGATGTAATAGGCATGGGCGAAGAGCGAGGGCGCCGGGAAGCCGTCCGGGAAGGCCTTCTTGTAATCCTCGGTGAACTTGGTCCAGCGCGGATCGTCCCAGGTGTCGGCGGTGGGGCCGGCCGCGATGGTACCGACGACGGCGTCGCGGATGGCGCCCTTGGAACCCAGCACCGTCTGGTCGACGGTAATGGAGCCGCCGATGAGCGGCGACTGGCCGCCGGCCTGCTGATACTGCGTCAGGAAGTTGATGGCGTCGGCGCCACCTAGGGCCACGTAGATCGCATCGACATCATCGGGGATCGAGGCGATGACGGACGAGAAGTCCTTGTTGCCGATGGGCACCCAGAGCTTCGTCGTCACCTTGCCGCCCAGCTTGCAGAAGGGCAGCATGAAGCCTTCGACCTGGCTGTAGGGGAAGGAATAATCCTCTGCCACCGTCGCCACCCTCTTATAGCCTTTCTCATTGAAGGCGTATTCACCGAGGCCGGCCATCCATTGCACGCCATCGGTCGAGAAGCGGAAGAAGTTCTCGGCCGGGCTGAAGAGGGTCGTATCCTGGGCGGCGGACGAGCCGTTGATGAAGGTCACGTCGGGCTGCGTCTTGGCGTAATCCTTGACCGCGATTCCTTCCGAACCGGAGAGCGGACCGACCAGCACCTGCACGCCGCCTTGCTCGACGAGCTTGCGCGCCGCCTTCACCGCACTTTCGGGCGAGGCGTCGGACGAACCGGTCTGCAATTCGATCTTCTTGCCGGCGACCGTATAGTTCACTTCCTGCAGGGCGAGTTTCAGCCCGCGCATGCCGTCCTCACCCAGGACGGTGAAGGGACCTTCAAGTGTCGCGAGGCCGCCCATCTTGATGACGTCTTCGGCCTGGGCGCCTGATGACAGGGCAGTGAGCGCCACCGCCGCCGCCAGGAGATGTCTTCTGCTAAGCATTGCGTTTCCTCCACATGTTTCCGTTTTTCATCTTTTGCCCTCCCAGCTTCAGGATTTCGGGCTGCGCCGGGAGGAAGGACGCAGCGAATTGCCAACATCGGCCGCCTTCAACTTCTCCCACAGACCCAGGATGCCGTCGGGCGAGAAGAAGATGACGGCCAGGAAGACAAGGCCGATCACCGTGTTGAAGCGTTCGGGGTCGAGAAGATCGATGGCGAAATTTTGCAGCAGGACGAAGAGCAGCGCGCCGAGATAGGGGCCGATCGGCCGGCGCAGCCCGCCGACGACGGCGATCACCAGCACGTTGACGGCGGCGTTGACATCAAGCGTTCCCGGCGTGATCTGCCCATTGAACCAGACCAGCAGCACGCCCGCCGTCGCGGCGATGATGCCGGCGAGGAAGAAGGCGAAGATGCGATGTGCGGCGACATCGAAACCGATCGCCCGTACGCGGCGCGGATTGTCGCGGATCGCCTGCAGGCTGAGGCCGAAGGTGGAGCGGTGCGCATAGGTGACGGCGGCATAAAAGAACGCGGCGACACTGAGCGAGAGATAGTAGAAGGGGACGGGATTGCGCCAGTTGACCCCCCAGAATTCCGGCGCCGGAACGCCATGAAAGCCGTTGAAGCCATTGAAGAGCGCATAGTTCTGGCGCGCGAAGTAGAAGAAGGCGGTCGCGATGGCGAGCGTGATCATGATCATGTAGATGCCGGCCGTGCGCACGGCGAGCATGCCGATGAGGGCGCTTGCGGCCGATCCGACGGCGATGGCAACCGGCACCGCGACCCACCAGGGCCAGCCCAGCCCCATGACCCCCGACGAATTGATGCCGAAGATGGCCATCGCATAACCGGCGATACCGGCGACGGTCATCTGGCTCAGGCTCACCATGCCGCCATAGCCGGCGAGCACCATGAGCGAGAGCGCGATCGTGCCCATGATGAGCGCGTAGGCACCGACCTGGAATGTGAAGAATGGCGATGCCACCGCGGGGTAAAGCAGCAGCGCAATCGCCAGCAGGACATGGCCGGGATCGAGGTGAAAGCGGCTCATCGGCGCTGCCGCGGGACCGGCATTAGCATCTAGGACGCTCATCTGAGTTTCCTCATGCCGGCCGCCCCATGATGCCCTGAGGCCTGATCGCAAGGACCACGACCATGATGACGAAAGTGAGCACGACGCCGTAGGTCGGGAAATAGGCAAGGCCGATCTGCTCCGCCAAGCCGATGAGGAGTGCCCCGATGGCGGCACCCGTGATCGACCCCATGCCGCCGACGATGACGACGACCAGAGAGGCGAGGAGATAGCGCACATCCTCGCCCGGCGCGATGGAGAGGGCCGACCCGCCGACGACACCGGCAAAGCCAGCAAGGCCGGCGCCGATCGCGAAGACGATGGCAAAGACCATGTGCACATTGACGCCGTTGGCCGCCAGCATGGCGCGATCATCCACACCGGCCCGGATCATCATGCCGATGCGCGTACGGTTGAGGAGCAGCCACAGGGCGATGCCGATGACCACCGCCGCCGCCAGCACGACAAGGCGGTAGAGCGGATACATCATGAAGACTGAGGTGCCGTTCGACTTCACCGCCGTGAGGATTGGGGTTGCGACGGCGCCATCGAAATAGGTGGGAATGGTGAACTGGTAGGTATTCCCGGACCAGATCGCCAGCATCAGATCGGCGCCGACGATGGAAATGCCGATCGTCACTAAGGTCTGGCGCAGATCATCCCCTTCCATGCGGCGGAAGACGAAGACCTGCATGAGCGCCCCGGCAATCGCGGCGCCGAGAAAACCGCCAGCGACACCGAGGAGCCACGACCCCGACCACTCGGCGATGTCGTAGCCGATATAGGCGCCGAGCAGATAGAGCGTGCCGTGCGCGAGATTGACGTTGCGCATGAGACCGAAGACCAAAGTGAAGCCGCTCGCCACCAGGAAATAGAGTCCCGCCACCGTCACGCCATTGAAGATGGTGTTGACGAAGACCTTCTTCGGTCCGATGAGCGCCACCAGCCATTCCGGCCACAACGCCAGAAAGAGCCACAGCACGAGCGCCGCGAGCACGACATAAATCAGTATGGCGACCGGATGCTTCACGAACGGAGGTCCATCAGGCGGTCAAGCGCCGGCGCTGTTCCTGCGTCTGAGGCCGCTTGTGGAACTTGCCGTCCTTCATAATGGCGAGCAGCCGGGCCTTGTCCTGCAGGACGCGGACATTGGCGACCGGATCGCCATCGACCAGCAGCATATCCGCCAGATACCCCTCGCGGATCTGGCCCAATTCACTGCCCATTCCCATGATTTCGCCGCCGAGCTTGGTGCCGGCAAGGATTGCCTCCATCGGCGAGAAGCCCAGCATGTCGACGAAATATTCAAGGTCCTTGGCGTTGGTGCCCTGCGGCGTCCAGGCAAAGCCGTAATCGCCGCCGATCAGCACGCGGATGCCGCGGCGGTGCATCTTCTTCATCGTATCGATGGCGCGCTCAAGCTCGCGCTCGTAGAGCATGGAGATTTCCGACCCCGGCTTGATGCCGAATTCGCCGGCGTTCCTGGCCGTGCCGATGAGCCAGGCAATGCCCGGCGCCACGAAATGCTTGTCCTTGTTGGCTTCCAGCATGTCGAGCGTCTGCTCGTCGCAGAAGGAGGCGTGATAGATGATGTCGATCCCATGGCGGATGCATTGCTGCACCGATTTCGACGAGCGCGCATGGGCCGAGAGCCATTTGTTGCGCGCGCGCGCTTCCTGCACCGCCATCGCCACCTCTTCCTCCGACATCGGCGTCTCTTCGGCGCCCATGCCGGTGATCTCCTCGCCGGAGAGGTTGAGCTTGATCGTGTCGACGCCGTACTTGATGAGCATGCGGACCGTGGCGCGGACTTCCTCCGGCCCCGAGATAACCATGCCGAGATTGAGGCCGGGGTGCGGCATGTGCGGCAGCGTGAAGTCGCCAAGCCCGCCCACGGTGGTGATTTCCGGACCCGAGGCGGTGTAGCGCGGCCCGGGAATGCGGCCAGCATTGATGAAATCGCGCACGGCAACATCGAGCCGGGGCTTCGCCGCGGCGGCACCGCGGCCGGCGGTGAAGCCGGCGTCGAGCACGACTTTCGCCATTTCGGCGGTGACGAGCGTGTGTTCCTCGACCGGCATCTTCTGAATGGGATCGATGCCCGGCGCATTGTTCCAGGAGAGATGCAGATGCGCATCGATGAGGCCGGGCATGAGTGTCGCCCCCATGCCGTCGATGGTGGTGGCCGAGCTTCCCGACGTGCCGAAGCGGGAGGAGCCGCGCGTCACCTGGCGGATGCGGTTGCCCTGCACCAGCACTTCGCCGGTATAGGGATATTCGCCGGTCCCGTCGAGAATTCGCACATTGGTGAAGAGGACGGAATCAGAGTCCCGACCGTTGGTCCCCCAGCGATTGCTGGAGCTGCCGTAATCCGCCATGAAGCCCTCCCAGACTTATGATCCCGACACCATCGGCTCTCGGCGCGTTGCCGGAGACTCTTCTTTGACTGTGCCGAACGCGAACCTATGAAGTTAAGCACACCTTACGTCACAAGCGCCTCAGGAAATTGGCGATCTTGTCACTGCATTCAGTGGGTTTCTCGATTGTGGCCCAATGGCCACAGCGATCGAGGAGATGCACGCTAGCACCTGCAACACGGTCGCCGATCGTCTGCGCCATGCTGGGCGGCGCCACGACATCTGAATCGCCGGTGATGAACAAGGCGGGTGCCTTGATGCGCCGGTGATCGACTGCCTGAAATTTGGACAAAGCTTCGCAATGTTTGGCGTAGCCGAACGGGTCCTGCCGCATGATGGTCTCGCGCACGAAGGCAATCGCGGCCGGGCGGCTGGCCTTCGTTTCCGCTGAGACTGTCGCATTGATGATCTGCTCAGCGATGGGCTCCATCCCCTGCTCCCGCGCCAGCTTCGCGCGCGCCATAAGGCCGGTGCGCGCCGCCTCGGGCGGTTCGGTGAGGGCGCCGAAAAGGGTCAGGGATTGAACGCAGGCTCCATGATCGACAGCGATCTGCTGGCAAACGAGGGTACCCATGGAATGGCCGACAAAATGCGCGCGCTCGGCGCCCAAGGTTCTGGCGCCGGCCAGGATCGCGGACGTGAACTTTTCGATGCTGAGATCGTCGGCGGGCACGCGCGAGCGGCCGGCGCCGGGCAGATCGAAGCGGATCACCCGGAAGCCGGAGAGCGCGTTCATCAGCGGCTGGAAGGTGTTGCTGGTGCCGCCGAGGCCATGGATCATGACGATGGGGAAGCCTTCGCCCGCCACATCGGCAACCATCGTGCCCAGATCGACACTGCTCATGCGGCGATCTCCTCGAACTGGTTTTCGAGAGCCCCGATGCCGTCGATTTCGCAGCGCACCACGTCACCCGATTTGAGATAGCGCGGCGGGTTGAAGCCAATGCCGACCCCGGCCGGGGTACCGGTTGCGATCACATCGCCCGGCATCAGCGTGACACCGGCCGAAATGGTGGCGATCAAGGTCGGCACGTCGAATATGAGCAGGCCCGTGTTGGAATTCTGCCGCAGATCGCCGTTGACGAAGCAGCGGATCGACGTGTTGCCGATATCGATTTCGTCCCGGGTCACGGCCCAGGGACCCATCGGGCAGAAGGTGTCCTGCGACTTGCCCACCAGCCATTGGCTGTAGCGGCCTTGGAGATCGCGGGCCGTCACATCGTTGACGATCGTATAGCCCCAAACATGGTCGAGCGCCTTTTCCTTGGTGATTCCGCGACCGCCCTTGCCGATGATCACCGCCAATTCGACCTCGTAATCGATGGCGGTCGAGACCTTGGGGTCGATCCGCACCTTGGCACGGTTGGGAATGACCGTTTCCGGCACTTTCGAGAAGATGATCGGTTCCTTCGGCACGGCACCGGCCGCGGCGCTGGAGTCGAAGCCCGACTTGGCAAATTCGTGGGCGTGCTCGTGATAATTCTTGCCGACGCAGAAGATGTTGCGCCGGGGCCGGGGGATCGGCGCCTCGATCGTCACCCGGTCGAGGGCGATGGGCGAGAGGGTCGCAGGCAGGCTGTCGCGGCCGATGAGCGCGACGATTCCCTCCCTGGCCGCATCGACCGGCAGATCGAACGGGCGCAGGTCGGTGCCATTGGCATCGACGATACCGACGCGGCGTTCACCGCCCACGGAGAAGGTGGCCAAGCGCATGAGATTCCTCCCCAAGTCGCGATCGAGCCTTCAGGCATTTGAACCATTTGGCCTCTAATTGCGCCAAGTTAAGAACTTTCCTGCGCCAATGGCAAGGCCAATTCGCATTTTTCGTGGACGATCCGTCCAAATCATGCTAATTGGCTCAAACATGGATCAAACGAGAGAAACATGCCGAGACCGATTGCCGCCGAGATCGCCCGCAATCTGAAACAGCGCATTGATGCCGGGGAATGGACCGACGGTCGCCAGGTGCCGCCGGAACGCGACCTTGCCGCCGAATTCGGTGTCGCGCGCAATACGGTCCGCCGCGCCATGGATCTGCTGCGCGAGGAAGGCACGATCTCGCGCCATGTCGGCCGTGGCACGTTCGTGACGCCCAACGGCGCCAAGCACACGCTGGGCGAGATCGTTGCCGGCATGGAAGGGGCAAGCCCCGCCGACATGATGGAATTGCGGCTGCTCCTGGAGCCGCTCGCCTCAGCCAATGCCGCGATCAATGCCAGCGCCGCCCAGCTCGCCGGCATCGAGGAAGCGCACAGGGAAGCGACCCAGGCCACCGACATCATGACGTTCGAACATTGGGATTCGGCCCTGCACCACCGCATTTTCGATTGTTCGCGCAACGAGTTGCTGCGTGGCATCTATGAATTACTGCACGTCCTGCGCAATCAGTCGCCCTGGTTCGACATGAAGAAGCGCTCCTTCTCCGAGGAGCGACGCCAGACCTATTGCCACCAGCATGAGGACATCGTCGCCGCCATCCTGCGGCGCGATCCGGAAGCGGCACGCGCGGCGACGCTTGCCCACCTGAAAACGGTCGAAACCAATATGCTTGGGCGCTAGTGTGCCTTCAGCGCGGCGCGATAGGTGCGCGGACTGACCCCCGACCAGCGCGTAAAGGCCCGGGTAAAGGCTGAGAGCTCGGAATATCCCAGCAGCAGCGCGATCTCGCTCAAGGGCAGATGAGCTTGGCGCAAGTACACTTTCGCGAGTTCGAAGCGGGTTGCCTCGACAGCCTCGCGGAAGCCGAGGCCCGCATCAGAAAGCGCCCGCTGCACGGCACTGGTCGAGAGGCGCAGGGTCGCCGCCACATCCTCGAGGCTCGGGGCACCATCAGTGAGCCGCACCCGAACCGCCTGCCGGATGCGGTCGACCAGGCTTTCCGCCTCTTGGGGCGAACCCCATGATTCCAGGCAATTGCGCATCATCGCGTGAAGCCGTGGATCGCGCCCGGGCATGGGCCGATCGAGGATGGCGGCATCGAAGATGATCGCGTTGGTGGCGCAGCCGAAAAAGACCGGAGCCCCGAAAGCCGCTTCGTGCTGGCGCCAGTCGAGGGGGCGCGGATGCTCGAACTGGATTTCGACCGGCGCCCACGATTTGCCACAGCAGGCCCGGATGATGTTGTTGAACTGCCCCAGGGAAAGCTCGGCATCCTGCCGCCGCGCCACGATGCGGGAACTCAAGATTTGGTATTCGAGGCGCATGCGCCCCCCGGCATCGCCGGTGAAGACCATCCGCGACGAACTCTGCTGGTAGCGGAAAAGATCGGCAAGGTTCGCCAACGCGCTGCCCAGGGTCGGCGACGACAGCGACGCATAGCCCCAGATGCCGAGGTCGCGCGGATCGAATTGCTGGCCGAACCAGAGGCCAAAATTATCGTGGCCTGTCTGGCGGGCCGCTTCCTCGAACAGGGCGCAATAGCCGGAAAGGCGGAGCCGCAGCGTCGGTGCCGCCGTCATCTCCGGGGCAATGCCGCAATTTCCGAAGATGGAATCGACGTCACCGCCATATTGCTCAATGAAATCGACGAGCCCGGCAGCCGCGGCCGACAGGACGACCGGCGCCGCCTCCCGCCCCTCCGCCGACACAAAGCCCTGCTGGTTCATCGAGTGACGCCCCCGGCCAAACTTTCATTAAGGTTGGGGATGATGGCATGGGGTGGCCGATGCTGCAAGGCAGCATGACATGCTGTCAAACGGCACTTCTTTTCGGTCAAGCGGACGCCGCCGATCTGCTACTAACCTGCCCGTCAGAATAGCGGCTTTCCATGCCGGGAGGAGAAAGATGAGCGAGCGACCGCAACCCAGCGCCAACCGCTGGCGGCGCTTTGCCGATTGGGACGAACGGCCCTTGCGCCTCGACCGCTTCGCGGTGGAGGACCCGGCCAACGGCTTTGCCGCCTTCAAGGGAGCCAAGGATCCGAAACCCGGACTGGTCATCAAAGACGGCAGGGTCGCCTCGATGGACGGCGTGCCGGCCGACCAGTTCGACATGATCGACCATTTCATCGCCCAGCATCATTTGGACCTGACCCTTGCCGAAACGGCGATGGCGGTGCCGTCGACCGACATCGCCCGGATGCTGGTCGATATCAGCGTGCCGCGCACGGAATTGACGCGGCTCGCCCACGGCCTGACCCCCGCCAAGCTGGCGGAAGTGGCGGCGCAGCTTTCGTCGATGGAACTTGCTTTCGCCTTCTCAAAAATGCGGGCCCGCAAGACGCCGGGCAACCAGGGTCATGTCACCAACGCCAAGGACGACCCGCTGCAATTGGCAGCCGATGCGGCGACCGCCGTCGCCCTCGGCTTCGACGAGGTCGAAACGACCATGCGTGTCGCCCGCAATGCCTGGTCAAATGCGCTTGCCTGTGCCGTCGGCGCCGCCGTCGGGCGCTGGGGTACGCTCTTCCAATGTTCCAGCGAAGAGGCGGAGGAATTGCAGATCGGCATGGCGGGCTTCACCTCCTATGCCGAGACGGTCTCGGTCTATGGCACCGAGCGCGCGTTTACCGACGGGGACGATACGCCCTGGTCGAAAGCCTTCCTGGCCGCTGCCTATGCCAGCCGCGGCGTCAAGATGCGCTGTACGTCTGGCGCTGCCTCGGAACTGTTGATGGGGTTCCATGAATCGAAATCGCTGCTCTATCTCGAGGCAAGATGCCTTTGCCTGCAGCGGGCGATGGGCGTTCAGGGGACGCAGAACGGTGGCATTGACGGCGCGCCTTTGGCCTCGACCATGCCGGGGGGTGTCCGCGAACTCCTCGCTGAGAACCTCATTGCCGTGTGGCTCGATCTCGAATGCGCGACCGGCAACGATGCGCGGCATTCGGAATCGGAAATCCGCGTCGGCGCCAAGATCACGCCCTATCTCATTGCGGGCTCGGATTTCATCTGCTCCGGCATGGGATCGATCCTCGCCTACGACAATTCCTTCAACCCCTCCTCCTTCAACGGCGAGGAGATGGAGGATTTCCTGGTTCTGCAGCGCGACTTCGAGGCGGATGGCGGGCTTACGTCCGTTAACGAGTCCCGCGCGCTGGAATTGCGCCGCCGTGCGACCGACGCACTCGGCGCCGTCCTCGAGGAACTGGACCTCGGCCAGCCGACCGATGCGATGAAGCAGAGCGTCGTCGTTGCCTCTGGCTCCAACGATACCGACAGCTATCTGCCACGCGATGTCGCCCTCATCAGCGAGGCGATCAAGGGGCGCGGCATCAACGTGCTCGATGTCATCAAGGCGCTGGCCAAGCGTGGCTTCCGCGAGGAAGCGCAGAACTTGCTCAATGTCGTGCGGTTGCGCGTCTCCGGCGACTATCTGCAGACGGCGGCGGTCGTCAGAAACGGGCACATCATCAGCGCGGTCAACGACCCGAACGATTACGGTGGCCCCGGGAGCGGTTATCGGCTCAACGAACAACGGCGCGCCGAACTCGCCAACATCCGCGATGTGCTGACGCGCGAGGAAGTCCTGCGCACCGAGGCGACTTTCGCCGGGCCGGAGAGCCGGCGCATCCGCTATGAGGCGAAGGGCGAGGCCAAGGCTGAGGGACCGGAAAACGAAATCGTCGTCGGCGTCAGTCCGGCCTTCGGTCTGAAACTTTACCGTACGCTCGCCGGCCACCCGCTTTCCGCCGTTCTGAGGGCGCTCTGCGATGGGATTGCCGCCAAGGGTGGAACGGCCCGCATCGTGCGCATGCGGCACACCGCCGACACCTCCTTCCTCGGCCTCAGCGCCGCGCGGCTGGCAGGATCGGGTGTTGGAATCGGGCTGCAAGCGAAAGGAACGGCCGTCATTCATCAGGCCGATCGCCTGCCGCACCACAATCTGGAGCTCTTCTCCAACGCGCCCATCACGTCGCTGGAGCATTACCGCAAGCTCGGCGAAAACGCGGCCTCTTACATGCGCGGCGACATGCCGGAGCCAGTCGTGGTGCCGACGCAAGGTCAGGCCATGGGCGCCCGCTATCACGCGCAAGTGGCCCTCATCTATGCGATCGAGACCTCGCTGACCGAGGACGGCGCCAAGCCGGAAGACATCGAGATCGCCTTTCTGGAGGTCCAGCCATGAGCCGGATCGAAAGCGTTGCCGACTATCCGCTCGCTGAAATGCATCCGGACGAGGTCAAGACGGCGCGCGGCAAGACACTGTCCGATATCACGCTGGAGGCGGTGCTTGCCGGCGAGGTGACGCTGGAGGATCTGCGCATCACGCCGCAGGCCCTGATCGACCAGGCGCGGGTTGCGACCCTGGCCGGGCGGCCGACGCTCGGGCGCAATTTCGAGCGCGCCGCTGAACTGGTCGCCGTGCCGCAGGATTTCGTCCTCAAGGTCTACGAATTGCTGCGCCCTGGCCGCGCCAAGACGAAGGGGGATCTCTTGGCAGCCGCAAAGACCTTGCGCGAGACCTACAAGGCCGAGAAGATGGCCCGCTTCGTTGAGGAAGCCGCCGACATCTATGAGCGGCGCGGTCTCTTTACGTTCAGGTTCTGACGGCATGAGTTGGAAAACCCGCAACCGGTCTTTCTATTACGCAGGGGCGCCAGCGCCGGACGATCTGGATTTAAAGCCGGCGGAGACTGCGCTGCTGGTGATCGACGTTCAGAACACAAATCTGGAACGGCCGGACCGCAATGCCCTCGATGCCGCCGGTCAGGCGCAATACGATGCCTGGACGCCGTTCCACGAGCGGATGAACAAGATCGTCATTCCGCGGACCGCTGATCTTCTTGCCTGGGCCCGGCGCAATGGCATCGAGTGCCTGTTCGCCCGCATCGCCTGCCAGACCAAGGACGGGCGCGACCGCTCCTTGAGCCAGAAGATGCCCGGCTGGAACAATCTGCTGCTGCCAAAAGACGAACATGCGTCGCAATTGGTGCCGCAGCTTTCGCCCAAGGGCGACGAGATCATTGTCACCAAAACGACCGACAGCGCCCTGACCGGCACCAATCTGCGGCTGATCCTGCACAATCTCGGCATCAAGAACGTGATCTGCGCCGGGATTTTCACCGATCAGTGCGTCGCATCGACCGTGCGCAGCCTGGCCGACGAAAGCTTCCAGGTCGTCGTCGTGGAAGATTGCTGCGCCGCCGGCACGGATGCGCTCCATGAACAAGAACTGGCGATCATCAACATGATCTATTGCCATGTCATGTTCGCCGACGAGTTGAAGCAGATGATGCGGCTCACATGAAACGTATCCTGATCATCGTCCCGGAATTGGTGGCGCCGCCCGGCATTCTGGGCCAGGCCCTCATTGCCGAGGGTGTCCATTACGACGCCGTCTTTCCGGTGGCGCGCTTTGCCAGCTATTCGCCGATGAATTATCCGGGCCTGCCGCAAGGCCCCGCCAATTATGCCGGCCTCATCGTGCTGGGCGGGCCGATGAGCGCCAAGGACGAGCACCTCTATCCGTTCCTGACCGAGACGATGGCGCTGATCCGCGCCTTCACCGATGCGGGCCGCCCCGTCTTGGGCGTCTGCCTTGGCGCCCAGATCATCGCCCACACATTCGGCGGCGAGATCTATCGGATGAGGAAGCTTGAATCCGGCTTTTTCGAACTGCAATTGACCGAGGAAGGGCGTCGGGACCCGCTTTTCAGGGACATCCCGGAACCGGTCACCACATTCGAGAACCATTACGAAGCAACCCGCAACACGCCGGGCGCCGTTCCGCTGGTGACGGGTGGGGCCTGCCCCATCCAGGCCTTCCGCGTCGGGGCGAAGACCTATGGCGTGCAATTCCATATCGAAGTGACGATCGACATCATCCGCGATTGGATCAGGGTCTTCGGCACGGATTTCTGCCGCGATGAGCCAAGATTGCTGACCGATCTCGACCGGCAGTTCGATACCCATTTCAAGGATTATGTCCGCGTCTGCAAACTGCTCACGCGGAATTGGCTGGCTTTAACCTCCGCCTAGCCCACAGAGTGGATTACCGGCACGAGCCGGCTATACCGGTGCGGAACGCCCCCCCAGATGGGGCGTGCGAGCCTGTCAAGATTATCAGCGTTAATGTCAAGACCGGGTAGTGGGGGCGACCTATCGTCCCTAGCGTGACCAGAATTAAGACGACTTGCGGATAAGCAAGCCCAACGCGCTCACGCCGCATCTGCCGCTGTTATCTGCCGGTAGATGCTTTGGTTTGGTCAACAGGGAAGCGGCGAGGATCAACCCATCGCCAACGGAGAGGGACAGATGAAGAAGTTCACGCAGTCACGTCGCAATTTCATGCAGAATTCGGCCCTGATGGCCGCGGCCTTCGCCACCAGCGGCGTTGCCGGCCTGCGCTCGGCTTTTGCCGATCGGTCGAAGGAGCTCAATATCCTGTGTTGGGAAGGCTATAACTCCGCCCAGGTCTTGGATCCGTTCCGCCAGTCTACGGGCGCCACGGTAAAGGCGGAATCGCTCACCAACGACCCCACCATGATCAACCGTCTGCGCGCGGGCGAAACCAATGTCTGGGACCTGATCAACGTCAACAATCCCTGGGCGCGCAAGGTCATGTTCCCGGAAAAGCTCATCCAGCCCCTCGACCGGGCCAAGATGGAGCCCTATTTCGAGAAAATGGCACCCGCCTTCAAGCCCCCGTATAAGTGGGCCATGGATGATGCCGGAGCGCAGCTTCTCGGCATGTGCCAGCGCTACGGCCCCTACAGCTTCGTCGTCAACACGGACAAGGTAAGCCGGGCAACGGCCGAGGATCAGGGCTGGGATCTCTGGAACGATCCGGCCAACGACAAGAAGTACGGCATTCTCGAATCCGACGATTGGAACGTTTTCAACATCTGCTGCATTGCCGGTTTCGACCCCTTCAAGGAGCATACGGCTGAGGAGGTGGCGAAGTTCACCGAGGTCGCCAAGCGGGTGTTCAAGGGCGCCAAGCTGGTGGGTGATATCGCGACGATGAACCAGTCGCTGGTTTCGGGCGAAATCGACTTCCATTTGACCGGTGGCACCTATTCCGCCTCCCCGGCCCGCGCCGATGGCGCCACCAACATCCGCGCCATCACGCCCAAGAAAGGCCCGCTCGAAGGCGGCAAGGGCGGCATTTCGTGGATCGAGGTGACATCCGTTGTCAACAACCCCGACATTTCCCCGCTCGCCGTCCAGTTCCTGGAATATGTGCAGGATCCGAAGGTCGCCCACACGGTGGCCTTTGCCGAGGGCACGTTCAATCCGGTCGCACAGATGGGCAATCCGGATTGCTTCAGCCTCTTCACCAAGGAAGAGCTGGATGCCATCCAGTATGACAGCCTGGAAGAAGAGATGGCGCGCTCGGTCGAGTACGACATCGTGCCCGACTACGACAAGCTGCTGGAGATCATGACCGCGGCGAAGCGCGAAGCTTCCGGCGGCTGAGCCACACATTTCCAGTCAGACATAGGGATCGCCCGGCTTTGGGACACGCCGGGCGATCCTGTCTGGACCAGTTCATTCCTGATCATTTGGATTACCGGGTACCATGAACGGCCGATCGCCAATTCTGCAGCTCCGCAACCTCACCAAGACATTCGGCAACTTCACGGCCGTCAAAGGAATCAGCCTCGACATCGCCGGGGGAGAGTTCTTCACCATCGTCGGCCCATCGGGCAGCGGCAAGACAACCTTGCTGCGCATGCTGACCGGCATGGAGAGCGCCACCGACGGCGACATCCTGCTCCGGGAGCAGCGCATCAACGACGTGCCGGCCAACAAGCGTCCGACCTGCATGGTGTTCCAGTCACTGGCACTCTTCCCGCACCGGACCGTGGGCGAAAACATCGAATTCTCGCAGAAGATCAAGGGGGTCGAGCCGGCAAAGCGCAAGGCGCGGGCCCTGCAGCTGATGGCGCAGCTGCGCCTGCCGGAAGCCTATTACGATAAGAGTGTGACCAAATGCTCGGGCGGCGAGCGGCAGCGCGTGGCCCTGGCGCGCGCGCTGGCCTATGACCCCGATATTCTCTTCTTCGACGAGCCGCTTTCCGCCATCGATTACAAGCTCCGGAAGACGCTCGAGAAGGAGCTCAAGGACATTCACCGCGAGACCGGAAAGACCTTCATCTACATCACCCATAGTCTGGAAGAGGCGATGGTGATGAGCGACCGGATCGGTGTCATGCGGTCCGGTCAGCTGGTCCAGGTGGGAACGCCGCAGCAAATCTATTCGGCGCCGGAGACG
>CAZUAL010000026.1:0-21661 GCA_964618305.1 uncultured Dongia sp. | reverse complement strand
GTCCAGGGCCGGTTGGCATACATCGTGGCGCGGGGGCCGCGCGTATAGGGGGCGAAACCGGGCAGCGTGCCCAGTGGCTCCAGCCCTTCGAGATCGGCCTCGGTATAGAGGGCCTTGAGCTTGATGCCTTCGGGTGTCTCGCGGTTGAGGGTCGCGGGATCGGCGCCCTTCAGTTCCTGCGATGCCAGCTTCTGCCAGTCGGCCAGCGACTTCTTCGGAAAATCCGCCACGATGCTTCCTCCACCCGGACTTGCTGCGAACCTTTTGCAGTGCAGCATTTTCCCGAAATTAGCAGAGGGAAAGTGCCGAAGTCCAGCAATGCGGCGCGGGGAGGTATCCTACCTTGGGACTAGGTGAAGAATTTGGTCCTCGCCATTGTCGGTCGAGAGATAGAGGCTGCCGTCGGGGCCTTCCGCGATGTCGCGCAGGCGGCCGAAATCGCCGTCGATCAGGATGTCGGTTCGCGCGACCTTGTCGCCATCGAGGGTCACGCGATAGAGCCGCCCGGTCTTCAGGCTGACGAAGAGGATGTCACCCTTCCAGTCCGGAAAGGCATCGCCCCGGTAGAAGAGAAGATCCGAGATGGCGATCGTCCGGTCATGCTCGAACTCGGCCTTGGCTGGATGGTAGTCGGCAATTTTGCAGGGATCGGTGCCGCGGCAGTACGGCCAGCCATAATTGCCGCCTTTCTCGATTCTGTTGAGCTCGTCCTGCGTGTCGGGCCCATGTTCGGTTTCCCACAGCGCGCCGTCGCCGGGGCGGAAGGCGAGACCCTGCGGGTTGCGGTGGCCATAGCTCCAGACCGGCGATTTCGGAAAAGGATTGTCGGCGGGAATGCTGCCATCGCGGTTGAGACGGAAGATCTTGCCATGCATCCGTGTGGGATTCTGCGCCGCTCCCGCCTTGGTGGCGTCGCCCATACTGGCAAAGAGATGCCCGTCGGGGGAGAGGCGCACGCGGCAGCCATTGTGCCATTTGGCGCCGGGAAGATTGTCTAGCAGGATTTCCTCGCTTGAGAGCTTGTTGTTCCTCAGCGCGAAGGCCGACAGGCGATTGCCGGGAGAGAACATGCCGCCGGTCGAATAGCAGAGATAGAGCCGGCCGTTCGCCGCGAAATCGGGATCAAGCGCCAGGCCGAGGAGGCCTGCTTCGCTTTCGGCGCGCACCTTGGGAACGCCGCCGATTGCCCGCGCCTTGCCGCTGTCCGCATCAATGATCTGCAAGCGCCCCGGCCGTTCGGTGACCAGCAGATTGCCGTCCGGCATCACTGCGATCGACCATGGATGCTCAAGGCCGCCGGTCAATGTCGAGACCGTGAAAGGGGCCTCTTGCGCTTGCGTCGTGGTAACACAAGTGAGGGAGAAGAATGCGGCAAGGAGCAGTCGGCACATCAGACGATCCTCTCCAACAAAATCACCGTCCTGCCCGCACCCATTGCGGCGATGATTCCTGGCTTAAGCCTATCTGGGAACTGTCTGGTTTGGTTCAAGCTGCAGGTCGACGCAGCAAGCCCATCAAAGCTCCATCAACGCGTCGATCTGCGCCTGGTCGATGACGTGGTTGTCGCCATGGATGATGGCGGATGCCTGGCCGATGAGATCCTGCAGGTTCTGCGATGCGCGCGCGGCCACGTGCCGGGCCTGATCCTCGTTCCCCTCCGCCAGCACCAGGTCAAGCCGCTTGATGGAAATGTCGATGAGCCGGTTCATTTCCCGGACCAGCCGGTCGAACGGCTCCTTGTATTGCGGCGGCGAAAAGGGATAGGCCTCGATCGCCAGTTCCTTGTCGGCGATGCCGGAATGCTTGAAATGCTCGGTATATTCCAGCGGCTGCCAGGCCTTGCAATCGTCGAGACATTCCGGCGCGTCCGGAACGATCTCCAGCAGCATGATGACTTCGTTGATGTGGTTGAGATAGTCGGTGGCAAGCAGTGACACGTCGTTGACGTTGGAGCCCGCGGCCCGGGCACAAAGCTCCTGGTAACGCCGGGCGGCTTCAGCCGGATCCAGCTTGTCTGCGGTCGCTGTCATGACCTCTCATGTGCCCAAAACACACACGATGTCAAGTAGATAGCCCTGAATCGAACTTGGTTATGGTAAATTTTTGGTTGATCAGGGCTGGACCCGATAGAAGGTCAGCGTCTCGGCAAAGCCCTTGAGTGCTGCCAGCTCGGCCTGGGCCTTGACCCCGGCCAAGGCGGCGGCGACCCCGTCATCCTCCAGCATCTCGCGCGAAACGACGATGTCGCCGCCCTGGCTTTGTCCCTGCAGGCGGGCCGCCATGTTGACCGTCGAGCCGAAATAGTCGAGCCGGTCGTTGAGCGTCACGGCGATGGTGGGGCCTTGATGCACGCCGAGCTTGATGACGAGCGGCCGCTCAACCTGACCGTGCTCATTCCCGCCGATGCGCCGCTGGATGTCGAGCGCCGCCCGCATGGCGTCGGCGGGCTTGGCGAAGGCTGCCATCACCGCATCGCCGATGGTCTTCACGATGGCGCCGTCATGAGCACGGATGATCTCCGCCATGAAGGCGAAATGATCGCGCACCAGATGATAGGCGCTGGCATCGCCGATCTGCTGATAGAGCGCCGTCGAAGCCTTGAGATCGGAGAAGAGCAGGGCGACGCGGCCCACCGAAACTTCGTCGCCCGGGCGCAGCACATCGTCGGAAAAGAGATCGCGGAAGGCCTGCAAGGCGGTGATACGGTCGGCGGTCAGGCAATCCTCGATCCAATGCCGGCTTTCGATGACGGCGATGCGCGGTCGGGAAGAAAGATTGGCAAAGCGCAGGCTGCCTTCCGGCTGGCTTTCGCCGGCTGCAAGACCATCGTCGCGGATGACATGCGCTGGGAAACCCTCTCCCTCATACGTGATATCGACCGCGTCGCCCGGCTCCAGCGTGCGCAAGCGATAGGGGCCCGGGGCCAATTGGCCCGGCAGGTCGCGCACCTCGCCGGGCGCCAGATGAATTTGCGCCTTCACATGCGGGACCGACATCGGCCCCCACATGCAATATTCGCCGCTTTCAAGCGGCCGGATCGCCGCCGCCGGGCGAAAGCTGGCCTCAACGTTGCGCGAGAAATCGCGGTCGTAATCGATGTTGCAGGACGAACAATGCGCACCGGTCGGCAGACGGTCGAGCCCGCCCGCCCAGGCCTTCGCGACACGGCAGCGCGGGCACAGCAGATCCCAGCGCAGTTCCAGGAGTCCCACTTTCACCGCCTGCAGGCAAAGCTCGATCGCGTGACGCTCCGGCACCTGCCAGCTCCGGGCCAGGGCAAGCGGGCGGATGTGCCACAGATCGACCTCCTGCGCTTCCAGCACATGATCGGCTAGGCGCCGGGCAAGGCCGTGGCCATTGGGTGTCGCCTCGATTTCGGCCACCAGCCGCTGGACCTTGGCCTTGGTCTCGTCGCTGGCCGGCGGTGCCGCATAGGTGAAGGGGCTGGGCGTCTCGCCCAACGCAAAGCGGTCGGCATCGGCGGCAAGGCGCGCGAACGTCTCGCCGGACGAGGTGAAAAAGCGGGTTGCCAGCATCAGGCGCCCCAGCCAGTTCCGTGGCGTGGCGCTCAGCGTATAGACCGCGCTGGTGCCGCCTGTTTCCGCATCCGGCGCCAGTGTGAGATGCGCGCCGATCATCTTGAACGGGCCGGTTGAGAAATCGCGGATGTGTTCGAAGAATTGCCCGCTCACCCAATTGACCGGCCGCTCCCGCCATTTGAGACGGAAGGGGCCGACCTTCGCCTCGCCGAGATAGTCGACGCTGTCATCCTCTTGTGGAATTTCGGTGATGGTGTGGCGCGGCAGTTTCGCCGCTTCGTTGAACCGTGCCGTATCGGCAAGGAGCGGCCAGATCGCCGCCGGCCGGCTCGTGAACTTCCAGCTCCAGGATCTGCGCTCAGCGTCGCTCATGCCGTCTCGTCCACCCGCTGCCAGACCCGTACCACAGACCCGTACCGCAAGCCCGCTCAAACCCTTACGCTGCCCGGGCCGGGTCTGGATCACCGCAGGATTGCACAGGTTGGTACGGAGATCAGGCCAGATATTTGGCTAGGCCGGAAATTTGGCTAGGCCGGAATCTGGAACAGGGCCTTGAATTGATCCTCGGCGATGATACCGCTCGGCACCGGGCCGGTCGCCTTCAGGCGGTCGCATTCGACGCCGGAGAAATTCGTCTCGCCGAAGCGGCAGCCGCGCAAGGTCACGGGAAATTCGCGCGTCATGCCGTTGGGAAGATGCGCGGTCTGGACCTTGAGATCGGCGCTGGTGAAGTTCGTGCGCCGCAGGATCGCTTCGGAAAGATTGGCGCCGCGGAGATCGGCGCGCGACATGTCGGCGCCCGTCAGATCCGCATGGCTGAAATCGGTGAGGTCGAGAACCGATTTGATGAACTTGGTCGAACGCAGCCGCGCGTGGACGAAAAGGGCTGCCGAAAGATTGCGCCCACTGAAATCGACACCCGAAAAATCCATCGCCGAAAAATCGGCGCGCGCACCGATCGATCCGTTGCTTTCCACCCATTGCTCGTGCGCCAGCACCATGTCGCCGATCTTCAGCGCCGCTTCGACTGAATCGTCAACCGCAATCGCTTCCGAGAGATCGAGGTCTTTATAGAGCGCCTTCTCGATCTCGACGCCGAAGATGTTGGCATCCTTCAGGATGGCGCCGTCGAGCTTGGCGCCCTCGATGGCGGCGCGGTTGAGGAGCGCGCCGGTCAGGTTGCAGCCCTGCATGTTGGCGCCCCGGAGGTCGGCATCCTTGAGCGACGAGCCGGAAAAATCGGCCTGGGTGAGATCGGCGTTGCGCAGAATCGCGCCGGAAAGATCGGCCTTGCGCACCACCGAGGCGTGGAGCTTGGCACCTTCCAGATTGGCGCGCGTCATGCCGGTTGCATCCTGCGCGGTCACGGCATTGTGGCGCTCGGCGGGCTTGGTGTTGCCACCGACATTGACCATCAGCGAACCGTCGCGGAAATCGGCGCCGGTCAGCATCGCTTCGCTGAAATCGGTGCCCTGCAGATGCGCGCCGCGAAAATCGCTGCCGCGGCAATCGGCACGCAGCAGCACGCTGCCGGCGAGATTGGCGCCGAAGAAATCCACCTCGTCGAGCTTGGCTTCAGTGAGATCGGAATTGATGATCTGCACGCCGGTGAGCTTCGCCCGCGACAGCACCACACCGGGCAGCCCGAAATTCTGCAGCACCACCAAGGAAAGATCGCCGCGCTTGCCGCCGCGCTCCTGGCGCAGCCAGCGGCGGTGCGCCACCAGTGTCGCCCTCAAGACGTCAATATCCATTGCGCCCGGTCTCTTTTATTGTCCCCTGAATTAAGAATCGGTTAACCATATCAGGGTTCAATAATCCAGCTTTAGTAGAGCGCTGAAGTAAAACTGGTCACATCTGGTAGAAGTATCTCTGCCGCCATTGTATTTAGCGTCCGGCTTTCCGGGATCGTTTTCCTAATTCTTCTTCGGCCGCCAGTTGCGCGGCGGCGGTCTTGGCCGGGCGCTCCTTCTCGCCGCTCACGGTCGGGAAGGCGAGGTTGAGATCGTCGAGCGCGTCGATGGCGATGCGGGCGACGGTCAGGCGCGCATAGGATTTGTCGTCCGCGGGCACGACGAACCAGGGTGCCGCCGCGCTCGCCGTAGCGCGGATCGCCTCCTCATAGGCGGACATGAATTCAGGCCACAGGCGGCGGTCGCGCAGATCGTCGGGCGAGAATTTCCAGATCTTGTCCGGATCCTCGATGCGCGCCAGCAGCCGCTTGCGCTGCTCGTTGCGTGAGATGTTGAGGAAGATTTTGCGCACCACGATGCCGTTGCGGCCCAGATAATTCTCGTAGGCCGAGATGTCGGCGAGGCGGTCGCTCCAGATCCGCTTGCCGACCAGCCGGTGCGGCAGGCGCTGGCCTTCCAGGAATTGCGGATATACGCGCACCGCCACCACTTCCTCGTAGTAGGAGCGGTTGAAGATGCCGATGCGTCCGCGCCGGGGCAGGGCCTGATTGCAGCGCCACAGGAAATCATGTTCCAGCTCGATGCCGGTCGGCGTCTTGAACGAGGTGACGTCGACGCCCTGCGGATCGACACCCGACATGACGTTCTTGATGGCGCCGTCCTTGCCGGAAGCATCCATGCCCTGCAGGATCAGGAGCAGCGACCAGCGTCCTTCGGCATGCAGCCGCTCCTGCAGGCTGCTCAGCTTTTCGCCGCATTCCTTGAGCAGCGCGCCGTTGCGGCTCTTGTCCGAAAGTCCCGGTTCAGGTGCCGTCGGAAAGGATTTGAGATCGAAGCCGCGGCCGCTCTCGACGCGGTAGGGGGCGATGTGATGGGCGATCGTTTTCCTGGCGTGATTCCCGACGACCTTCTTCATGGCCTCACCTCATTTCTTCGTTCCTCACGGCGTCACGATGACATTGCCCATGACGCTGCCTTGCTCCACGGCCTCATGCGCCGCGGCGATGTCGCTGAGCTTCAGTGTCGCGGCGATTGTGTGCTTCAGCCGGCCTTCCTGCAGCATCTGTGTGAGAGAAGCGATGGCGCGGGCGCGCAGCGCCGGCGGCTGATTGTAGACGATGAAAAAACGATAGCCGATATTGGCCAGGATCGACGGGCCGAAGGCGACCATCGCTTCGCGCGCGGTAGAACCGTAGATGGCGACCAGGCCGTAATCGGCCATGACCGATGGCAGCCAATCGATGTTGCCGGCAAAATCGACCTCGATCGCGCGCGCCACACCCTTGCCGCCGGTGACGCTGCGGATGCGCTGGACGATGTCTTCCTTCTTGCGGTCGATGACGATCTCGGCACCCGCGGCCCGCGCATGCGCGGCCTTCGCCGCCGAGCTCACCGTGGCGATGATGCGGGCCCCTTTCAGCGCTGCCATCTGCACCGCGTAATGGCCCACCGCGCCGGCGCCGCCATTGACCAATACCCATTCACCGGCCGCAACGCCGCCATCGGTTTCGACACCCTGCCAGGCGGTCAGGGCCGGGATGCCGAAACAGGCGCCGGCGGCAAAGTCGGTATTGTCCGGCAGCTTCACGGCCTGCTCGGCCGGAAGGGTGACGAACTCGGCCGCCGTGCCGAAGGCGCGGTTCCAGCGCGCGTTCCAGACCCAGACCCGCTCACCGACGCGGGATGCGGGCACACCGGCGCCGACCAGGTCGATGATCCCGGCGCCGTCGCTGTGGGGAATGATGCGCGGAAACTGGTTGCCGGCGCTGCCGGTGCCAAGGCGCATCTTGACGTCGGACGGATTGACGCCAGATGCCTTGATCCTGACCCGTACCTCGCCGGCATTGGGTGTCGGATCCGGCATGTCGCCTGCGCGCAGGACTTCCCGCGCCGGACCCAGCTTTTCATAGAATGCGGCACGCATTTGATCTTCTCTCCCCGGCGATTCTTTGCGCCGACCGCAGCACACCGAAGCTTGCGCGCGATCACTGAAATATCCCTGTCGCCAAACCTAGCCGAGGGCGGGCGCCAGTGATAGTCTCCGCCGCCGATTCGGAGTCCAAATGCGCTCGCTCTTCCACTTTCCGCTTCAGCCGCAATCGCGCCGCGTCCGCATCCAGTTGCGCGAGAAGAAGCTCGATTTCGATTCCGTCCCGGAAAAACCCTGGGAGCGGCGCGAGGAGTTCCTGCGGCTCAATCCGGCGGCTGAGACACCGGTCCTGGTCGAGGATGGCCGCATCGTCATCGCCGGTGCTTATGCGATCGGCGAGTATCTCGAGGAAGCCTACGCCGAAACCCCGCTTCTTGGCCGCACGCCGGCGCTCCGCGCCGAAACCCGGCGGCTGGTCGCCTGGTTCGACCAGAAGTTCGAGCGTGAGGTGACGCAGAACCTGCTGTTCGAAAAGATGGTGAAGCGACTGGTTGGCCAGGGCGGGCCGGATTCGGCCGCCATCCGCGCCGGCAAGGCCAACATCCGCATCCATCTCGACTATGTTTCCTGGCTCGCTGACCGGCGCAACTGGCTGGCTGGCGAAGATTTCAGTCTGGCGGATATCGCCGCCGCGGCACAGATTTCCGCGATCGACTATCTCGGCGACATCGCTTGGGAGCAGCACCGCGAGGCGGCGGAATGGTATGCCCGCGTCAAATCGCGTCCCAGTTTCCGCCAGATCCTGGCCGACACCTGGCCGGGTATCCAGCCCCCGCCGCATTACGCCGATCTCGATTTCTGAGAGACCCCCGGAAAGGCCCTGAAAGGTCCCTCAGGCGGCCTTTTCGGCGCCGACAACCTGGTCGTAGAGGCTGAGGAAGGCCTCGGTCATGACAGTCCGATCGGCCCGCTGGCGCAGGTTTTCGATGACCAGGCCGGTCCGCGCCTCCCGCTCGTCGAGGGGCAGGGATAGGGCGTCCCGGATGGCCCAGCCCAGCGCCATCGCATCGCCCGGCGGGGTGAGCCAGGCCATGGAAGACCCCTCCAGGACTTCCCGCACGTTGGGGAAGTCGCTCGCCACCACGGGGCGGCCCAGGGCCTGGGCCTCGATGATGACTCGGTTGTAGGTTGCGGGCTCCAGGTATGGGGCCACGATGAGGTCGGCCAGCATCAGGGCCGCCGCCATGTCCTTCACCTCCTCGGCGATGAGGACGCGGTCCTGCAACTGGAGCTGGACGATTTCCTTCTGCAGCTGGGCGCGATAGGCACCGCCGTCATTCTCGCTGCCGACCAGGATGCAGCGGAGATCGAGATCGCGGATGAGAGCCAGTGCCTCGAGCAGTACCGATTGTCCCTTGCCGCGCTGGAACGCGGCCGGCGCCATGATGACCGGCAGATCGTCCGGCACGCGCCATTGATTGGCAAGCTGCACCACGCGCGGGGCCGTCACCTGTGCCGGATCGAAGCGGGTCAAGTCGATGCCGAAGGGAACCACGCTGAGGCGATGACCGAGCGTCGGGACCGCCTTGGCGATCTCCAGCGCCGTCGCATGCGATTGCGTGATGACCAGATCCGATTGCGCAAAGGCGGCGAGGCTGCGCTTCGACAGCGCGCCGACCATCGTGGAACGTCGTCACCAGCCGGCAGCCGGCCTTCTTGGCGGCACTCAGGCCGATGGTGGCCAGGCTCGCACTCTGCGCGTGGATGATATCGATCTTGTTCTCGACGGCGAAGCGCGCGACGCGGCGGGCGACGTTGAAATTGGTCACCGGATTGCGGCTGGCGAGCTTCATCTCGACCGCCTTGACGCCATAGCGCGGCAGCTCGTGAGTGGAAACCAGGGCTGCTTCATAGGCGAGATAGGCCGTGCCGCCGGCAGCGCTCACCGCTGCGGCGATCTCCAGCGCCAGACGCGCAGCGCCGCCTGCGTCGAAATAAGGCACAAGCTGCAAGACGGCAGGTGCCTTTCGAACCGGGGCGGTACTGGTGTAAAGAGGTGGCGCGGAAACGGTGTCGATTGACATCTCTTATCCGAAGAGAGCTTCGCCGATGCAGACCATCAAAGACTCACGGGTCGCCAAAAACTTAATTTCCGGGAATGCGATGTTCCGGCAACCATTATCAGGCAGCGCCCCCCGATTGCAAGCGTCAGGGCTCGCGGCACCTATGGAGCCAGGGCTTTCAGCGGCGCACGATCGCGTGATCGCGACAACTAGCGCGGAAGCGTCACATTTGCCGCTCCCGGGCGGTCGCCATCTCGCCTATCACCGCCGCAATCATGCCGCCAACGATCTCGGCGGCGACCGCTCCAATCAGCGCAAGGCGGCGCCGGGAATTGTTTTTCTCGGCGGCTTCGCCTCCGACATGACGGGCACGAAGGCGATGGCGCTCGATGCCTATTGCGCCGCAACAGGTCGCGCCTTCGTGCGCTTCGACTATAGCGGGCACGGTCAATCGTCCGGCAAGTTCACCGACGGCACGATCGGCGCCTGGCGCGACGATGCGCTGGCAATCATCGACCAGCTGACGGATGGACCGCAGATTCTCATCGGCTCTTCGATGGGCGGATGGTTGATGTTGCTGGCGGCGTTGTCGCGGCCCGACCGCGTGCATGCGCTCATCGGCCTTGCCGCGGCGCCCGACTTCACCGAGGAGCTGATGTGGCAGAAGATGGATTCCGCGATGCAGGCGCAGCTGATGCGCGAGGGACGCGTCGAGGAACCGAGCGCCTATAGCGATCAACCCTATGTCATCACCCGTGCCCTTATCGAGGATGGGCGCAAGCATCTCCTGCTGCAAGCGCCGATCCGCATCGACCGCCCAGTGCGCCTCATTCACGGGCAGGCCGATGAAGACGTGCCTTTCAGCGTGTCGTTACGCCTCGCGGACCGGCTGACGAGCGACGATGTGGTCGTGACCCTGGTGAAGGATGGCGATCACCGCCTCTCGCGCCCGCAGGACATCGAACGCCTGATCATGGCGATCGAAGAACTCTCCTGAGCGGCGCGCTTCAGAACCCGGCGTCGAACAGTGATTTGAGGCCGACCCGGTAATCCGGGAAGGCCAGGGAAACGCCGAGTTCCTGTTTCATGCGTGTGTTTCGCACGCGCTTGTTGTCATCGTAGAAGCTTCGCGCCATCGGCGACAGATCGGCCTCTTCATAAGGGACGATCGGCGGTGGTGCCACGCCCAGCAGCGCGCAGGCATAGGTGACAACATCGGCGGGCGGTGCCGGATCGTCGTCGCAGACATTATAGGCGGCCCCCGGATTGGGGCGCGCCATCGAGGCGACAATGGTCGAGGCGATGTCGCTTACATGAATGCGGCTGAAGACCTGCCCCGGCTTCACCACGCGCCGGGCGCGGCCCTCGCGCACGGTATCGAGGGCGGAGGATCCGGGACCATAGATGCCCGCCAGCCGGAAAAGGTGCGCCTTCTGCGGCAAGGCGGCCCAGGCCGCTTCCGCCAGCATCCGGCGCCGGCCGCGCTCGCCGCTCGGGGCCAGGGGACTTGCTTCATCCACCCAGGCACTACCGCAATCGCCATAGACCCCGGTCGTCGACAGATAGCCGACCCAGCGCAGGTCCGGCGCCGCGGCGATCTCCCGGCCGTGCTGGCCGATCGCCGGATCGCCGCCCGCATCCGGTGGGATGGAGGCAAGGAGATCGGTTACCCCCGTAAGGCGCCGTGCTAGGTCCGGAACCGGTCTTTCCCGGTCGAAGAGGATGGCGTCAATCCCACGCGCCCGGAGGGCTGCCTGCTTCTCCGCCGAGCGGCAGGTGCCGCTGACGCGCCAGCCCAGTGCCAGCAACCTGTCAGCGACATGCAGAGCTGAAAAGCCCAGGCCGAAGCAGAAGAGGTGGCATTTTTCGAGCGACCGGCGCCGTGGCGGCACCCCGGTGCTGACCCCAAGTGTCTGATTTGGTGCGGTCATGAGACTTGCAAAATGCCTCCCGGGACCCCATCAATCCGGGGAATCCATAGGACCGGTCCTAAAGTGCTGCGGCGGAAACATCAACCATGCGATTGACCCTCATCCTGGCGGGGCTGCTCTCTCTTTCCCTCATGGGCGCCGGCGCGGCCCGGGCGCAGGACAAGCTCACCCCGGCCGAGAACGAGCAGCAATACGCCGCCTGCATGGCGCTGGCCGGGCAAAACCCGACCGAGGCGCTGGAAAGTGCCGTCGCCTGGGAAAAGCAGGGCGGCTCGGATGCGGCCCAGCATTGCCAGGCCCGCGCCCTCATCGGCCTCAAGCAATATGAGGACGCGGCGGTGCTCCTTGAACATATCGCCGAGACGATGCCGCAGGTGAAGGCGCCGGTCGCCTCCGAGGTCTTCGGCCAGGCGGCGATATCCTGGGGATTGGCCGGCAAGAAGGAACGCGCGCTCTACGACCTCAACCAGGGTCTGGCGCTATCCCCGAAGAACGGCGAATTGATGATCGACCGGGCGGCGCTCTACAACGAGTCCGGCGATTATTTCAAGGCGCTCGACGATCTCAACGCCGCGGCCGACCTGCTGCCCGGCCGGCCCGACATCTACGCCTACCGCGCCTCGGCCTATCTGGCGATCAACGAGTTGGATCTGGCGGCCGACAATCTCGACCAGGCGTTGGCGATCGAACCCAATTATCCGCAGGCGCTGCTCGAGCGCGGCAAGCTCCGCGGCCTTCAGGGTGACAAGGAGAATGCGCGGAAGGACTTCCTGCGCATTCTCGAAATCGCCCCGAAGACGGATGTCGCCGCCGCCGCCCAGTTTCAGATCGAGAAGCTCGACCTGAAGAAGGAATGAGCGGGGCGGAGGCCTCCTTTACATCGCGCGGACGCTGACCAGGAAGGCGTCGACGCGCTGTTCCAGCTGTGCCGCCTGCTCGGACAAGGTCTGCGCGCCCTTGAGCACGCTGGCCGACGATTGGCCGGATTCCTCGGCCGCCGTGGTGACACCGATGATGTTCGACGACACTTCCTGGGTGGCCGCGGATTGCTCCTCGACGGCACTGGCGATCGAGGACGAAATCTCGCTTACATTCTTGATGACATCGCCGATCTGCCGGATGGCGCCGGCCGTCGTGGTGCTCGATTCCTGAATGCCGCGGATCTGCTGGTCGATTTCCTCGGTCGCTTTCGCGGTCTGGGTCGCCAGCGATTTTACCTCCGACGCGACGACCGCGAAGCCCTTGCCGGCTTCGCCGGCGCGCGCCGCTTCGATCGTGGCATTGAGCGCCAGCAGGTTGGTCTGGCTGGCGATGTCCGAGATCATCTGCGTCACTTCGCCGATCTTCTGCGCCGCGACGACAAGCTCGCTCACCATGCGCTCCGACTTCTGTGCCTCGGTGACGGCCACGTTGACGACGCGGGTCGATTCGGAAATCTGGCGGGCGATTTCATTGACGGAAGCCGACAATTCTTCGGTTGCCGCCGACACGGTCGAAGATTGCTGGCTGGTCTGGGTGGCCGCCGCCGCCAGCGACTGCGCCGTCGATTCCATCGTGCCCGCCGATTGCGCCACGACCTGGACCAGCGACTTCACGCTATCCTCAAAATCCTTGGCAAGCGCCTTGTTCTGTTCCTTGCGCGGGGTGAGGTCGGTTGCGAACTTCACCACCTTCCAGACGCGGCCGTTGAGATCGAGGATCGGGTTATAGGAAGCCTCGGTCCAAATCTCCTTGCCGCCCTTGCCGACGCGGCGGTACTGGCCGGCCTGGAACTGGCCCTTGCGCAGGTTCTCCCAGAACTGGCGGTATTCCGGGCTCTCGCGGTAGGCGGCATCGACGAACATGCTGTGGTGCCGGCCCCTCACTTCCTCGAGCGAATAGCCCAGAGTCTTCAGGAAATTCTCATTGGCGGTGATGATCTTGCCGTCAAGCTCGAACTCGATCACGGCCTGCGAGCGGCCGATGGCATCCACCTTGCCGAGGAGATCGGCGAATTCGGATTTCTGCCGGCTGACGTCGGTCGCGTACTTCACGACCTTATAGGTCCGGCCGCGCGAATCGAGGATCGGATTGTAGGAAGCCTCGATCCAAACTTCCTTGCCGCCCTTGCCGAAGCGCTTGTATTGCGCCGACTGGAATTCACCGCGCCCCAGCTTGGCCCAGAACTCGCGGTACTCGGCGCTGTCCTTATAGGCCGGATCAACGAACATGCTGTGGTGCCGGCCCTTGATCTCATCCAAGCTGTAGCCCAGCGCATTGAGGAAGTTCGCATTGGCCGTGATGATCGTGCCGTCGGGCTTGAATTCGATCACGGCTTGAGACTTGTCAAGCGCGCGCAGGATGGCCGCACCGTCACCATTCATTCCAAGTAGGCCCATTTTCTCTCTTCCTTTGTCCGTCAATTCAGTTGCTGCGATGCACCAGAGCACCGATCTCACTCTGTCGATCCACCTTCGGATCGGTTGATTGCACTCTTCACCATGGCCAGGCGGGATTGGCGCCGCCGGCCGGTACGCAAATCGCTAGGGATTCAGATCACCCTTCAACGGTGATTCCGTTCCCTGTCGCAGCGCCCGATCATTTACTGTGCCCCTATCGATCAAGCGTAAAATAGATCTGCTTAAAATCCTCTTAAATCCCGGAAGATTTAGATCAGATCCATTTAGATTTATTTTGCTGCATTGCGTCATTTCTTCCATTTCACAAACAATTACTGTGCACTGGCATGATTGCGCTGCTGGCAGGGAAGTAAATTCGGTAGATCGACCGCCGCGGGCAGGCCAGGGTTTCTCAGTACCTGCCGGCAGCGCCGCCAGCGCTCAGCGAGCCGATCAGACTGTCGACCTGGTCGCACATGGTCTGCAGGCTATCCATGACCAGATGCAGGCCTTCCTGGGCCGGCAAGCGGCGGATGCGCTGCTGGCGCAGATTGATCGCGCCGCTTCCCGGCCGCTGCTCGTCATTGATGACCTGCGCCAGCTTCTGGCGGACATCGCCGCGCATGACGCCGGCGGCGATCGACAGATTGCACAGGAACAGTAATTCTTCCGCGATGCTGACCGTGAGGCGCGCTACCTCGTTGGAGATCGCGGCGAAGAAGATCGTGCGATTGCCTTCGTCGCGCCCGTCGGAGCCGTCCGGGCTTCTATCGGTGGCATCGGGACGATAAATGGCCGCAGCCGCTATGAGCCTCTGGTAGGAATCGAGCGACGTTTCCATCGCCCGCGCAGCCGTCACCTTCAGGCGCACGAGCGTCTCGACATCGACCCTGCCATGCAGATTTGCCATCATCTAAATTTCTCTTCCCGCTTCCAGATGTCGCGATCGCGTTGGTTGTCACAGATCTCAATGCACCAGGGCGAGCTCGCTGCTTTTGCCGGTGCGATAGTCGATGATCGACAGGGCAAGGTCGTCGATCTCGGCGCACATCTCCTCAAGTTCGGAAAGAAGGATCTTCAGTGCGCTATTGAGCGGCAGACGCAGCAGGCGCTGCTTGCGCAGATCGACGACCGGCTCATCGCCTACACTGGCGTGGATGATGTGGGCCAGGCTGACCTGTGCCTCCGGCGCCAGGATGCCGTTCTCCAGCGTGAGCTCGCACATGATGCGCAGGTCGCGCAAGACGCGGTGCGTCAAGTCGCCGATCGCCTCCGCCGCCGCGCGCAGATTCTCGCTGCGGTCAGCCTGCTCCTCGCCGATATCCGCGAGCAGCTGCGGATCGGGCGCGGTCAGCACGCAATATTGCAGACGCTTGAAGGATCGCTCCACCGTATCGCGCGCATGCTTCGTCGTTCGTTCGATGCGCGACAGGGTCGCAAGGTCGATCAGGCTTCGTGTCATCACAATGGGTCCAGTCAGTCTAAATTGCGGGTTGCTTGCGTTCAGTGCCAAGGAATTGAGGCGCGTGTCCGATGATCGTTTCGCGTCACTCAGGCCTCGGCGATTTCCTTCAGGAAATCGGCGATCTCGTTGCGCACCGTGACGGCCTGCTTGCCGAGATCGTTGGAGGCCGAGAGAACCTGCGAAGATTCCTTGCCTGTCTGCTCGGCCGCCTGCGTCACTTCCAGGATGTTCGACGAGACCGCGCTGGTGCTGTCGGCTGCCTGCTGCACGTTGCGGGCAATCTCCTGGGTGGCCGCCGACTGTTCCTCGACCGCGCCGGCGATTGCCGTGCTGATCTCGGAAACTTCGGTGATGGTGGCGGCGATGCCGCCGATCATCTCGGCCGATTTGCGCGTCTCTTCCTGGATTTGCGCAATCTGCGTGCTGATCTCTTCGGTCGCGCGCGCCGTCTGGTTGGCGAGGTTCTTCACTTCCGAGGCGACGACGGCGAAGCCCTTGCCGGCATCGCCCGCCCGCGCCGCTTCGATCGTGGCGTTGAGGGCAAGCAGGTTGGTCTGGCCAGCGATATCGCTGATCAGCTTCACGACGTCACCGATCTTGTCGGCGGCGGCTGTTAGACCGCGCACGCTCTCGTTGGTGCGCTGGGCTTCTTCGACCGCGCGCTTGGCGATTTTGTTCGACTGCATCACCTGGCTGCTGATCTCGCTGATCGAGGAGGAGAGCTCCTCCGACGCGGCGGCGACCGCGTGCACGTTCTGGGTCGCCTGTCCCGCCGATTGCGAAACAAGGCCGGCCTGGTTCGATGTCTGCGTGGCGCTCGCCGCCAGCACGTTGGCGGTCGATGACATCTGCGTCGCCGCGGCGTCAACCGAGATCAGCGCTTCCTTCATCTTGGTATCAAAGCGGTCGATCGCCCCGGTCATCTTGTCCTGGCGGCGCTGCCGGTCCTCGAGCATCGCGTCCTGGTAGGTGGAGATGGCGAGATCCATGTCGAGCAGCACGGCCTGGCTCACCGCGGCCGACAGCTTGCCGGTCTTGGTGGGCGACATGCGGTGCTGGTTCGCCGCCAGCTTCATCAGGCGGGTGAGCACGAAGGAATAGCCGCCGATATACCAGCGCGGCTCCAGCCCGATCCGGTTATGCGTCAGGCCGATGGTGCGGATGGAATCGAAGTATGCATCGTCGAAGGCGCCGGAAAAGAGCCGCTTCCAGTGCGTCCCCTGTGCGGTCTTCAGGCGCGGCGACTGGTTGCCGACGAGACCGGCAAGTTTACCGACCGATCCGACATGATGGTAGAAGCCATCGAGAATCTGCGGCAGTTCCTTCTCCACCGCCGGCCAGAACTGGCGCAGCAGCTCGCGCGATTCCTGATTGATCTGGTGGAATTCGAGCCGCGTCGCGCGTTCATTCGCATCGTTGGCCCGGAGGGGCGACATCATATCCATTGGCTGAACACCCTGACGAGTTGTTGAATGATGGTCGGCAACAGAATGGCTTCGTCCGCGTCCGTGCCGGGCACGGCGCCCAGGTCGTCTATGGCGCGGAAGAAGCGGGTCATCGGCTAGGTCTCCTCGGCTCATCGCCTGTTGCTGATCGTCTGCCGCCAATCCCCGGAACCATCTCCGTCCGATTGGCGATCCGATTGCATGAGGAAAAGATGCATGCTCGCGCCGCTCGGCGCTCCGCCCCCAGTGCCAGCACTAAGCAGAAAATGCCAAAAAGCCGACAGTCGATACCGGCTATACGACAGCAGGATGGATATTGCACTGCACCTAGGGCGTAATTCTTGGGACTGGCGGCGGATTCGAGGATTGCCGCCCGCTTTCTGAGTGCGGAGTCCTAAAAGCGGGGGCTTAGGAATAAGCGCATACCAAAGCGCTAATACCAAAGAGTAGCTGATGGAACTGTCATTCTGCCCATAGAATTAATGTTTCTTAACCGAGTCGCCCTATCATCATCCGCGAATTGTGGCGAGGAATCCGGATGTCACTCTCGACGCAGCAGATGGAAGATTCGCCGTCAGCGGCGGGTGTCGCGAAGGTGGCGCGGCCGCTCGCCATGCATCCCGCCTTCGCGGTCTCGCGGCTCGATCATCTGGGCTCGATCCTTGAGGACAATCTCGGAGCGCGGTTCGCGCGGCGGCCGGTCGTCGATGGTGCGGTCAATGTGCTGGCCCATGCGGTGCGCCTCAAGGACAGCGAACTCTGGTATTGCGCCTATGGCATGCCGATTTCGATCGCGTTTCCGGACGGTCCATATCTGCGGCTGCAGATGCCCTATAAGGGCGCCGGCGGGACCTGGCAGGGCGGCGGCTTTACCGCCATCGGCGGCGACAGCGCCTGCATTTCCCGGCCCGAGGTGCAGATCGATTTCGGCGCCGATTTCGAACAGATCGTCTGGCGCCTGCCGAAAGCCAAGCTGGAACAGAAGTTCAGCCTCATGACCGGCCGCCAAGGCACCCATGCGCTCGAGTTTGCACCCCGGGTCGATCTCGGCTCGCCCTCCGGCCGGCTCCTCACGCAGATGTTCTGGAGCCTCATCAGCGCCGTCGAGAATGCACAGAGCCCGGCGGCCGAGCTGGTGGCGCGCGAGATGGAGCAGGCCTTCATCACCACCTTCCTTGCCACCACCGACCATAGCGGCTGCGATCTGCTCGATGGCAATGCCGGCCGGGTAAGCCCCTGGCAAGTGCGCCGGGCGGAGGCGCATATCGAGGCCAATTGGGACAAGCCCATCTCGATCGAGGATCTGGTCGAGGCATCGGGCACCTCGGCGCGTTCGCTCTTCCGCACCTTCAAGGAAGCCCGCGGCTGCTCGCCGATGGAGTTCGCCAAGAAGCTGCGCCTCGAACATGCCCACCGCATGCTGGAAAACGCCCAGGCGGGAACCACGGTCACCGACGTCGCCTTTGCCTGTGGCTTCGGCGATCTCGGCCGTTTCGCCAAGGATTATCAGCGTGTCTTCGGCCTGCGCCCGTCGGAAGTCCTGGCCCGCCGCAAGGGTGCCGGCACCGGTCCGTCGGCGGAGATCGCCTCATGAGCGGCGAACTGGCCAAGGCCAGCCGTCAGGCCGTTGCCGAAAGCGAGGGGGAGCCCCTCGCAGCGCACCGGCTTTTCGATGTCGACAGTTTCGAGGCGATGGAAGACATGCTGCAGCCGGTCAACGGCGCGCGCGTGCTGACGGCCGAGCGGCCGGATGGCCCGATCCGTGTCATGGCCAATCATGTGCATCTGCCGCAGGGCGAACTCTGGTACAGCCATTCCAACGCGCGGGTCGCGATCCGCTATCCCGATGACGGCATGCTGCGCCTCAGGCTCTGGCATGGCGGCACCGGCGCGGTCTGCAAGGGACGGAGTTCGCGCCTCGTCACCCGCAACCGGGCTGTCATTTCCACCGCCGGCGCCGATGTCGAGTTCGCTCCCGGATTCGAACAGATCTGCTGGCGCGCACCCAAGGAGCGCATCGCGCAGAAGCTTGCCGCCATCACCGGGCAGGGTGCTGCGGCATTCGACATCGAAACGACGATCGATCTTGAAACGCCGGCGGCGGCGACCATGCAGCAGATCCTCGGCAGCATGGTCGGCGCGCTCGATGGCGTCGATATCGTCACCGCCCACCTCTTCCTCGCCGAACTCGAACAGGCTTTCATCACCAGCTTCCTCGCCGCCGGCACGCATGATGGCCGTTCGCTCTTTAGCGCGGCGGTGCCCAGGGTAGCGCCGGGGCAGGTGCGCCGGGTCGAAGCCTATATCGAGGCCAACTGGGCCAAGGCGATCACCATTGAAGACCTGGTCGAGGTCTCAGGCGCCTCGGCGCGCTCGCTGCATCGGACCTTCAAGGAAAGCCGCGGCTGCTCGCCGCTGGAATTCGCCCGCCAGCTTCGCCTGCAGCACGCGCGGCGCATGCTGGAACATCCGAACCAAGAGACCACGGTGGGCGGCGTCGCCTATGGCTGCGGCTTCGGCGATCTTGGGCGCTTCGCCAAAGATTTTCATCGCGCCTTCGGCGAAAGACCCTCCGAACTTCTCGCCCGCCGCCGCGATATCTTCACCGTCACCTGATCTTAGCGGCGGGCGGGCGGAGTTCAGCCAATACCGCCGGTTGGAATCTGATCGCCGTCTCGACACGCACCCGTCAGAAATTTGTCATCGACATTGGACTACGGTCCCAGCTAGCACTTCAGCCAGCAAATCCGGACCAGACCATGCCCAACAACGCCATCGCTTCCTCACCCGCTTCCCGTGTCCCGGCCATCGTCTGGCTGCTGCAGGGCGCGCGGTTCGGCGACAATCAGCAGGTGCTGGCGCTGGGCGCAGCGCTTGAAGCCCGCTTCGGCTGGCAGCTCAAGGTGAAGCAGCTGAAATTCCGCCGCGGCCCGGTGCCCGGACCGGACGTTGAACAAGGTCTCGACATCCTCGACGTGGTGGCAAGCGATTCCGTGCGGCCCGCACCTGGCGAGCCCTGGCCGCATGTGGCGATTGCCGTCGGTCGCCGCGCCGCGCCCGTCGCGCGCTGGATCGCCGCTCAAGGCGCCCCTTACGCCATCCATGTGCAGATCGGCCGCTTTCAGGATCCCTTCGACACCGTCGACCTGCTGGTGACGACAGCGCAATACGGCCTGCCGGGTGGGCCGAACGTGCTGCATTTGAGCTTGCCTATCACGGCGCGCAAGGCGGACCTTTTGGAGCGGGCGGCGGCGACTTTCGCCGACCTGTTCGAAGGTCACGCCGGCCCCAATATCGGCCTGCTCATCGGCGGCCCATCGAGCCCCATCCAGTTCGGCGAGAAGGACGGCAAGCGCCTGCTTGAAGAAGCGCTTTCCTTTGCCGCGTCGCGCGGCGGAAGGCTTCTCGTCGCCGCCTCGCCCCGCACGCCGGCCGAGGTCGCGGCGCATTTCGCGGCGCATCTGCCGGCACCGCATCTTTTCTTTCCGTTCCGTCCCGGTACCAGCAATCCCTATCCGGCACTCCTTGCGCGTTGCGAGACCTTCATCGTCACCAGCGACAGCGTGTCGATGGTCGCCGATGCGGCCCTCACCGGACGCGAACTGCGCCTGTTCGACCTGCCCGTCAAGAAGGCACGCCCCTTGTGGGAGCCGAGCTGGCCGATCGCCCATTGGGTCGGCCGCCGACGCAACCAGCGCCTGACGCGGGGCCTTGAGGCCGACTGGCTCGACCGCTGGTTCGAAAAGGAAGTGCGCGCGGCCCGGGCCCAGCCGGTGCGCTATGTGCCGATCATTGTGCAGCGCTTGCTGCGCGAAGGACATGTGGCGCGCCTCGGCGATCCCAACCCGCCGCGGACCGATCTGGTGCAGCTGGCGGCGCAGGAGCTCGACATGGTGGCGGCACGCATCGTGGCGCTGCTGGCGGAAAAGCGTGCCACGGCCTTGCGGGCACAGCTTGCCCAAGGCGGTGGCTTGGCCGGGCGGAGGTTCGCCGGTCGGCCGGAACTGGGCGCCCCCAATTTCGCGGCGCTGCCATCGGCGACCTGACCAAGCTTTGTGCTTCGTTAGCGCTCGCGCCCGAAAAGCTGGAAGCAGACCATCAGGAGCAGGCCGACGGTCGCCATGACGGCGCCCATCAGGGCGATGGCCGGGCTTTCCAGCAGGAAATAGCCGGTCGCGGCGATGCCGGCGCCCAGCAGAACATCGAGGCCGAGGAGCACCATCACCAGCAGATTGCCGTTCCGGGCGCGCCGCTTTTCCGGCGCAGATTCCGGCCGGACGATGGGTGGCTCGGCCTCAGGCCCGGCCTCAGGCTCCGCCACTTCGCTGGTCTTGGACTGGTTCGGATCGCTTAACATGTTCAATTTGCTCCCCTTCTTGCCTTTATAGCCGATCCGGGTCCTGGGCGCATCAGGCAGCTCAAGTAAAAATCCCACGATTTTGGTAGGAATAGCCGGATGCGACGGGCGGCGACGGCTTGCCACAATCGTTAAGATTCCGTGCGCCGCTATCTTGCGCACCCCTGGGAACGGCCTATATATCCCCTCGAAACCAATGCCTAAGGGTACGTCTCGCCCAGGCATATTCTGATCAAGGTAGTTTTCGAAAGTCGGGGATCCCCGAACGGGTGCTTCAAATGCAGGAAGGCCCAAAGAGCGGGATTTGCCGCAGGAAAGGATGAATGCCCATGGCTAAAGTTATCGGTATCGACCTCGGTACGACCAACTCCTGCGTCGCCGTCATGGAAGGCAAGGACGTCAAGGTCATCGAGAATGCGGAAGGTGCCCGCACCACGCCCTCGATGGTAGCCTTCACCGACAGCGGCGAGCGCCTCGTCGGCCAGGCCGCCAAGCGCCAGGCCGTCACCAACCCGGAAAACACCCTCTTTGCCATCAAGCGCCTCATCGGCCGCACCTTCGACGATCCGATGACGCAGAAGGACATGAAGCTCGTCCCCTACCAGATCAAGAAGGCCTCGAACGGCGACGCCTGGGTCACGGCGGCGGGCAAGGATTATTCGCCCTCGCAGATCTCCGCCTTCACCCTGCAGAAGATGAA
>CAZUAL010000025.1:0-21814 GCA_964618305.1 uncultured Dongia sp. | reverse complement strand
ATCGAGGAGATCCTGGGCGTGGTCCCCGGCAAGTACACGCCTGGGGAACTCACCAACCTGCGCCTCGATGTGAAGGGCGGGATATTCAATGCCTATATCGATGGCGTGCAGATCTTCGGTCATGAAATCGCTGATCATAGCCACGAGAAGGGGACGTTCGCGCTCTATTCCTGGGGCAACCAGGGCCTGGCATTCGAGGATGTGACGGTCGTTTCGCTGGCTGACGAGCTGACCGACGAGGACCAGGTCATCGACGGAACGGCGGACAACGACAATCTGGCCGGTGGCAATGGTGCCGATATCATCGACGGTCTGGCCGGAGATGATGTCCTGGCCGGCAATGGCGGCGATGACGACATCACAGGTGGCGCGGGCAATGACTCCCTCACCGGTGGCGCTGGCGACGATGTGTTGGCCGGGGGCAATGGTGACGATCAGGTGTTCGGCAATGCCGGTGACGATGATCTGACCGGCGGCAACGGCAACGACCATCTCGACGGCGGTGTCGGCGATGACAGTGTCGATGGCGGAGCGGGCAATGACGAGGTTGCCGGCGGCACGGGCGATGACACGCTCTACGGCGGCAGCGGCAACGATGTTGTCAGCGGCGGCGACGGCGATGACGATCTCGAAGGCAATGCCGGCGACGATCAAATGTCGGGCGGTGCCGGCGATGACGTGATCACCGGCGGTGCCGGAAACGACACGATTGATGGCGGCACCGGTGACGACACGGTCGACGGCGGCAGCGGCGACGACCGGTTCACCTATCGGGTGCCGGGCGGCGATGACAAGTTCACCGGCGGTGCTGGCAATGACAGCCTGACCGTGCTGCGCAACGAAACGGGTGTCGCTCGCACCTACGAAGTGAACGGCAAGGCCGGTGGCTTCGATATCGATGTCAATCTGGCCCAGGGTGGCGACGATGCCCTGGTCAAGACCGGCGGCATCGAGACTCTGAAGCTGGAACTGGCGAACGGTGAAACGGCCGATCTCAACGGTTCGCTGACCGGCGTCACCAAGGTCGACATCCAAGGGTCAGCCGGTGCGAACAAGGTTGATACGAGTGACCTTACCAGCGCCACGCCGCTCGCGGTCGATCTCAAGGGCGGGGACGACACGGTCGTACTCGGCAACAACAACGGTGCGTCGCAGATTGACGCCGGAGAGGGTGACGAGACGAACGGCGATACGCTTGACCTTTCCAAGGCGACCGGCCCGGCGATCATCAACCTCGCAACGGGGGCGATAGCTCTCAACGGGACGACCCTGGCGGCTGTTCACTTCGAGAACGTGATCGGCACCGGGCAGAACGATCAGCTGACTGGCAGCGACGAAGCCAACAAGCTGACGGGCGGGGCTGGCAACGACCAGATCGACGGCGCTGGCGGCAATGACCATCTGGAGGGTGGTGCCGGAAACGACTCGCTCAGCGGCGGTGCGGGTGACGATCACCTGACAGGCGGCGAAGGTGTGAACAGCCTCCACGGCGGAAGCGGCAACGATACGCTGGGCGGCGACAATGCGGTCCAGAAGTCGAGCTTCAATGGTGGCACGGGCACGGATACGCTCATCGTGACCTCGGGTGCGGACGATGTCTCTGTCGACCTCTCACGCGGTCATGTCGACGGCGGCAATTACGACGGTTCGACGGTGACCCAGGTGGAGAACCTGATCAACGGATCGCCGGACGCGGCCGTCGAGTTCAAGGGTACGAGCGGCGCCAATCTTCTGCAGGGCGGCGATGCCGATGATACTCTGCTCGGCCGCCAGGGCAACGACACCCTGATCGGCGGTGGCGGCGACGATTACATCGATGCCAGCACCGGCAACGATAATGTTGCGGGTGATGCCGGTGACGATGAACTGCGTGGCGGTGCCGGCAACGACACGATCAATGGCGGCGACGGCGAGGATACGATCCGGGCCGGCGCCGGCAATGACAAGGTCGACGGCGGCAACGATGCGGACGACATCCGGGGCGATGCGGGGGATGACATCATCAACGGCGGTGCCGGCGAGGATTCGATCCGCGGTGATGCCGGTGCTGACCGTATCGACGGCGGCCTCGGTGACGACGACCTCACCGGCGGGGCCGGCAAGGATGTGTTCGTGTTCAAGGCCGGTTTCGGCCACGACACGATCGAAGACTTCCGGACCAGCGGCTGCAGCGCCGACAAGGTTGAGTTCGATCATGCGCTGTTCGCCAACTTCTCGGCTGTCATGGCAGCGGCGGAGCAGGATGGTGACGATGTCATCATCACGTTCGATGCGGACAACAGCGTCGTCATCAAGGATGTGGTCCTCAACCACCTCCATGAGAGCGACTTCCGCTTCGTCTAAGCGATGATAGGGAATGCCAAGCCGCCGCGGTCACCAGCCGCGGCGGCACTCTCCTCGGCCCGCGGCGCTTTCATGGCCACGGCCGGGTTCAGCGGGGCCATCAACATCCTTATGTTGAGTGGCTCTCTATTCATGCTTCAGGTCTATGACCGGGTACTGGCCAGCCGCAACGTGCCGACGTTGCTGGCGCTGGTCGTCTTGATCCTCATTCTTTACGGCTTCTTGAGTGGGTTGGAACTTCTGCGCTCACGCATCTTTGCCCGGATTGGGCGATCAGTGGATGCAAAACTGGCCGATTGCGCCTTTGACGCTTTTCTGGAGCGCGGCGCGCCGGGCGGCAACAAACCGGCCACGAACTCGCCGTTCCGCGATATCGATCAACTCCGGTCATTCCTGGCCGGTGGGGGGCCATCGGCGCTTTTCGACCTGCCCTGGATGCCGCTCTATGTTGCGCTTCTTTTCGGGCTGCACACTTACCTTGGCTATATCGGCCTTGCCGGCATTGCGATGCTCTCGAGCCTTACCTACCTTACGGATCGTTTCAGCCGTGAGCGGATGCGGCAGGCAACGCAGAAGAGTGGGGAGGCGAGTGCATTGGCAGAGGCGTCGCGGCGTAACGCCGAGGCTATCCTGCCGCTCGGGATGAGCGGGCATCTCCTGGAACGTTGGCGCAAGGTCGCGCAGGAGGCTGCCATAGCGCAGCTTGCCGGCAGCGACGTGACCTCTCTTTTCTCGTCGCTGTCGCGTTTTGCTCGGATGTCGCTGCAATCTTTGGTGCTGGCGCTCGGTGCTTATCTTGTCATCTCGGGAGAGTCGACCGGTGGGGTCATGATCGCCTCCTCGATCCTGCTTGGCCGGGCGTTGGCGCCGGTCGAATTGGCTATTTCGAACTGGAAGGGATTTGTCGGCGCCAGGCAGAGCTATCGCCGCCTGGTCGACGAACTGGAGCATCCGACGCCAGCCAGCATGGTGTCGCTGCCGTCACCCACACAGCGCCTCGACGTCGACCGCATTACGGTTATGGCGGAGGGTGTCGCGGAGCCAATCCTGCGGGATATTGCCTTTTCGCTGAAGGCCGGCGACGGGCTCGGCGTCATCGGTCCGAGTGGCTCCGGAAAGTCGACACTGGTACGGACATTGGTCGGCATGTGGAGTGCTGCCCGTGGCTCGGTGCGTCTCGACGGATCGACGCTTGATCAATGGTCGCGCGCGCAGGCCGGACGCTTCCTGGGCTATCTGCCGCAGCAGATAGAGCTTCTGGCCGGCACGGTGGCGCAGAATATTGCCCGTTTCGATCCGACGGCGACGTCTGAAGAGATCTTGCGGGCGGCGCAATTGGCGGGAGTCGATGATCTGATCCGGCGCCTGCCGCAGGGTTTCGACACGCAGGTCGGCGAAGGCGGGCAGCGTCTTTCCGCGGGACAGCGGCAGCGTGTGGCCTTGGCAAGGGCCTTGTTCCGGGATCCGTTCCTGGTGGTGATGGATGAGCCGAATTCGAATCTGGATGCCGCGGGTGACGAGGCTCTGGGGTGTGCGATCGCATCCGTGCGCGGGCGGGGAGGCATCGTCATCGTGGTGGCCCATCGGCCGAGCGCGCTCAGCGAAGTCAGCCTCATCCTGACGCTGGGCGAGGGGCGGCAACAGGCTTTCGGCCCCAAGGAAGACGTGCTGCGTCAGGTCCTGGCGCCAGCTAAGCCAAAAGCCGTGCAGGCAGCGGAGTAGAGATCATGGGCAAGTTCGATCAGCGCGATCCTTGGGGAATCCGCCGGCACATCGTCATCGGTGTTGCCATGATCTTCGTTCTTTTTGGTGCCGTCGGCGGGTGGGCAGCGACCAGCGATATTGCCGGGGCCGTCGTGGCCGCTGGGCAGGTGGCCGTGGAGACCAACACCAAGAAGGTGCAGCATCGCGAAGGCGGTGTTATTGCAGCATTGCTGGTGCGGGAGGGCGAGCGGGTTTCGGCCGGGCAGCTTTTGGCACGCATGGACGACACGCTTCCCCGCGCCAATCTCGAAGTGGTACGCAATCAGCTGATTGAGCTCACGGCACGCAAGCGTCGGCTGGAGGCGATGCGCGACGGGAAAGCAGAGATTGACGTGCCTCCTGATCGCATGGTTCCAGGCGAACCAGATAAGTTCGCGGCGGCCCTGCGGGCTGAACAGACTCTTCTGAAGGCCGAGCGCGACCTCAAGGCGCAGAAGCAGAAACAGCTCAAGGAACAGGTGGCGCAGATCCGCCAGGAGATGAAGGGCCTTTCGGCCCAAGCAGCGTCGCGCGAAGCGCAGCTGCGGCTGATCGAACAGGAACTCGTCGGCGTGCGCGAACTTGGGCGCAAGAAGCTCGTCCCGCTCACACGCGTTACGTCGCTGGAACGCGAGGCGGAGCAATTGCACGGCGAGGGTGGCGAACTCGCGGCGTCGATTGCGCAATCGAAGAACAAGATCAGCGAGATCGAGATGCAGATGACGCAGCTCGACGCGGACATGCTGACGCAGGCGCTGACCGAATTGCGCGACGTTTCGGCCAAGATTGCCGAGTTGGCAGAGCGGCATGTCGCGGCTGAGGATGAACTGCGCCACATCGAGATCCTGGCGCCACGGGCCGGCGTGGTCCAGGAGATGACGGTGCACACGATCGGCGGCGTGGTGAATCCTGGGGAAACAATGATGTTGATCGTTCCCGAGGAAGACCGGCTGATCGTCGAGGCGAAAATTGATCCTCAGCACATCGACCAGGTGCAGATCGGGCGCGATGCCTTTGTCCGCTTCAGCGCTTTCAGCCAGAAAACGACGCCGGAGCTTTTCGGCAAGGTCTACAGTCTTTCGGCCGATGCGACCGTCGATCAGAAGACGGGGGTGAGCTATTACCTGGCGAGGCTGCAGTTCGACCGGGAATCTCTGCCAGAGGAATTGCGTGCCAAGCTGGTGCCTGGCATGCCGGCGGAAGTCTATGTCGAAACTGGTCGCCGCTCGGCTCTCAGCTATTTTTTGAAGCCGCTGACGGACCAGCTGGCGCGGACGTTCCGCGAAGAGTGATCGTGGAAATGCTGCGGTGCAGCAGCGGAATCCCGCTGACTTGTTGGCGCAAGGAGGCGAAGAGGCGTCGCACCTTGGCTCAGGACGCGGGGGCCAGGTTGCGCTAGCATGCACGAATCGCCCGAATGGGGCGGTATCTGGCTGCTGAGATCACCGAATGTTTTTGAGCGTCTTTGATATTTTCAAGGTCGGTATCGGACCTTCTTCCTCGCACACGATGGGGCCGATGACGGCTGCGGTGCGCTTTCTGGATCTCCTGCGCGCCAACCGGCAGGGCCAGCCGGCACGGCTACGTGTCACACTCTACGGCTCGCTCGCTTTCACGGGCAAAGGGCATGCGACTGACCGGGCGGTATCACTCGGCCTCATCGGCTACACGCCAGCCGGGATTGTGCCGAGTGAAGCGGACGAAAAGCTGGCGTCCCTCAGCAAGGAAAAGATTGTGCAACCGGTAGGTTTGCCTTCGCTGTCGTTCGATCCGGCTGCAGATATCGTTTTCAACTATGGCCCGCCGCTGCCGGGTCATTCCAACGGCCTTGTGTTCGAAGCGGCCGACGCCGGTGGAAGAACGATTCTGTCCGAGACTTATTACTCGATCGGCGGTGGGTTTGTCGTGACCGAGGCTGAACTTGCCAACCCGGCGACGGTGGATAGCGCGGCACAGTCGGTCGAGCGACCCTTTCCTTTCGACAGTGCCGAGACGATGCTGGAGATGGCCAAGGCATCCGGCAAGTCGATCGGCGAGATGAAGCGCGCCAACGAGCTTTGCACCATGAGTGGCGAAGAGCTCGACGCCGGTCTTGCGCGCATCTGGGAGACGATGAACGGCTGTATCGAGCGCGGGCTTACGCGCGAGGGAGAGCTGCCGGGCGGGCTCCACGTGAAGCGCCGCGCGCGTGCCATCCGCACCCTGCTTGAGAAGGAGAAGGGGTCCAATCAGGCGCAGCCGCATGTCAGTTCCGACTGGCTGAGTGTCTATGCCATGGCGGTCAACGAGGAAAACGCCGCGGGGGGCAAAGTGGTGACGGCACCCACCAACGGTGCCGCCGGCGTGGTGCCGGCGGTGATACGCTACTATTTGGACCATTGCATCGGTGCCAAGGCGTCGCGCATTGCCGACTTTCTGCTGACGGCCGCGGCCATCGGCGGGCTGATTAAGCACAATGCGTCGATTTCCGGTGCCGAAGCAGGCTGTCAGGGCGAAGTCGGATCAGCTTCAGCCATGGCGGCGGCCGGCTTCTGCGCTGTTCTCGGTGGGACGCCAGCCCAGGTGGAAAATGCGGCGGAAATCGCCCTTGAGCATCATCTCGGCATGACGTGCGATCCGGCGGCGGGTCTCGTTCAGGTGCCCTGCATCGAGCGGAACGGGATCGGCGCGATCAAGGCGGTGGCGGCTGCGTCACTTGCGTTGCGCGGCGACGGTTCGCATTTCATGCCGCTCGACAATTGCATCGAAGCGATGCGCCAGACCGGCGAGGAAATGAGCTCGAAGTTCAAGGAGACGAGCCTCGGCGGCCTTGCCGTCAACTTGCCGGAATGCTGACCAGGTCGTTCCCTTCGGCACGGGCAGCCTAGGGCTGTGTGCGGGCGATGAGCAGATCGGCGCCGATCGTATAGACATCGGGCTGCTGGACGTCAGCGCCGTAAGAGGCGCGGAACGCTTTCGGGTTCTTCTCTCGCTGGGCCAGGAAGAGCTCGGGCAGGGCACCATAGGTGTATTTGGCGACCTCCTGAGACGAGATCCAGCCGTCCCGCGGGTCAATGTCGCCCTTGCCCTTCAACGCCTGATCGACGAGGTAGGTGAGGAAGCCGGCGCCGAGATCGGCGGATTCCGGTGCCAGCTGGTCGCGTCGCGTCGCAGTCAAAACCTGGATGCCGGAACTACGCAGGCCATTGGTCAGGAAGCGCTTCTGGAAGGAACTGACAGCGTAAAAGTTCTCGACCGTGCCGCCGGAATAGCAAGCGTCGATGATGACGAACACGCGCTGCGCGCCGGATTTCTCGAGGGCCGTGCGGATATCGGTCGCCGATATCCAGCTGTTGGAATCATCGGCGCTGGCATCGCTGGGCAAGAAGTACCAGTCGCTTTCGTCGCTGACGCCGTGACCTGAGAGGAAGAGGATCACGGAATCTTCGGGCTTCGCACTCTTGAGGTGGTCGAGCGCGGCAAGGATCGAGGCGCGCGATGCCTTGGTGTCAGTCAAATCGGTCGCCGCGATGCCGCTGAAGACGTTCTGGGCATAGGTCGAAATCGCAGACTTAAGTCGCCCGGCATCATTAGCGGCGACCTTCAATTGGTATTCCTTCGGCAGGCGCGTGTACTTCGAAACACCGACGGTGATCAGGTTCAGCTGACCCTTGCGCGGCGTACCGGAGAAGGTCTGCCGCAATTCCGCTTGCGTGCCCGGATTGTCATAGATACCCGTGGCGATGGCCTGGAAGACATTCGGGCCAGGTACCGGCCAGACATTGTAGCCGACGACGCGGATATGTTTGCCGTCGGCCTCAGCGTCCTTCTGCTCCAGCACGGCGCCGACATCGACAATCTTGCCGTTATGGTAGAGCCGGATGTCCTTGATGCCGCCGCCCTGGTCACTGGCGACGACCAAGAGCTGATATGGCTTGTCGCCGGCAAGATCGGTGGAGATGGGTTCAATCTCAACCGACGGCGGCAACGGAAACTTTTCGCCTGGATTGCCAGGAACCTGTCGCAATTGCCGCCTATCGTGGTCGAGGAGGGTGGAAAGCATGCCGGGATCGGCAAAGGCCTGCGATAGCGATGTGATCGGAAAGTTCGCCTTCTTCACCGCCCAGGAAATACCGCGCAGGCCGCTCGAAGATCCGTCGAAGCGGCCCTGGCGGTCGATCATGGCCCAACCCTGCTGGGAGATGAAGATGGAGAGGACCAGCTCCTTGGTCTCGGTGTCGTACACTTTCATCGTGCCGCCGGCTTCAATGACAATGGCTTTGGCGGCCGCCTCGTCATAGATGAGTCCAGCGATGGGCTTGTCGAGTTCGGCGATCCGTTGGCGTGTCTTGCCGGAATTGAGATCGACAAGATCGAGGTCGCCATTCTTGCGCAAGAGGACGGCGCTGGCTCCGGTCAGGCCAATGTCGGCGAAGGCTGCTGGCCCCAGATCAAGCGCCGTGCCGCTTCGTATCGCGGCGCCGCCGGCATCGATTGCGGCAATACCGTTCCTTCCTGCTTGGAGCGCGATCGGAGCCCCAGTTAGGCTCGCCTTGGAAAGCACTGTGCCGCTGGCCGGATCAACCGCTGCAATAGTGCCGGAAGAATCAGCTGCCGCGACTGCCGCGCCGTCCAGATCGGCCGCAATGCGCACCAGGGCAGCGCCGGAAACTTGTGAAAGCCAGGCCAGCTTGCGGCCATCGAGTTGCCAAGCCCCGAGGCTGCCATCGGCATACCCGACATAGACCAATTCGTCATTGGCGGACCCGGCCAAAGAGGTGACCGCATTGCCCTTGCCGGGGAGGTTGGCGAAAGCCTTGCCGCTCTGCGTATCGACCAGAGTGACGCTGCCATCCTTGCCGCCAACAAAAATGGTCGTGCCCCCGGCCGACGGCGCGACCAAGCTGCCGGAAACCTTGACGATGGCCTGCTGGCTGCCGGCCTGAAGGTTCCACAGACGATAGGCGCCATCGCTTCCCTTGATCAAAAAGCTGTTGTCTCCCGTACCGATGGCTACATCGCTGAGGGTAAGTAGCGGGGTGCTGATTTGAAGCTGCGCCTGGGCATAGAGCACGTTTTCGGAGAGGTGGCTGCCAATGGCATCGAAGACCGCATCCTGGGCACGAGAAGGCGCAGGCATGCCGGCCAGCGCGAGACCCAGGCAGCAGGCGATGGCTCTGAAAAGGGATTCACGCGAATTCATGAGTTCCGCTCCTTGGTGCCCTTGATCGTCCCACGCAAAGAATGAGGGGCGCGCCCGCTTGCGGCAGGTTGCGCCCCCATCCCTAACACCCCAAGATCTAGACGGCTTAGAAGCGAGCCTTCAGCTCCAACTGGCCGCCAATCTGGTTGGTTTCCTGGTTGACGAGTTCAGCGCGGACACCGGCGCCCAAGGAAAGCCAGTCGTTGACCCGGCCCCGCACGCCGCCCGAAAGATAGAGGAAATCCTGATCGCCTTCCTTGGCCTCCGGCACGTTTTCCGGCCAGCTGTGCTCGTACTGGACGCCGAGATAGGGAACGAAGGGATCGAGATTGTAGCCGACTTCAACCGCGGCGACTGCCGTGTGGACATCGCTATCATCGTCGCCCTCGGCTTCGAAATCGAGGAGCTCGGTATAGGAATAGCGCCAGCCGGCCTTGCCCTTGAGGATGAAGTCGCCGACAGGTGCCGCGGCATTCAGGGCCAATTCGCCCGAGAAGGTCTGGCTGTCGGAATCGACATCTTCAGCATCTTCCGTCGTCGCTTTGCCGTCGGCATAGGAGTAGGAAAAGAGGGCCGTCGCGAAGAAGTAGTCCGCGAAGCGATAGGCGGCGTAAGGCGAGACCGTGAAAGTGTCGCTGTAGAAGTCGGAATCAATGTCCGAACCCTCAACATCGATGTCGGTCGAGGAATTGGCGTAGGCACCGGAGATGCCGAGGAAGAAATTCTGTCCGAAGCGATGATCGATGCCGAACGGAATGGTCCAGAGGTCAGTGTCGAAGGAACTGCCCGCCTTTTCGATCAAGCTGTCGCTGTCGCTGGTGACATTGGCGTAGGAAGGGGTGAGCCAGACACTGTTCGAATAGCCGGTGTCAGGCATGCCTTCCATATCGCTGGTAACGTCGTCGCCGATCCGCTTGGAGATCGCGTCAGTGACGCGGCGGCTGACTTCGTCACGGATCTTCTTTTCGATTTCGTCGTCGGCCCTGGCCAGGGTGGCAACGCAGCCGGTCATGATGCTGGCGGCAAGTGCAAGCCGCACTGACTTTGTAAAAGTTGTCATGTCGTCCCTATGAGTTTGTGTCGCGGCCGGCGCAATACGCGGCGGTCAATTCACATGAATTCTTCTTTTCGTTTCCGATTGGTCGGATAAGCCTTCTAGTAAGGCTCGCCAAGCCCGTCAACGCTGTGCTGTGATGGCAATCACAAACCGATGGACGTGGTCTGGCGTCTAACCTCTCTTGCGCTCTATCATGCACAGCAATCGAGTCCGGTGAAGTGCAAAGGCCGGGCTCTTACCCTAAAAAACTGCTAAACATCATGCGCTTATCTAAAATGCCATACATCGCTGCGCTGGTTCTTGGAAGCATTGCTATGCCTGCTGCCGCAGCACCAGCAAGTGTTGCCATTGTCGAGGAATCGCCAAAGGCGACCAGCCCCGGGCAGATGTTCGATCTCCTTCCCGAGAATACTCAAATCGATCTCATGTCTGACGAGACGATTGTGCTCGGCTATCTCAAATCATGCATGCGGGAGAAGATAACTGGCGGCAAAGTGACGGTTGGGCCCAAACAATCGACGGTCGAAGGCGGCAAGGTGACCCGCGAAAAGACGGAATGTGCCGTCAACAAGCTGGCGCTGAGTGCCGAGGAATCCCAGCAGAGCGCCACCATCGCCTTTCGCGGCGGGGTCAAGCACATCTTTACGCGGCAGCCGATCGTCATCGCTCGCAAGAGCGATGGGGTGATCATCGAAGCAGTTGAAGACGGCGCAGAATGGCGGGTCGAGCCTGTCAGCGGGCGAATCGACTTTGCCGCGGCGGGCCTCGATCTCAAGCCCGGAATGACCTACCGGCTCAAGGGCTTTACGCAGACCGTCCTGGTCGAGGTTGACCCCAAGGCCACGAACGCCAACACTGGCCTCCTGGAGCGGGTTCTCATCCTCGATTAGGGGGTGTAACCGCCGCGGAGTTGGGAAGGGGGCGGGGCAGCGTGCGGGGGTGGCGCAACCTTTTTATGGTGGCCTTGATGGCGCTGCTGACAGCCGGCGCCTCGTTCCTGCCGTGGGGCGTGGCCCTTGACCGGCTGTCGATCGACATTCTGCATCTTCTCAACTTCAAGGTTTCCGGACCACCGCTGCTGAGCGACGAGATCGTTGTCGTCGCGGTCGACGAGGAAACCTACCGCGATGACCATTTTCGCAACTTGCCGCAGGCATTGTGGACGCCGGATCTCGGCAAGGTGCTTGAAGGTGTGCTGGATGCTGAACCGAAGGCGGTCGGGGTCGATATCATCCTGGGTACGACGGCTGACAGCATCGCGCCAGGCTATGACAGGCCTTGGCTGATGGCGTTGAAGCGGGGCGCAGAAAGCAATCGCGTCGTCCTCGGGTTTGCGCAGCATCAGGTGACCCCCATTCTGCCAACGATCCAGCAACGCATGGCGGTCAAAGATATCGACAACAAGTATCTGAACCAGGCACCGGCAAACCCTGTAACTGATCCGGATGGTGTCGTTCGCCGCATGCCGGTGGTTCTGCAAAGTGATGTCGGTCCACTGCCGGTCCTTTCGGCGGCGCTCTACCAGCGCGCAACGGGCGTAGCAGCCGAGAGTCTCAGCCAACTCCCGGCATTCACACTCAACTTTGCTGCCGCCAAGCGACCGCCGCTCTACTCGCTGGCGGACATCCGTTCTTGCGTCGAAGCTGGCAAGACGGACTTCCTGCGCCAGGCCTTTGCCGGCAAGATCGTGCTCATCGGCGGGGTGCTGGATGTCGAGGATCGCAAGCTAACCTCGGGCCGTTTCGCGACGTTGCCGGAAGGCCAGTCCTATGGCAAGCGATGTGCTATATCTGAGGATTCTGGTGCCTTCTTCAGTGGCATCGCGCGCGATACGATCCCGGGCGTTCTGGTGCACGCCGCAGCGGTGGATAATCTCCTGCATGGCACTGCCCTTGTGGAGCCGACGACGATTGCGCGGGCTCTGACCATCTTCCTGGCGGCCCTTTTATCGGCTGCGTTGTTTCTGCGTTGCCGCGTTCGCTTGGCCTTGCCCATCTGGGTGGCGCTGCTTCTTCTATGGACTGGTGGATCGCTACTGGCGTTTCAGCATCTGGTTGCGGCGCCGCTCCTGACCGGCCTCATAGCAATGGCGGCCGCTGCGCCATCGGGCACTGCTCTGCGGCTTTCCACTATGGATCGATCGCGCCGCCAACTCCGCAACGCCTTCTCCCTCTATCTGCCGAAGAGCGAGGTCGATAGGCTGGTCAACGAAGAACGGTTGCCGTCCCTTGGTGGTGAATTGCGTGATGTGACGATCCTCTTTTCTGACATTGCCTCCTATTCGACCTTGTCTGAACGGGTTGAGCCGGGACCTCTGGTAGACGAACTCAACCGCTACTTCGGTCGGATGACGGATATCGTCCAGGCACATGGCGGATTCGTCGACAAGTTCATCGGCGACGGCGTGCTGGCCATCTTCGGCGCGCCTTTGGCGCGGGAGAATGCGGCGGCGGACGCCGTGCTCGCGAGCCTTGCCATGATCCGCTCGCTAACGGACGAGCCGCTCTTTATCGGTGGGGATGGGCGGATCGCGATTCGTATCGGGCTCCATCGCGGCGAAGCGATCGTCGGCAATATCGGCTCGGCGCAGCGCTTCAACTACACCGTGATGGGCGATGCGGTGAACGTCGCTTCCCGGCTCGAAGGCGTGGGCAAGCATTACGGCATTCCGATCGTGGTAAGTGAGCAGGTCGCGGAGATGGTGGAGCGGACAGGCAAAGTTGTCTTTCGCGAACTCGACTTCATCCGCGTCGTCGGGCGCGACCGGCCGGTTCGGCTCTATCAACCTCTCGAACCGGAAGTGGCCGCAAGGCTTGACCTAGATGGTTTCAACGCCGCGCTGCTTTTGTGGCGCAAGGGAGATTTTGTCGGGGCGGGCAAGGCCTTTGCCGCACTCGCTGCAGCCGGCGACAAACTGGCGGCACGCTATGTTGCGTGGGCCCAGGCATATGCCGAGAAGCCGATGTCGAACTGGGAAGGCATCATTCAGCAGGGATCGAAGTAGATGAAGGACCTTACGGGCAAACGGGTGCTGGTGACCGGTGGTGCCACGGGGATTGGCGGCGCCATCTCCCGCGCCTTTGCCGAGGCTGGCGCGAAGGTGGCGGTTCATTATCATGCGGGCAAAGAGTCGGCCGAGGCCTTGGTGTCGCAAGGGACGGCCGCAATCGCCCTGAGTGCCGATCTTTCGCTGGCGGAAAACGCAGCGGCATTAGTTGCTCAGGCGGCGAGTGCATTGGCTGGGCTTGATATCCTCGTCAACAATGCCGGAGGGATGGTGGCGCGCAAGGCGTTGGGCGATATCGACGATGCCTTCATTGACACGGTCTTCAATCTCAACGTCCGCTCGGCGGTACATTGCAGCCGGGCGGCGTTGCCGTTCTTCAAGAGTGCTGGGCGTGGCAATATCATCAACGTGAGCTCGGTGTCGGCGATCACCGGCGGTTCCCCTGGCTCCAGTATCTATAGTGGAGCCAAGGGATTCATTTCGACTTTCACCCGCTCGCTGGCGCGCGAACTGGCGCCGGACAATGTCCGCGTCAACGCCATATCGCCGGGCACGATCCACACGGACTTCCACCTGCGCCATTCGACGCCGGAAAAGCTCGAGGCGACCCGGAAGACCATACCGCAGCAACGCCTCGGCACGGCGGAGGATTGCGCCGGCACGGCTCTCTACCTCGCTTCCGACGCGCTTTCCGGCTACGTGACGGGGCAGGTGATTGAGATCAATGGCGGCCAGCTTATGGTCTAAAGGCGCGGCACCTTGACCCAGCCTGCATTGCGCTGGGCCGATTTGACGCAAGCCTCGATGAAGGCGACGCCCTTGGCACCATCGGCGACCGTGGGGTAGAGAACGGCCGGATCGAGCCGGCGCCGATGGCGTGCGGCGCGGATCGCCGCGGCCACTTCCCCATAGATATTGGCGAAGCCCTCCAAATAACCCTCCGGATGCCCGGGTGGGATGCGGGTGACGCGAGCCGCTGACGCGTTGGCGGCACCAGTCCCACGAGAGATGATCCGCGTCGGCTGACCGAAAGGCGACCAGAGCAGCTGATTGGGATGTTCCTGATGCCATTCCAGGCCCCCTTTCGAACCGTACAAACGCAGACGCAGATTGTTCTCGTTGCCGGGGCTCACCTGACTGCACCAGAGCATGCCTTTGGCGCCGCCGCGGAAGCGCATCAGGATGTGGGCATTGTCGTCTAGCTTGCGGCCGGGCACGAAGCTGGAGAGGTCGGCGGCAAGGGAATCAAGTGTCAGTCCGCTGACGAAGCAGGCGAGGTTGTAGGCGTGGGTGCCGATATCGCCGATGGAGCCACCGGCTCCTGATTGCTTCGGGTCTGAGCGCCACGCGGCTTGCTTCTGGCCTGTTGCTTCGAGGCGCTCCGTGAGCCAATCCTGCGGATACTCGACCTGCACGACACGAAGTGCGCCAAGTTCCCCTTCCTCAACCATCTGCCTTGCATGCCGCACCATCGGATAGCCGGTGTAGTTATAGGTGACGGCCAGCAGGCGACGTGACTTCTTGGCTCGCCGCTGCAGGTCGAGTGCATCCTTGAAGTTGGTTGTGAGCGGCTTGTCGCAGATCACATGAATGCCGGCATCCAGGAAGGTGCGTGCCGCCGGGGCGTGGACATGGTTGGGTGTCACAATGGCGACGGCCTCGATTCCGTCTTCGCGGGCCGATTCCTTGGCCGCCATCTCCTCAAAGCTGGTGTAGATGCGATCTCTTGCGAGACCGAGTGCTGCCCCGGACCGCCTGGCTTTGGCGGGGGTGGAGGAAAGAGCGCCGGCGACCAGTTCATACTGATCGTCCATGCGCGCGGCAAGGCGATGCACGGCGCCGATGAAGGCGCCTTCGCCACCCCCCACCATGCCAAGGCGGATGCGGTCCTTGCCGGATTTGTCTTTGCGGCCTTCGATCGACATCGGCGCTCTCCTTCAAATGCCCAGCATGCGGCGATTGGCGGCTTTGTCCGTTCCGCCGCTCGCGAAATCGTCGAATGCCTTCTCGGTAACGCGGATGATATGGTCACGAATGAAGATGGCGCCTTCCCGCGCGCCGTCTTCGGGATGCTTCAGGCAGCATTCCCATTCGAGGACAGCCCAGCCCTTGAAATTATAGGCGGCGAACTTGGAGAAGATGGCCTTGAAATCGACCTGCCCGTCGCCAAGCGAACGGAAGCGGCCGGCACGATTGACCCAGGTCTGATAGCCACCATAGACGCCTTGGCGGCCTGTCGGGTTGAACTCGGCATCCTTCACATGAAACATCTTGATACGTTCGTGGTAGATGTCGATGTACTCCAGATAGTCGAGGCACTGCAGGATGAAGTGCGACGGATCATAGAGAATGTTGCAGCGTGGATGGTTCTTCACACGCTCCAGGAACCTTTCGAAGGTGACGCCGTCGTGGAGATCTTCACCGGGGTGGATCTCGTAGCAGACATCGACACCGACCTTGTCAAACGCATTGAGAATAGGGAGCCAGCGCTTGGCCAACTCCTCAAATGCCGTGTCGGTCAGGCCCTTGGGGCGCTGCGGCCAGGGATACATGAATGGCCATTCGAGCGCACCGGAGAATGTCACATGTGCATTGAGGCCGAGATTGGCGGACGCCTTGGCCGCCAGCATCATCTGATCGACAGCCCACTTTTGCCGTGCCTTCGGATTGCCTCGCACTTTCGCGGGCGCGAAACCGTCGAAGGCCTGGTCGTAGGCCGGATGCACGGCGACAAGCTGGCCCTGAAGGTGGGTCGACAATTCGGTGATGGTGATACCGTGGCTCTTGGCAATGCCCTTCAGCTCATCGCAATAGGTCTTGGATTTCGCCGCCTTCTCGAGGTCGATCATCCGGGCATCCCAGCTGGGAACCTGCACGCCCTTGAATCCGAGAGATGCGGCCCATTTGCAGATGCTGTTGAAAGAATTGAAAGGTGCCTTGTCACCGGCGAACTGCGCCAGAAAGATGGCGGGTCCTTTGATCGTGGTGGCCATGTTCGTTTCTCCCTTTGCTCATGCGCCTTGTCTCCGGCGCCTTCAAGTTCCTGTCAGAGGTAGGTATTGACCAAGTTCTCCAGCATCTCCTGCTGTGCGGAGCGGGGGCTGGGTTCACTGTTGCGTGCCTCGACGCTCGCGGCAAGATCAGCAAGGCTGCGTTGACCACTTAGGATGGCGCGGCCGTCGGCGTCGTCCCATCCGGCATAGCGTTTGTCGACGTGACGGGCGAGGGTGCCATCGTTGATCATCTTTTCGGCAATAAGCAGGCCGCGCGCCGAAACATCCATCCCCCCGATATGAGCGTGGAGCAGGTCATCCGGGTCAAGCGACTGGCGCCGGATCTTGGCGTCGAAATTGAGGCCGCCGGTGGTGAAGCCGCCACCTTTGATGATGTAGTACATGGCAAGCGCCGTTTCGGACACATTGTTGGGGAACTGGTCCGTGTCCCAGCCAAGCTGCGGGTCGCCGCGATTCATGTCGATCGAGCCGAAAATACCGAGCGCGTGGGCAAGTGCGATCTCGTGCTCAAAGGAATGTCCGGCAAGCGTGGCATGATTTGCCTCGATATTGACCTTCACTTCCTTGTCCAAACCGTACCGGACGAGGAAGCCGTAGACGGAGGCGACATCGAAATCGTATTGATGCTTCGTGGGCTCGCGCGGCTTCGGTTCAATGAGAATCGTGCCCTTGAAGCCAATCTTGTGCTTGTGCTCGACAACGAGATTGAGAAATCGGCCAAGCTGGTCGAGCTCGCGGCGAAGGTCGGTATTGAGCAGCGTTTCGTATCCTTCGCGCCCACCCCAAAGTACATAATTTACACCGCTCAGTTGGTGCGTCAGCTCCAACACGGATTTAACCTGGGCCGCCGCATAGGCAAAGACCTCCGGGTCCGGGTTTGTGGCGGCCCCGGCCATATAGCGGCGATGGGAGAAGAGATTGGCGGTACCCCAGAGGAGTTTAACTTTGGCGCCTTCCATTTTCCGGGCTATGTAGTCGCCCATGTTCTGAAGATTGCGATTGGAATCTGCGATTGTGCTGCCTTCCGGCGCGACGTCGCGATCGTGGAAGGTGAAGAAGGGAACGCCAAGCAGGCGATAGAGGTCGAAGGCAATATCGGCCTTGGCCTTGGCCTGCTGCATCATGTCGCCGGGCTGCATCCAGAAGCGCTGAAAACTTTCGCCGCCGAAAGGGTCCGAGCCTGGCCAACAGAAGGAATGCCAATAGCAGACAGCAAAGCGCAGATGATCTTCCATGCGCTTGCCGAGCACGATCTGGTCAGGATTGTAATACTTGAAGGCCAGAGGGTTGTGCGAGGCCGGACCCTCGAAGGGAATTGGCTGGCCTGGGGTGAAAAAGGGGCGCAGCGGCGCGTTCATGACATGACCTCCTTGAGGCTGGGATAGAGCTTGCGGTAGCGGGCGTAAGCGGCGGCATAGGCATCGCGCAGGTCGGCCCGTGGCGCAATAACAGGGCCGCGCGCCGGCGGCAGGCAGATTTCCGCCGGCGTCTCGCCCGTGACGGCGAGGCGGGCGAGCCGCGCTGCACCGAAGGCGCCGCTTACCTCCGCTCCTGTGACGGGGGTCAATGGAAGCTCGAGGATATCGGCGAGAATCTGCAGCCAGAGACTGGAGCGGGCACCACCGCCGATTACGTCGGCCTTGGAGATTGTCGTACCGGCGGCAGCGAGGGCCTGTTGGCAATCCTTGATGGCAAAGGCAACACCTTCCAATACAGCCTGCACCATCTGGGTACGGTTCGTTTCATGTCCAAGGCCAATGAAGGCACCCCGGATCGTCGCGTCATTGTGCGGTGTACGCTCACCCGAAAGGTAGGGAAGGAAGAGGAGGCCGCTTGGCGCTCTTGAATTGTTGCCAAGTTCGCCGAGCAGCTTCTCTTCGCTCTCGCCAAGCGTTTGGGCGAGCCAGGAGAGGGAGGCCGCCGCCGATAGAATGACACCCATCTGGTGCCATGTGTGGGGTAGGCAGTGGCAGAAGGCGTGGACGGCCTGTTGGGGATTTGGCGCGAAATGCGGGGTGGTGGCCCATAAGACACCAGAAGTACCCAGCGAAATGAAAGCGTCCCCGGGATGGATTGCGCCAAGGCTGACGGCACCGGCCGCATTGTCGCCGGCGCCGCCAGCGAGGATTGGAACTGAGCGCATCTTCCAGCGGGTCGCGAGTGCCGGTAGCAGGCGCCCCGCTTGTTCCGTTCCTTCGACAAGGCGCGGCATGTGGCCGCGCGTCAGGTGAGTCGCTGCGAGTGCCTCGCCCGACCAGTCACGCCTGCCCACATCAAGCCAGAGCGTCCCGGCGGCGTCCGACATATCTTCTGCATGTTCACCGCTAAGGCGCAGGCGCAGATAGGCCTTGGGCAGCAGCACCTTCTTCGTTGCGGCAAAGATCTGCGGCTCGTTCTTTCTGACCCAAAGCAGCTTCGGCGCCGTGAAGCCCGGCATGGCAATGTTGCCGGTGACCGCGCGCAAGTTCGGCCATGCCGTTTCCAGCTCTGTGCATTCGGCAGCCGAGCGGCCATCGTTCCAGAGGATGCACGGGCGCAGAACCTTGTCCGCAGTATCGAGCAGGACGGCGCCATGCATCTGCCCGGAGAGGCCGATACCGCGCACCTCCTGCAAAGCAATGGGTGCCTCAATGGCCAGATGATCGACGGCGGCCAGGGTGGCTTGCCACCAGCATTCGGGATCTTGCTCGGAGCAGGTCGGCGCTGGGCGGCTGACGTCGAGTGGTGAGGAAGTCGAGGCGAGTACGCGCTGAGCTTCATCGACCAAGACGGCCTTTACCGCAGATGTGCCAAGATCGATTCCGAGATACACGCCATCCCTCCCGGTCGGTATCAGGGCAGATTGTCGCGCAGGAAAATATCGATGCGGATGCGCTCCATATCGTCGATCATCGGCTGGCCGCTGCAATAGGCGAGCAGAACGCGGGCGGCGGACCGGGCTTCGTGTCCGGCATCCTGATTGATGATCGCCGCCATGGTCCCCTGGACAAGATAACGGCGCGAATGTTCGGTGAGCTCATGGCCGATGAAGAGTATGTCTCCGGCGCGTCCGGCAGCCTCCAGTGCCTCAGCGATGCCTCGATTGCCGGCGCCGATGCTGTAAATGCCGACAATGTCGGGCGCGTTCTTGAGGAGCGATACAGTCAGTTCACGGCAGCGGGCAGCATCATCATGTCCCTCGGCCGCGGGCAGGGGGGTGAGGTTCGTGTATTCCGTGCCGATCACTTGCTGGAAACCGAACAAGCGCTCGGCATGATCGCGCAAACTGAGGCTGCCGGCGATGAGGCCGAGCTTTCCCTTTTTTGCCGCCGCAAATCGGCCCATCAGGGTGGCGGCGGTGCGGCCGGCGGCCGAATTGTCGATGCCGACATAGTGGTGCCGCCGGGATGTTGGAACATCGGACACCAGGGTCACCACATAGACACCTTGGTCGATCAGGAAATTGACGGCATCGCGCACGACTGGGTGATCGAGCGCTACGACGGCAACACCCTGATACCGCCCGGCCAATCCCCGCAGTGTCTCGGCCAGAACCTGCGGATTGAATACGTCGACCCGGAGCAAGTCGCCGAACGTGTTTTGGTCCTCAAGCCATTGCAGCGAGCGATCAACCTGCGATGCCAGCATCGACATGAAGGTATTGCCGCCGGTTGGGAGGACGAAGCAGAAATTGTAGCGGATGCCGCGTGCGAGGCGCACTGCCGCAGGATCGGGACGGTAACCAAGCTTTGCCAGAGCCTGTTCGACGCGCTGAACAGTCTTGGTGCTGACGCCAGGACGGCGATTGAAGACGCGGTCGACGGTTGCAAGGCTGACCTGCGCAAGCTCAGCGACATCGACGAGAGTGGGGCGGCGTGATCGGTCATTCATGGCGGCGAAAGTGCCGTCAAAAAATGAGGTGCGCAACTCAAAAAATGATGTGATCGGCGATGAACCCCGCTATGATCGTGTTTACGGTGTTTAGTTGATTGGTCAGTCACTGACGCTCTGCTCGCTGCCGCTCGCACTCGCACAAAACTTTGAAGGTGCTCTGCGGCAGCGCAGCATAAGAAAATAACAAGTTCAGGCGCATGAGAAAGCGATCTGTGCTTGAGTTGTTTAGTGAACTGAACTATCACTGAACACCGCGAGCCGAGCGGAAAAGACCTCAATGGACAGCTCGGCGCGGAATCCAGCAAAGAGTTTCGGACGCGCGGGGAGCGCGTTCGGGAGCCGCCGGTAAGGGTGCAGGAGCACCCGGTTCCAGGCGGTTATGGATGCAACCATGGGAGGACACCGGAAATGAAAAAGCTCCTTGCGTGCGCGGGCGCTATGGCAGCAGCCATCGCTTTTGCGCCTATCTCACAAGCGAAGGCGGAATCGCTGACGCTGTGTTGGGCGGCGTGGGACCCAGCCAACGCGCTGGTCGAATTGTCGAAGGATTTCACGGCGAAGTCGGGCATCGAGATGAAGTTCGAATTCGTGCCCTGGCCGAACTTCGCCGATCGCATGCTCAATGAACTTAACTCCAAGGGCAAACTCTGCGATCTCATCATCGGCGACAGTCAGTGGATCGGTGGATCGGCCGAGAACGGTCACTATGTGAAGCTCAACGACTTCTTCGACAAGGAAGGCATCAAGATGGATGACTTCCTGCCGGCCACAGTCTACGCCTATTCGACTTGGCCGAAGGGTGAGCCGAACTATTATGCGCTGCCGGCCATGGGCGATGCTCTCGGCTGGGTCTATCGCAAGGATTGGTTCGCGCGGCCCGATCTGCAGAAGGAATACAAGGAGAAGTACGGCCGTGACCTTGCCGCGCCGACGACCTGGGCGGAGCTGAAGGATACGGCCGAGTTCTTCCAAGGGCGTGAGATCGACGGCAAGAAAGTGTATGGCGCCGCTATCTTCACCGAACGCGGATCCGAAGGCATCACGATGGGTGCTACCGCGGCACTATATGCCAACGGTTTCGAGTATCAGGATCCCAAGAACCCCTACCATATGGACGGCTTTGTCAATTCGGATGGGGCGGTTAAGGCACTTGAGGCCTACAAAGAGCTCTACAAGTGCTGCACACCTCCGGGCTACACCGACAGTTACATGGGTGAAGGCCTCGACGCGTTCAAATCCGGCCAGGTGGCCATGATGATGAACTGGTTCGCCTTCATGCCCGGCATGGCGAAGGACGAGAATGTCGGCTCGAAGACCGGCTTCTTCGTGAACCCGAGCGCCAAGGTTGCGGCGTCAACGCTGGGTGGGCAGGGCATCTCGGTTGTCGCCAATACCGACAACATGGATGGGGCGCTCGCCTATATCAAATGGTTCGCCCAGCCGGACGTGCAGAAGAAGTGGTGGTCGCTGGGTGGATATGCCTGCCACAACGCCGTGCTGAACGACCCGGGCTTCAAGGATTCGCAGCCTTTCGCGGCGCAGTTCCTGGAAGCCATGGGCGGTGTGCAGGATTTCTGGCAGGAGCCGTCCTATGC
>CAZUAL010000024.1:0-21973 GCA_964618305.1 uncultured Dongia sp. | reverse complement strand
GCTATCGCGTGCGCCTGGATCGCAAGATCGGGCCGAAGACGCGGATCGAATGCGTCACCACGGGGCTGTTCCTGCGCCAGCTTCAGGGTGACCCGGAACTCAAGGGTGTCGCCGCCATCCTGTTCGACGAGTTTCACGAACGCAGCGTCGAGGCCGACCTGGCGCTCGCCTTCGCGCTCGAAGCGCAAGCGAGCTTGCGGCCCGATCTCCGCCTTGTCGTCATGTCGGCGACCCTCGACGGCGCCGCGATCGCGCAACGCATGCCGGGAGCCCAGCGCCTTGCCAGCGAAGGCCGCGCCTTTCCGGTCGCGACCACGCATCTGGGCGACGATGCGCAAACGCCGGTCGAGCGGCAGATGGCAAGCGCCATCCGCAAGGCTCTGGCTGAGGAAACCGGCGACATCCTCGCCTTCCTGCCGGGCCTGGCCGAGATCCGCCGCACCGAGCGGGAATTGGGCGAGGTACCGGGTGCCGTCATTTTGCCGCTGCACGGCGATCTGCCGCTCCCCGAACAGGACCGCGCCATCCGCCCGGATGAGATGGGCCGGCGCAAGGTCGTGCTGGCGACCAGCATCGCCGAAAGCTCGCTCACCATCATCGGCATCCGCATCGTCATCGACAGCGGCCTCCGGCGTGTCGCGCGCTTCGATCCGGCGACCGGCATGACACGGCTCGTCACCACGAAAGTGTCGCTCGCCAATGCCGACCAGCGGCGCGGCCGTGCCGGGCGATTGGCCCCGGGTGTCTGCTATCGCCTGTGGAGCGCCAACAGCGAACGGGCGCTGAGCCCGCAGCCGGCACCGGAGATTCTGGAGATCGATCTCGCCCCGCTGGCGCTGGAACTCGCCGCCTGGGGTATCGACGACCCGGCGAGCCTCACCTTGCTCGATCCGCCGCCAGCGGCGGCGCTGTCGCAGGCGCGCGAATTGCTGCGCGAGCTCGGCGCCCTTGATGATGCGCACCGGGTAACGCCACATGGCCGCGCCATGGCGGAACTGGGGCTGCATCCGCGCCTCGCGCATATGTTGCTCGTCGCCAAGGCGCGGGGGCTCGGCGCACTCGCCTGCGATATTGCGGCACTCCTCACCGAACGCGATCTCATGAGCGGTCCTGGGCGCGGTGCCGATCTCGGCGAAAGACTGGAAATGCTGCGCGACGGGCGCGGCGACAAGGCGGCGCGGGCGCGCATCCAGCAGGCGGCGAAGGATTGGCGGCGGCAGCTCGATATCGCCGCCGAACGGGACGGCAGCCGGCAGGAAGCGGGCAGCATCGTGGCACTCGCCTATCCCGACCGCCTGGCCCAGCAGCGCGGTGGCAGGGGCCAATACCGGATGGCGTCGGGACGCGGCGCGGAACTGGCGATCGAAGACCCGCTGTCGCGCGAACCCTATCTCGCCGTGGCGACACTCGATGCCGGGCAGAAATCGGCGCGCATCTATCTGGCCGCGCCCATCACGCTCGTCGAGATCGAAGCCGATTTCGCCGATCTCATCGCGAGCGAGGAAAGCGTCGCCTGGAATGCGCGCACGGAAGCGGTCGAAGCCAAGCGCGAGCGCCGCCTGCTCGCCCTGGTGCTGGAGGAAAAGCCGCTTGCCAAGGCAGATCCCGAAAAGCTGCGCGCGGCGATGCTGGAAGGCGTCCGGCAGATGGGCCCAGGCGCCCTCCCATGGACACCAACCGCCAACGCGCTCCGCGCCCGTGTCGCCTTCCTGAAGCGCGTTCTGCCGGAGAAAGACTGGCCGGATTGGTCCGACGCGGCACTTATGGAAACGCTCGACACCTGGCTCGGCCCCCGGCTCGACAACATCACGCGCCGCGCGCATCTCGAGAAACTCGATCTTCATGCAGCACTCATTGACAGTCTCGACTGGCAGCAGCGCCAGGCGCTCGACCAGTTGGCGCCGACCCATCTCGACGTGCCCTCAGGCTCGCGCGTGCGGATTGATTATGAAAGCGGCGAGCAGCCGGTCCTTGCCGTGCGTCTCCAGGAAATGTTCGGCGCCCTTGAGACGCCGCGCATTGCCGGCGGCCGTGTGCCCGTCCTCCTTCATCTCCTCTCGCCGGCAAGGCGGCCCGTGCAGGTGACCCAGGATCTCGCCAGTTTCTGGAAGGGCGCCTACAAGGCGGTGAAGGCCGATCTCAAAGGCCAGTACCCCAAGCATTACTGGCCCGACGATCCGCTGATCGCCGAACCGACGGCCCGCGCGAAACCGAGACCCAGATAGTCCGATATGGCGTTTGTCATCGGCCCCCCCCACCCAACCCTCCCCCCTGAAGGTGGGAGGGCTTGGTGCCGGGCACGCTGCTCCTATCTCATCCCACCTTCAGGGGGGAGGTCGGGAGGGGGGCGCCAAGTGACGGGCAGCTGGGTGCTATTGTGCCGATCCGCGCCAATAGCGGTACGGATAGAGGTCGCGGAAACCCATGCCGCGATAGAGGCGGATGGCGATATCATTGTCGGCGACGACCTGCAGGCAGGCGCCTTCGGCACCTTCGCCGATGGCCCAGGCGAGCATTGCGCCGATGAGGCGCTTGGCATGTCCCCGGCCCCGATGCGCGGGATCGGTGATGAGCGATTCGATGCAGGCCAGGCGATCGTGGATCGCGACGAACCCCATCGCTACATCGATGCCGCCGATCCTCAAAGTCATGAAACCGGCCGGGACTGACAATGCACCGACGATGGCGCGATAAGTGCGCCGGTCATGTTCGGACAGGGATTTCAGATCCCACAGGCGCTCAAGCCATGCCGCGTCGGGTCGCTGGGCGATATGCACATCCGGATCGCGCCGCATGGGCATCTGCGGCAGGTCGCAATGGAGCGTCAGCGTTTCGCCTTCGGGCCTGAAGCCGCGCGCCGCGAGCTCGGTTTCGACGGCTGCCTTCAGCATTCCCGGCACGCGCACGATGATGGGCAATCCTTCGCGCGGATAGGCGGCTTCCGCCGCCTTCAGCATCGAATCCAAATCACTGGAAACCGCGCGCCGTGGATTGGCGGAATTGCCGCGCCGGCTGAGGCCGCCTGAGAAGCGGAACACCCAATCGCCCTGATCCTCTTCCTTGAGCGACGGCCAGGCCAGATGACAGACGCGCTCGACGCGCCAGCGGAGATCGGGCGGGGAGAGATCGGGAGTGGTCAAGATCAATGCTCTCCCGTTTCGCCCGGCGGGTTGGTGAACGCGGGGAAACGGTCGAGATGACGGATCTCGCTGAACTGGGTCAGCGCCCAGCGCACGGACGGAAAGGCGAGTTCGTCCCAGGGAATGTCGGCATAGTCGAAGAGGCCCACTTCCAGGCTCTCCACCCCGGCGCTGATATTCGGATCGACAAGGCGGGCGCGGTAGATGAGTTGCACCTGGGAAAGGCGCGGGATCGTATAGGCGGCGAGCAGCGCCTCGATCTCGATCCTGGCATTGGCTTCCTCCCAGGCCTCCCGCGCGGCACCCTTTTCGGCGCTTTCATGGAGTTCCATGAAGCCGGCCGGCAACGTCCAGAAACCCTTGCGCGGGTTGATGGCGCGCCGGCACAGCAGGATCTTCTCGCCCGACGTCACCACGGCGCCGACCACCACCTTGGGGTTTTCATAGGCGACGAAGCCGCAATCGACGCAGACTTGGCGCAGTCGGTTGTCGCCTTCCGGCACGCATTGCTCGAATTTGGGTTCCTTGGGGTCCGGCATCGCCACCTGCAAACACGCCTGCAATCAAAGCATGCCCCAAATGTGGCGGAAGGTGGATGACGCCGCAAGCGCTCCTCGCCTATGTTGCCCCCCGTCATGCAAACTGCCGAATCCCCAGATATCAATGCGACGCAATGGCCCGATGATTTCGGCTCGCCCACAGCTGCGCGCCTTGGCGGCATGCGCGCCGCCATCGGGGCGCCGGCCCTGGTCCTGGGTGCGAGCTATGTCGGTTTCGGCGCCTTCGTCCATCAATCGGGCCTCAATCTCATCCAGGGGCTGGCTTCGACGATTACCGGCTGGGCGCTCCCCGGGCAGATCGCGCTCATCGAGATCTTCGCGGTTGGCGGCTCGATCCTCGCCGCCGCCATCGCCGTGGGGCTTGCCAATGCACGCCTGCTGCCGATGGTGGTGACGCTGCTTCCCATCCTGCGCCAGGGCGATGGCGCCGGCGGCCCGCGTCTCATCCATTACCTTGCCGCCCACTTCATCGCGCTGACCGGCTGGGCGGTGGCGATGCAGCGCGCACCTGACATGCCGCCGGGTCAGCGCCTGCCCTTCTTCCTCGGCTTCACCAGCGTCATCTGGTCGGCGACCGTGATTGCGACCGCCATCGGCTTCTTCCTGGTGGGCGTGCTGCCGGCGCCGGTGACGCTGGGTCTCGTCTTCCTCAACCCGCTCTATTTCATGCTTCTCTTCATCGCCGATTTCGCGCGCAAGGAGCGGGGATTGGCCCTGGGGCTCGGCGCCATCCTGGGGCCGCTCTTCCATCTCGTCAGTCCCGATTGGGGCCTGATGGCAACCGGGCTCATCGGCGGCACGATCGCGTTCCTCGTCATCCAGCGGGAGCGGCGCCGATGACAAGTGCCTGGTGGTTCATCATCGTTGGCGCGCTCGTCACCTATGCCTGGCGCGGGGCCGGTGTCGCCCTTTCCGGCCGCATCGATCCCAATTCCGCCCTCATGCGCTGGACGGCCTCTGTCGCCTATGCGCTGCTCGCCGGCCTCATCGCCCGCTTGATCGTGGCGCCACAGGGTGCGCTCGGCGAAGTGGCCTTGTGGGTGCGCCTCTCCGCCGCGGCCGTGTCACTCATCGCCTATTTCATCTGCCGCCGCTCGATCCCGCTCGGTGTCGCCGCGGGCGCGCTCTGGCTGATGGTGATCAGCGCGCTTTCCTAGGGGCGCCAGGGATCAGGCTTCGCCGTCCCAATAGCCGCGGCGCGCCGCCATGTCGAAGACGCAATCGGCGCTGCGCAGCGCATTGACCGCCATCTTGCCCGACTGGGGATAGACGCAGACATCGCCGGGGTTGCGCGCGCCGATCATCAGATAGGATGACGGCCCATTGCCGGCTCCCTCGAAGGAATGGCCGATCTGCTGCCCGGCGGGAAAGCAGACATAGTCGCCCGGCTTCATCGATATGCGTTCGTCGCCCAGATGCAGGATCACCTCGCCGCTGAGGATCAGCGCATGTTCCTCCTCCACCATGTGATAGTGGAGCGGCGCCAGGCGCTTTCCCGGTGCCGGCTCCTCGATCAGCATGCCGACATGGCAATCATTGCCGTAGGCGGCGTAGGTGAGATGCCGGGCATTGCCGCCGAACTTTGTGCTAACCTGCATTTCCTCGCGCGGCACATTGGCCGAGGCGATGGGTGGAAAGGGCTTGGCTGGTTCAGCTTGCTTGGCCGGCGGCGCGGAATGCATGGCGCCGGCCGGCAATCCCGTGTCCTCGCCGTCCCAATAATGGCGCCGTGCCGCAAGGTCCAGGATCGTGCGGTCGAGCGGTCTCACCAATACCTTGTTGGAATCGGGATAGACCACGACGTCGTTGGGATTCCTCTCGCCCACCACGACATAGCGGCAAATCCCGTCGCCATCGTTGCAAAGATTATGCGCCGCCCGATGCCCCGCCGGGAAGCAGACATAATCGCCCGCGCGCATCGGAAAGCGTTCTTGGCCGATGCGCAGGTTGAGCGATCCTTTCAGGATGAAGACATGCTCCTCCTCGAGGGTGTGATAATGGGCGGGCGCGCTCAGCTTGCCGGGCGGCAATTCCTCGATGGCAATGCCGATCCTGTAATCCTCGCCCAGGGCCGCGCGGGAAAGGTGCCGGGAGCGCGACTGGAAGCGCGGCACCTCGTCCCAGACGTCCCAGGGTATGTCGGCGCTGGCAATGGGGCGAATTATCTGCACCGGCTTTCCTCCTGCTCAGATCGTTCACCGATCTTGAGCCACCGCCGTCAGCGAATCAATGCCGCCCGCTCAATCCTCGTCCGCATCCTCGATATCGACGATGTCGAGGCCCGAGAAATTGAGCGCAAGACTCTTGCGGCCACGCGTGCCGCCGATGTCGCACTCGATTTCGAGCGTGAAGAGCGTCATGTCCTCGGCGCTTTCGATCGTGCGCAGGCTGGCGATGCGCAGCCCGTCCTCGATCGCAACGTCAAGGCTGACCTTGCCGGCGCCAAGGAAGGCCAGCGCACAGGCGCGCGGACCCGCATAGCCTGGCAAGCCTTCCTGGGCGGCGTAAAGATCGTCGATATAGAGGATGAGGACCTAGTCTTGCACCCGCAGGCTGAGGCCGTCGATCGCGGCCCCGCGCAGGTTTCCGAGCGAGGCGAAGAATTCGACCGGATCCTCGATCGGCTCGCCGTTGATCTCGTCGCTCATGATTTGAGGGCCGTGACGCCCGGCAGTTCCTTGCCTTCCAGCCATTCCAGGAAAGCGCCACCCGCAGTCGAGATGTAGGAGAAATCACCCTCCGCCCCGGCATGGGCAAGGGCTGCGACCGTGTCGCCGCCGCCGGCGACGGAAAGGAGCTTCTTGGCCTTGGAAAGGGCCGCCGCGTGCTTGGCGACTGCGACCGTGCCCTGGTCGAAAGGCGTGGTCTCGAAGGCGCCGAGCGGCCCGTTCCAGACCAAAGTCTTCGATTGATCGAGATGCTGGTTGATGACGGCGATCGATTTCGGTCCCACATCCAGGATCATCTGGTCGGCGGGGACGGCTGTCACATCGACTTGCCTGTTGGCGGCACCGGCCTTGAACTCGCCCGCGACCACCGCATCGACGGGCAGCACGATGGTGCAATTGGCGGCCTTCGCCTTGGCGAGAATCTCGCGCGCCGTATCGGCGAGGTCACGCTCGGCCAGCGACTTGCCGACCTCGATCCCTTGCGCGAAGAGGAAGGTGTTGGCCATGCCGCCGCCGATCACCAGCCGGTCGACCTTGCTGACGAGATTGCCGAGAAGGTCGAGCTTGGTCGAGACCTTGGCGCCGCCGACCAGGGCCGTCACCGGGCGCTGCGGCTTCTCAAGGGCTGCCGAAAGATGGTCGAGCTCCTCCTGCATCAAACGACCGGCCGCGGCGGGGAGCAGATGCGCAAGCCCCTCCGTCGAGGCATGGGCGCGGTGCGCGCAGGAAAAGGCATCGTTCACATAGATGTCGCCGAGCTTGGCCAGCGCCTGGGCGAAGGTTTTGTCGTTGGCTTCTTCAGCATCGTGGAAGCGCAGGTTTTCAAGGAGCGCCACCTCGCCGTCCTTGAGCGCGCCCGTCACCTTGGCGGCCGCGTCACCGATGCAATCATCGGCGAAGGCCACGTTCTTCCCCAGCGCCGCCGCCAGCGGGGCGACCAGGGGTTGCAGCGAGAATTCCGCCGCGCGTTTTCCCTTCGGCCGCCCGAAATGGGACAGGATGATGACGCGCCCGCCCTTCGCGGCGATCTCCTTCAAGGTCGCGGCCGAGCGCTCGATGCGGGTCGCGTCCGTGACCTTGCCGTCCTTCATCGGCACGTTGAGGTCGCAGCGCACGAGCACGCGCTTGCCGCTGAGGGAGAGGTCGTCGAGGGTGCGGAATTGAGGCATTGGTTAAATTCCCGGGTCTGCTAGGGAGGTGAAGGAGATGGCGGTGAGGTGCCATAGCTCATCCCCGAATGCAACACCGGGTGCCGTCTATTCCGCCGCTCCCCCTACGGCCGGGTGAAAGGCAGGGCCGAAACCGTCGCGCGCCGCAGGCCGGCAGGTGTTTCCACTTCAACCGCGTCGCCCGGCGTCCAATGCCCGCGATCCAGCATGGCGAAGGCGAGATTGCTGCTGAAATCCGGCGAATAGACCGCTGAACTCACGGCGCCGATGCGCTTGCCCATGGCCATGACCGGCCAGGGCTCGACGCAGGCGGGCAGGGTCGCGCCTTCGATGCGCAGTCCCAGAATCTTGCGGGCAACACCCGCAGCGGCGATGCGCCGCAAGGCGTCGCTGCCGATGCAAGTCGCGGCGGCGTCGATCTGGCAATATTTGTCGAGACCGCATTCCAGCGGATTGTTGGCAATCGTCATGTCATTGCCATAGGAGAGGAGGCCACCCTCGATACGTTCGATCAGATTGGGGCAGCCGGGGCCGACTTCGAGATCGGCGCCCGCTGCCATGCAGGCGTCCCACAAGGGAAGGCCCAAATCGGCTCGATCGAGATAGATTTCGAAGCCGCCCTGCTTGCTCCAGCCCGACCGGGCGACGATCAAGGGATGGCCCTGGAAAGCGAGCGTGCGGAAACGGAAGAAGCCGATGGCGCGCACCTCGTCGCCGAAAACGCGCGCCGCCAGTTCATCTGCTTTCGGTCCTTGAATGGCCAGCGGCCAGACATCGGGTTCGTGTACTGCGACCTTTAGTCCATGCCCAAGTGCCAGCCCCTTGGCCCAGAGCAGCACATCCGAATCCGCGATGGAGAGCCAGAAGCGATCCTCGGCGAGCTTCAGGATCACCGGATCATTGATGAGCATGCCCGCCTCGTCGACCAGCGGCGCGTAAAGGCATTGACCCACCAGCGCCTTCGATAGATCGCGCGGGGTCATCATTTGCGCCAGTTTTGCTGCGTCGGGGCCCTTGAGCTCCACCTGGCGTTCGCAGCCCACGTCCCACACCTGCACATGGGTCTTCAAGTGCCGGTAATCCGCCTCGACCGAGCGGAAGGCGGTCGGCAGCAGCATGTGGTTATAGACCGTGTAGCCCTGGACGCCCGCCGCTTCGACGCGCGGGGTGAAGGGCGTCGATCGCGTGCGGCGCGAGACGGCCAGGATGGGGCGAAGGGATGGCTTCAACATGCGGAAAACCTCGATTTGATTGATTTTCGGCATGATTACCGGTTTGACGCCTCGTAAAAACGGGCATAAAAATGATCCATTCATCAATAAAATCGATAATAAGAATGCGCCATCTGCCGCCGTTACGGGCGATCCGTGCCTTTGAAGCCTGCTATCGGCTGGGCAGCTTCACGCGCGCGGCAGCCGAGCTCAATGTTGGCCAGCCGGCGATCAGCCATCAGATCCGGCTGCTCGAGGCGGATCTCGGCGCGGCCCTGTTCGAGAAGCGGGGGCCGGTGTCGCGCCCGACCGCCATCGCCGACGAATTCTATGGCAGCGTCGCCTTGTCCCTGTCGGGTCTGGCGGAAACGAGCCGACGGATCCGCCGCCGCGGTTCGCCCGATATGCTGACCATCGCGACCTATCCGGGGATCGCGACCTTCTGGGTCCTGCCGCGCCTTTCAGCGCACCGGGCCGAGGTGGGGGAAGGGGCCCCGCTCTCTTGCCGCGTGGTGACGGCCGAACGCGATGCCGACATCGACTTGGCGGAGGTTGATGCGGCGATTCTCTTCGGTGACGGTACTTGGCCGGGCTTCGAGAGCCGCCTGCTTTTGCCCGAGCGCGTCGTGCCTGTGGCCAGCCCCGGCCTGGCGCGGCAGCTTCGGGCGAAGAATGCCGGCGATCTGCTGCGCGACGGACCGCTCATTCACCTTGAGGACCCAGAGCAGCGCTGGTTCACCTGGCGCGACTGGCAGAAGCGCTTCGCGCCGAAGGCCAAGTCGATCGACCAGAGCCTCGTCGTCACCAATCATGGCGTCGCGATCTATCAGGCGCTGCAGGGTGCTGGCGTCGCCCTGGGTTGGCAGGGTGTCATCGCCGACCTCTTGGCAAGCGGCGTGCTGGTGAGCCACCATGACGAAGTGCTGGAATCGCCGCGCGGCTATCATCTGGTGAGCCGCCCGGGCTGGCTTGACGGAGCCGCCGGCAGGCGCCTTCTTGCCCATCTGGGTGCCTAGAATGCTTAGGCGTTGGCCCGCCTCCCTTTCTGGCCTAGAATCCCTGCCGATGATCAGCGGCGGAAAAGAATTTTCATGACCTATCGATCGGCCCTCATCACCGGTGCGTCCTCAGGCATCGGTGCCGCCTTCGCCAGGACATTGCCGCGTGCCACGGCGCTGCTGCTGCATGGGCGCGACCGCGACCACCTCAACGCGCTGGCGCAGGAACTGGCCCTGAACGGGCGCGAAGTGCGCACGATCGTCGCCGACCTCGTCGATCCGGAAGGGCGCTATGCCGTGATCGGCGCCGCCGAGCATGGCGGTGTCGATCTCGTCATCAACAATGCCGGCATCGGCCAGCTGGGGCGGGTCGTCGACAATCCGGAAGTGCGCGAGATGGAGATGGTGCAAGTCAATATCGCCGCACCGGTCGAGATCACGCGCGGGCTCCTGCCCATGCTGCTGCGCCATGCGCAAGAGAACGGCGCCCGCGCCGGCCTCATCAACGTGGCGAGCACGGCGGCTTTCGCGCCGATGCCGCTCTTTGCGACCTATGCCGCGACGAAGGCGTTCCTTCTCAACTATACCGAAGCGCTCGCCGAGGAGATGGCGCAGGATCCGATCGACATCCTGGCGCTCTGCCCCGGTGCCACCGATACGCGCTTCTTCGAACGCGCCCATGTCGGCAATCCGGCGGCGATTCCGCTCCACAGCGCCGAACGCGTGGCACAGGAGGGCTTGCGCGCACTCGGCCAGGAGCGCGTCCATGTGGTGGGCCCCACCAACTATCTGGCCTCGATCGCCATGCGCCTGCTGCCGCGCCGCTTCGTCACCGCCGCGGCCGAGGCGACTTTGCAGAAGTGGCGCTAGCGCGGGCGCTTCAATAGCACATAGAGGGCGCCTTCGCCGCCATGTTCGGGCCTCGCTTGCGAGATGGCCAGCACCAGGCGGCGGAAGGCGGGCTCGTTCAGCCAGCGCGGCACATTGGCCTTGAGGATGCCGGATTTCGACTGGGTCATGCCCTTCCCCGTGATCACCAGCACCTTGCGCTTGCCGTGCTTCCAGGCGCGTTCGAGGAAATGGAAGAGATCGTCATGCGCCTCGGCCTGGGTGCGGCCGTGGAGATCGATCTTGCCTTCGATCGGGATCTGGCCGCGGCGGAAGCGTTCGGCCTGGCGCTGATCGATGCCGGGTATGGCACCCGGTGCCGGGGTGGGGGTGAGCGGTGGCTGCGGCTTGGCCGCGGGAGCGATGGGCTTAGGCGACGGTGGCGGCCCCTTGGGGGGCGATTTCGGGCGCTTTCCGGGTGGCTTCGGGGCGGCTGGTTGATCCGCCGCCGCCTCGCCTGCCTTCAAGGCTGCTTTCTTCTTCCGCTTGGGCTTCAGCGGCGCCACCGTGCTGGCAACAGCCTGCCACAGGGCAAGCTCCTGCTCGGTGAGGCGGCGCCGGCCGGCCAAGGCGCTAACCGGCTCGGATCAGCCGGCGGCCTTCTGCGCCTCGGCCTGCTTCAGCATCTCCTCGCGGCGTTCGCGGTACATGGCGACGAAATCGACCGGGTTGATGAGGAGCGGCGGGAAACCGCCGGCCGAGACGGCATTGGCAATGACCTGACGCGCGAAGGGGAAAAGAAGGCGCGGCGCCTCGATCATGATGATCGGCAGCACATGCTCCTGCGGCACGCGGCCCAGGCGGAAGAGGCCGGCATATTCGCATTCCACCAGATAGACCGAGCGGTCGCCGAGCTTGGCGTCGACCGCCATGAAGAGCGTCACTTCGATATCGGGCGGGGTCAGCGGCTTCACCCGCACGTCGACGCGGATCAGGCCGGTCGGCGCTTCCTTGAGCGCCGTCGGCGTCTCGGCGCCGAGCGGATTCTCGAACGAAAAGTCCTTGAGGAACTGATGCACGACCACCAGCGGCGGACCGGCTTCCACCTGATCCTGGGCGCCGTTATTGGCTGCGGCTTGGTTCTGGTCGGTCATGCAACGCTCCTCGAAAGATAGAATTCTGCGGATCCATTATGGGCCGCGTTCCGCTACCACCCTTTGCCCCATCAAGGCAACCTGGAACGAGGCGGCTTGATTTGGGACGCCCGCCCGGCGCAAGCTGTGCCTCCATCGCTAAATGAAGGGAAATCAGTGGGATGACCCGTTACGCCATCATCGTCGGGGCGGGCAGCGGCCTTTCCGCCGCCCTGGCGCGCGCCTGCGCCGCCGACGGCATGAAGCTGGTGCTCGTCGCCCGCGATATCGCCAAGCTTGCGCCCCTGGTGGCGGAGCTCGGTGCCCGGGCGGTCGCCTGCGACGCCAGCGAGGCAAATGCCGTGGCGCGCCTTTATGCGGTGGCGGAGCGCGATTTCGGCATTCCGGAACTGGTGGTCTTCAACGCCGGCTACCGGGCGCGGGGACCGATCGCCGATATCGACCCGGCCGAAGCCGAAGCAGCATTGCGCAACAATGCACTGGCCGGCTTCCTGGTCGGGCAAGGGGCGGCGCGGCTGATGCTGGGCGCGGGCAAGGGGTCGATCTTCTTCACCGGCGCCACCGCCGGCCTCAAGGGCTTTGCGGGTTCCGCGCCGTTCGCGATGGGGAAGTTCGCCCTGCGCGGCCTGGCGCAGAGCATGGCGCGGGAACTCGGGCCGAAGGGCATCCATGTCGCCCATTTCGTCATCGATGGCGGTATCGCGGGGACGCGCAGCGCGCGCGCGGCAAACGAGGACGATGTGCTGCTTTCCCCGCAGGCGATCGCCGAGACATATCTCAATGTCCACAAGCAGCATCGCAGCGCCTGGACCCAGGAGATTGATCTTCGCCCCTGGAACGAAAGCTTCTAGGGCCGCTTGAGCGCCAGGTAGACGCTGTCGAAGAAGCGCCCGCCGATTTCGAACGTGTTCTTGGCAAAGCCGGTGCGGACGAAGCCGTTGCGCTCAAGGAGGCGCAGCGAAGCTTCATTGTCCGGATCGACATCGGCCTGGATCTCGGCAAAGCCCAGATCGTCGAAGCCGAACGCGATCATCGCCTTGAGTGCTTCGCTGGCGAAGCCCTTGCCCTGATGTTCCGGACCGAAGAAGAAGCCGATCTCCGGCCCGTTCCAGAAGGCGATGCGGCCGACGGGGACATCCTCGTGGAGGACAGCGAAATCATGCGCCGTTCCGGCATTCTGCGCCTCGACGCTGCCCCGCACCCATTCCTCGGTTTCGCGTATGTCCGTGTGCGGCAGGGTCGACCAATAGCGCATGACGCCTGGGTCGGAGAGCCATCGATGCAGGACAGGCGCGTCTGCAAGGCAGAGCGGCCGCAGGACCAGGCGCGATGTCGTGAGCCTTGAGGCTACTTGATCACCAGGCGACATTGCGGACTTTGCGCTCGCGCGTGGGATCGAACGGCACCAGTTCGGCATTGGCGGCGGAATGGCCGGTCAGCTGCAGGATGAAGCCCCAATGACTGACCACCGCCACATGGCGCCAATCGGAAAGGGCCGCCGCGCGCTGATGGAAGATCTGGCAGCGCCGTTCAACCTGGTCCCGCGTCTCGTCGAGATTGGGCCACCAGATTTCCTCGATATGGTCGAATGAAAGGGCCGGCCAGCGCTCGGTGAGGAGGCTCTTCGCCGTGCCGATGTCGCAATGGTAATGGGCGTGTTCGTGCACGCTGTGCTCGATCTCGATCGGCACGTCGAGGTGCCGCGCGATGATCTCCGCCGTTTGCAGGGCGCGCGTATAGGGGCTTGCCAGCACGCGGCGGATCGGATGCGCGTGGGCTTTGAGTTTTTCCGCCGCCGCCGCCACCTGCCGGCGGCCAAGATCGGTGAGCGTCGGGTCCGGAATGCCTGGGTCGCGTCCAGTCCGTTCGTGGTGCACGTTGAATTCGGATTGGCCGTGGCGGATGAAAATCATGGGGACTGCCTGGTGGAAACGTCGGGTGATCAATCTGGGCGCTGGTCGATGATCGGCGGATGCGGGCGCGCGGCGCGCGGTTGCCGGTCATCATCGCCTGGTTCGACGATCTCGAACTCGCCTTCGATGATCGTCGAGCGGCGGCGCTCGCCCCCGGATGCTGTCCCGCCGCGATAGATGCGGGTCTCGAAATGATGCGCCATGCGGCGGAGCAGGAAATTCCGCGTCGGCGGCAGGATGAGAATGAAGGCGATGAGATCGCTGAAGAAGCCGGGAATGATCAGGAGCAGCCCGGCTGCGACCCAGACCGCGGCGTCGATGAGGGTATGGCCGGGCTCGCGCCCCTCGTTCATCTCGGCCTGCAATTTGATGAGCGCGTTGATGCCGCCATGGCGGATGAGGCTGAGGCCCAGCAGGCCGGCCAGAAGCAGCCACAGCAGGGTGGCGCCAAGCCCGATCCGGCCGCCGATGACCACGAAGCCGGCGATCTCAAGGATAGGCAGGGCGCACAGAATGGCAATAAATGCCCGAATCATCGAAATCCCTGCCTTCGCGACGTGAAATCGGTGTGAAACCAGCAACTTGCCGGTAGATAGCGTGGTAATTCGGTCACGTTCCGCTTGTCATAAGCGTCTGGTCCGCGATCAAGAAGCCGGGATCGGGTGCGACTTGCTGTAACTGGGCCGGCTTCCTATGTAGAATGCCGGATCAACGCTTTAGCCCATGCGCGCAATCCGGTCCAGACGCGGACGCGGCGGGGTGCAAAGCCTCAGTGAAGTGGTGGTCCGGCCAGCGCACGGCAAGGCCGGATATAAGATCAAAAGGATTCTGGCTCTTGCAGCATCTCGATATCGTCTTTTTCGCCGTCGTCGCCGTCGTCCTGGGCTGGAAGCTCTATTCCGTACTCGGCCGCCGGACGGGGAATGAGCGCCGGGTGGACCCCTTTGCGCGGCCCGACCCGAAGGATGTCGCCGGGCGCGAAGGCAAGGATGCGCCAGCGCAAATCGGCGCGCGCCGGCCGGCCGTGTTGCGGCCGGATGTCGAGCCGGCCGCCGAACCGGCACGCGAGACCGCGCAGCGCGGCGGCATCTCGCCCCGCGACCGGCGCCAGGTGGAAGCCGATCTGGCGCAGGCACCCGACAATGTGAAAGACGGGCTGGCGGCGATCGCCAAAGCCGATCCGACTTTCGATGCGGCGGAATTCGTGGGTGGCGCCAAGATCGCCTTCGGCATGATCGTCGAAGGCTTCGCCGCGGGCGACACGAAGATGCTGCAATCGCTGCTCTCCCGCGAACTCTATGAGAGCTTTGCCGGCGTGATCGCCGAACGCCAGCGCAATGGCTGGCGGCAGAAGACCGATGTCATCGGCATCACGCAGGCGCTGATCGTCGGTGCCGAGCTGGCGGGCCGCGCTTCGGAGCGCAGCTTGGCGCGCATCAAGATGAAGTTCGTCAGCGAACAGAACAGTGTGACCGAGGATCAGGCGGGCCAGGTGGTGGAGGGCGATCCGACGCATGTCGACAGGGTGATCGATATCTGGACCTTCGCGCGCGACACCAGTTCGCGCGATCCCAACTGGCAGCTGGTCGAAACGGAGCAGCCGGCGTGATGGCGGAATAGGCGCTTCGGGGGAAGCAATCGGGGATGCAAGGGGACAGCCAAGCCAAGCGAAGGGATGAGCGCGCGCTGCGTGCGTTCTGCCGGCGCGCGGGCCGTGGCGTTCTCCTGACGCTTGCAGTTCTTCTTGCCGCCTGCACGCCGCCGGAAACACCGGCCGGCCTCAAGGTCAGCCCATCCAGCTATTCGATGCTGCCCGGCTGGGGCGAGGATTCGTTCGAGGGCGCGCTCGCGGCACTCCTCAATTCCTGCAAGGCCATCACCAAGCAGGCGGATGATGCGCCGATCGGCCCGAAGGCCCTGGGCGGCACGGCCGCCGATTGGCAGGCCCCATGCGATGCCGCCAAGCAGATCGGGACCAAGGACGATGCAGCCATCGTCAAGAGCTTCTTCGAACGCTGGTTCGTGCCCTTCCAGGCCGAGGATACGCGGGGGACCGGCGGCCTCTTCACCGGCTATTACGAAGCCGAGATCGAAGCTTCGAAGACGCCCGATTCACTGCACATGTATCCGCTCTACCGCGCGCCGAAACAGGCCGTCACCTTCACCCGCGCCGAGATCGAAGCCGGCGCGCTGCGCGGACAGGGCCTCGAATTCCTGTGGCTCAAGGACCCGGTCGACGCCTTCTTCCTGCAGATCCAGGGTTCGGGCATCGTCAAGCTGGCGGGCGGCGGCGAGATGCGGGTGGGCTATGCCGGCAACAACGGCCAGGCCTTCGTCGCCATCGGCAAGCTGATGGTGGCGGAAGGTGTCATCGACCGGAAATCCGCCTCGATGCAGACGATCCGCGACTGGCTCCGCGCCAATCCGGACAAGGCGCAGGCGATGATGAACCGCAATCCGCGCTTCATCTTCTTCCGCGAGGTGAAGGAAAACGGCCCGGTGGGTGCCCTTGGCGTGACGCTCACCGCCGGGCGCAGCCTTGCCGTCGACCCGGCCTTCGTGCCCTTGGGGTTGCCGCTCTGGCTCGACACGACCTGGCCCATCGCCCATGGCGGCATCAAGAAGGGTGCGCCGTTGCGGCGGCTGATGCTGGCCCAGGATGTCGGCACCGCCATCAAAGGGCCGGTGCGGGGCGACTTCTTCTGGGGCAGCGGCGAGGAAGCCTTGGCCTTCGCCGGCTCCATGAAGAATTCAGGTAAATGGTACATGCTCTTGCCAGTGACCGCGGCAGCGCGCAAAACTCTCGAAGTCGTCGATATCGTCAGCAGCCTGAAGTGAGCCAGCCAGAAGTGAGCCAGCGTGAGTAGCCAGCCGGTTTCGGTCCAAAACGGGGCCAATGTCGCCCTTTTCGTCACCTGCCTTGTCGATCTGTTTCGCCCCAGCGTCGGCTTTGCCGCGGTGAAGCTGCTCGAACAGGCCGGCTGCCGCGTGCATGTGCCGGAAGCGCAGACCTGCTGCGGGCAGCCCGCCTACAATTCCGGCGACCGGGACATGGCGCTGGCGCTGGCCCGGCAGACCATCGCCGTCTTTGAGGGGTTTGACTTCATCGTGGCGCCGTCGGGTTCCTGCGGCGGCATGATCAAGCACCATTATCCGCAATTGCTGGCCGAGGATGCCGAATGGGGACCGCGTGCGCGGGCGCTTGCCGCGCGCACCTATGAGCTGACCCAGTTCCTGGCCGAACAATGCGGCGTGAGCGATTTCGGCGCGGCGCTTGCGGCGACCTGCACCTATCACGATTCCTGTTCGAGCCTGCGCGAGATGAACGTCAAGGCGGCGCCGCGCCAGCTGCTTGCCAAGGTCGATGGCCTGAAGCTCACGGAGATGCAGGAAACGGATGCCTGCTGCGGCTTCGGCGGCACCTTCTGCGTCAAGTTCCCCGACATCTCGAATTCGATGGCGGCGCGGAAGGTCGACACGATCAAGGAAACCGGCGCCGAGCTGCTGCTTGCCGGCGACATGGGCTGTCTCATGAATCTGGCCGGCAAGATGCAGCGCGACGGCGTCAACGTGAAGGTGCGCCATGTGGCCGAGGTCCTGGCCGGCATGACGGAAGAACCGGCGATTGGTGAGGAGACCCGCTAGATGAGCATGGTTCCCACCAGCAACGCCTTCAAGGAGAACGCGACCGGCGCCCTCAAGGACGCGCCACTGCAGGAGGCGCTCGGCATCGCCCGCTCGCATTCCATCCAGACGCGCCTCAATACCATTGCCAAGATGCCGGAATTCGAGCGTCTGCGCGATATCGGCCGCGACTTGAAGAATCACGTCATCGCCAATCTCGACACCTATCTGCTGCAGTTCGAGCAATCGGTGAAGGATCGCGGCGGCCATGTGCATTGGTGCCCGGACGGTGAATCGGCCCGCGCCAAGGTGCTGGAAATCTGCCGCAAGGTGAACGCCAAGACGGTCACCAAGGGCAAGACGATGATCGGCGAGGAGATCGGCATCAACGACTTCCTCTTTTCGAACGGGATCGAGCCGGTCGAAACGGATCTCGGCGAGTACATCATCCAATTGCGCGGCGAGACGCCGAGTCACATCATTGGCCCGGCGCTTCATGTCACGAAGGAACAGGTCGAGGAAACCTTCCGCGAGGCGCATAAGGATCTCGACCCCAAGCGCAACCTCGACGATCCGGCAACCCTGATGGCCGAAGCGCGTGAGAAGCTGCGCACGGGTTTCTTGAAGGCCGATGTCGGCATCACCGGCGCCAATTTCCTCATCGCCGACGAAGGGGCGACGACCATTGTCACCAATGAAGGCAATGGCGATTTGACGCAGACCCTGCCGCGCATCCATATCGTGCTGGCTTCGATCGAAAAGGTGGTGCCGAGCCTGAAGGACGCGATGACCCTGCTGCGGATTCTGGCGCGCTCGGCGACGGGCCAGGAACAATCGGTCTATACGACCTTCTCCAGCGGTCCGCGCCGTCCGGGCGATCTCGACGGGCCGGAGGAATTCCACGTCGTCCTCATCGACTATGGCCGCTCGGCCTATCTCGGCACCGAGTTCGAGGAGATGCTGCGCTGCATCCGCTGCGGCGCCTGTCTCGACCATTGCCCGGTCTATCATTCGGTGGGCGGCCATGCTTATGGCTGGGTCTATTCGGGCCCGATCGGTTCGCTGCTCACCCCCGCCATTGTCGGTGTTGAGAACGCCAAGCCCTTGCCCAATGCCTCGACGCTGTGCGGACGCTGCGAATCGGTCTGTCCGATGCGCATTCCGATCCCGAAGATGCTGCGGCATTGGCGCGAGATGGAATTCACCCGCGTCCTCACACCGCCCACGGAACGTTCTGGCCTGCGCTTCTGGGCCTTCATGGCGCGGCATCCGAAGCTCTACCGGCTTGCGACCAAGATTGGTGCCCGCGTGCTCAAAGGCATGGCGGGTTCGCGCGGCCGTCTTGCTGCGGCGCCGCTCGCCGGCGGCTGGACCAGGCACCGCGATCTCCCGGCACCGCAAGGGAAGACCTTCCACGAACTCTGGAAAGAGAAGAAGGGAGGCCGCGCATGAGCCAAGGCAATGCAGGCGGAACGGGGCGCGACCGGATGCTGGCCTCGATCAAGGCCGGCATCGCAAGGCAAGCCGAACGCCGCCATGGCGCGGCCGGTCCCATGAAGCCGATGCCGATCATCCCCGCGCGCGCCACGGCGCCCGGTGTCGACGTGGTCGATCTCTTCCGCACCATGCTCGTTGCCGCCAAGGCGACGCTCGATGAAGTGAAGAGCCGCGACGAGGTGCCGGCGGCGGTGCAGAAATATCTTGCCGCCAACAATGCCGAGGCGCGCATCAAGGTCTCGCCGGATCGGCGCGTGAGTTCACTGCCCTGGGGCAATGTGCCTCTCCTCGAAATCTCCAGCGGCCGCTCGCATGGGCTCGACCCGACCAGTGTGACACCGGCGGTCGCGGTGGTGGCGGAAACCGGCACCGTCATCCTGCAATCCTCGGACGAGACGCCGACGACGCTGCATTTCCTGCCCGATCAGCATGTGGTCGTGGTCTCGAAAAGCCAGATCGTCGGCACCTATGAGGACGCGCTGGCCCGCGTCAGACGCGGCCCAGATGGCGGCCTGCCGCGCACGGTCAATTTCGTGACCGGGCCTTCTCGAAGTGCCGATATCGGCAAGATCCTGCTGATGGGCGCGCACGGGCCCAAGAAGCTCCACGTCATTGTGGTGGATGAGGAGTTATAAGGTCGACCCTCAAGCGTATCGTGTCTTCTAAGCTTGGTTAGGAATTGTCGAACAATGGATTTCATCTTCCTGGTCATAGAAGGATGTTTGGGTCTTTTCGCTCTTTTCCAGGGCTATGTCGTTTTTAAGTTTCTGCTGACAAACGGCATTGTCGCGGGCGCTCTTCTATCAGCCATGATGATCGCTATCGGCGCGATACTCGCGGCAACGCCGCTTGCGTCGGTCTCGATATGGCTAACGTTTCTCTCAGCGATGATGGCGAGCTTTGTATTGGCGCTCTTGTTTCGTGACCGACTGCCAAGGTTTTCGTTGCTGGAGAGCGGCATGAACCAAATGATCGATCGAGTTGGCGGACACAGAGTTCCGTACGATCACAATCAGGGAATACCCTACTTCCCTAACGCTCTCGTCTTGTTTGCTTTCGTGTGCAACTATCTCCTCACCGACAATGATCTCTCGCACGCCATTTCGGGATTGGGGGTCATCTTGATCATGCCAATATTTGCCATAAAACTGATTGGCGAGAGGCATTTCCGATGGGACAACGCCTCCGCAGGCTCGGTGGGGCAACGCCCGGCGGGTCCTGGGAGGCGGTCTTTGCGGCACCCGATCCCCGCCTCAAATCGGCGGTTCTGGGCGACTACCAGGGCTGGATGGAGTGCGGCAATGTGCCGGTGCTGCGGCGGCATCTCCCTAATGTGATGGTGCCGGTCATCTTTAATATTGGGCCGCTATGGCAGGTGACGTCGCCGGCGCTTGAAAACGGCCAGGTCGTCACCATCGATTCCTTCCTTGCCGGCATGCATGACCGCTTTGCCACCAGCTATTCCGATGGCAACAGCTTCTGCCTGCAGATCAATTTCACGCCCTTGGGTGCCTATCGCCTGTTCGGCCTGCCGATGGCGGAACTCGCCAACACCATCGTCGATTTTGCCGAACTGCTCGGCAAGGACGCCAAGATATTGCTGGCGCGTTTGCGCGACAGGGATGATTGGGCTCAGCGTTTCACGATCCTCGAAGATTTCCTGCTACGGCGTTTCTTCGATGGCGTGGAAGGGCGGCGCGAAATCGCCTGGGCCTTGCGGCAGTTGGAAATGAGCGACGGTGCCGTGGCAATCGGTGATCTGGCAGACGAGATCGGCTGGAGCCGCAAGCGGCTCATCCAGATGTTCCGACGCGAGACGGGCCTGCCACCCAAGGGCGTTGGCCGAATCTATCGGCTCAACCGCATGCTGGCCCTGCTGGGCCAGTCGGAGCGGCCAAGTCTGGCCGAACTCGCCAGCGAGAGCGGCTATTACGACCAAGCGCATTTCAACCGGGATTTCCGCGACTTTGCCGGACTGGCGCCGCGCGAGTATCTGGCCGAGATCGCGCCCGACGCTCTGCGCGGCGCCGCAAGCTGATCCGGGAAAATTCGTCCAAGACCTTGGCGCAGCCGCCCTCTAACCTTCTCCCGACACCGGATGGAGGATGACATGACTGCTAAATTGTACCCTGCTATCAAATATGACGATGCGCCGCGGGCATTGGACTGGCTGCAATCGGCTTTCGGGTTCGAGCCCCACGCCGTGCACAAGGATGATCGCGGCGATATCGCCCATGCCGAGATGAAGATGGGCGACGGGATGATCATGTTCGGCGGCAAGCGTCCGCCAGACGCGACCAATCCCTGGTGCACCGAACCGATGGGCGTCTATGTCTGTGTCGAGGATATCGACGCGCACTATGCCAAGGCAAAGGCGGCCGGTGCGGAGATCGTGCGCCCGCTCAGCGACACGCCCTATGGCGCGCGTGAGTATTCGGCCCGCGATTGCGGCGGGCATCTCTGGTCTTTCGGAACCTATGATCCGTGGAAAGCGTGAGGGGCAGCCTATTGCAGCCAGATCGCGTCCTTGAGCTTGGCGATGAAGGCCTTATGGGCGGCAAGCTCTTCCTCGCTCGGCGCATGGGGGCGTGGTTCGCGGATCTGGCGGGTGCCGGTGCTGCCGCGTCGTGCGAAGTTTAAGTCGGCGGCGACGGCTTCCGCCGCGGCGAGGCTCAAGCCGGTCTGCCGGCCGCCGAGAAGTTCCAGATAAACATCGGCCAAGAGTTGCGCGTCGAGCAGCGCGCCGTGCAGCGTGCGGTTCGAATTGTCGATGTTGAAGCGCTTGCAGAGCGCGTCGAGCGAGGCGGGGGCGCCCGGAAACTTGGTGCGCGCCATCTTCACCGTGTCGATCGCACGCTGGAAGGGAATGGCGCGGCGCCCCGCCTTTTCGAGTTCGAAGTTGATGAACTTCATATCGAACTCGGCATTGTGGATGACCAGCGGATCCTCGGCCACGAAGACGATGAATTCCTCCACCACCTCGATGAATTTCGGCTTGTCCGCAAGGAACGCGGTGGAAAGGCCGTGGATGCGGAAGGCGGCATCCGGCATCTCGCGCTCGGGGTTGATGTAGCGGTGGAAATTGCGCCCGGTCGGAATGTGGTTCTCAAGCTCGATGCAGCCGATTTCGACCAGCCGATCGCCCGTCAGGGGATCGAAGCCGGTGGTTTCGGTGTCGAGGACGATTTCACGCATGAAGCTCTATTCCGT
>CAZUAL010000023.1:0-22094 GCA_964618305.1 uncultured Dongia sp. | reverse complement strand
CCTCTGGCGCACTTCCTTGATCAGAGTCGGGCCATCCATGCGCGGCATGACCACATCGCTGATGATCAGGTCGATATCGTTGAGCTGCTCGTTGATAAGCTCCAGCGCCGCCTCGCCGCTGCGCGCCTCCAAGACCTTGTACCCCTTGTTGCGTAGCGCCCGGGCGGAAAAGAGACGCACGGCATCCTCGTCCTCGACCAGCAGCACGGAGCCGATGCCGGTCAGGTCGCGGGGCTGATCTTCGGCACTGTCGGTGCGGGCGGCGGGATCGGTCGCCGCGGCGTGCTGCGGCAGATAGATGCGGAAATTCGTGCCCTTGCTGACGGTACTGTCCACGAAGACGAAGCCACCGGTCTGGCGGACAATACCGTAGACGGTCGAGAGCCCCAGACCCGTTCCAGATCCGACTGCCTTGGTCGAAAAGAAGGGCTCGAAAATCCGGTCCAGAATATCCGCTGAAATGCCAGAACCCGTATCGGCAATCTCGATCAGAACATAATTGCCGGGCGGCATCACTTCCACGCCACGGCTGATCGGCTCGGTGGTCTGGATATTGCGCGTGCGGATGAGCAGACGCCCACCCTCCGGCATCGCGTCACGCGCATTCACCGCCAGATTGATGATCACCTGCTCCAACTGGCCGGCATCGACCCGGACATGCTTCAAGTCCCGGCCGTGCTCCATCAGGAGTTCGGTATTCTCGCCGATCAGGCGTCGCAGGAGGTGCGATAGTTCGGCTAGAACGTCGGTGACATCGAGCACCCTGGGCTGCAGCGTCTGCTGGCGGGAGAAGGCCAGCAGCTGGCGGACGAGATTTGCCGCCCGGTTGGCATTCTGCTTAATCTGCATGATGTCGGCGAAAGATTGATCGCCCGCCTTGTGGCGCAGCAAAAGCAGATCGCAGAAGCCGATCATCGCAGTCAGCAGATTGTTGAAATCGTGCGCGATGCCGCCCGCCAGCAGGCCCACGGCCTGCATCTTTTGCGACTGGGCGAATTGCGCCTCCAACCGCTTCTGCTCGGTGGCGTCGATGAGGTGAGCGATGAGGCCGATGGCCCGCCCGCGATCCTCGCGGCGGGAGGCGTAAATCGTCACTGATCTCGGCTTATCACCCACGAGACGAATGGTGAGCGGTGGTCCGCCCTTTCCGTCAGCCATGACCTGTTGCAGATGCTTCTCGGCGGCAGGCCGGTCCTCGGCCTGCACCAGATCAACGAACCGCGCCTGGACCCAATCGGCACCGACGATGAGGTGCTGGAAGGCGGGGTTGGCCTGTTCTACGTTCCCGCGCTCGTCGAGTAGAACGATGCTTGCGGGTGCCTCCTCGAAAAAGCGCTGGAAATACTGCTCGGAAACCTGCAGGGCACTCTCCAACTCGCGCTCGCGGCTCAAATCGTGGACGACAGACCGTGTCCGCAGCTTGATCCCCTTGCTGTTTGGGCTCTGCACATTGGCGACATCGTGCCGGATGAATGCCTGGAACGCCCGCTGGTTCGGCCCGCACAACGTTACTTCGCCGCTCCGCGCATTGTCGTCCCTGAATGGACTGTAGGCAGGGGCTTCCGCCGGTAGCGGATCGACCACAAGATCGTGCAGCTTCTGGCGATATCCCCCCTCATTGTCCGGCAACAGCCCGAGCCAACTGGCCAAGGTGGAGTTCACGAACAGAAAGCGGCCGTTATCGTCCACGGAATAGAAGCCGATCGGCGCATGTTCGATGAGGTCAGCGAACGTCTCGTGGTCCGAGCGGATGAAATCCTCGATCTGCCGCTGCGCCGTAACTTTTTCTGCGCCCCACAACACATAGCCGGGAAAGCCGGCGATACCCCGACCCGACACGTCGAACCAGTCCGATTGTCCGTCCTCAAGAGGAACCTCGATCTCCGTCCGCCCGCGACCACCTTCCCTCACCGTCAGGATGAGCTGCTCCAGGATATGATAGGCGTCGGAGCCGGGAGGGACGCGGTCGAGCAGCAACTGCGGCAATAGCTGTTTCTCGTCCTTGAAGAGGCGCGCGAAAGCATCGTTGGCCAAGATGACTCGGCCCGAGGGATCCATCAGCTGCCTGGCGCGACTTGTCGCGTTGAGACTGCCCGTCAGCAGATCGCGCCGCGACGAAGCCCGCCGCCAAGCGATAGACACCGCCACCAGGGCAACGAACAACAGGAGCAACGCCGCCAGCAAGATTGCGGCCAGCGGCCCCTCGGACGCCGAGTCGACAGTTTGCGCCCTTACCGGCAGTGGAGCAAAAGCCACTGCCGTCGATAGAAACCGCCAGACATGAACCTGAGCCAACCAGCGCAACTGACATCCCCTGCCGTCTTCAGGATTGAAAGTTTAGCCGATCCGCCCGGCAAATCCAGTCGCTAGGGTCGCCGCTTTCTGAGCTTGAAGATATAGGAGATGACCTCGGCCACCGCCTTGTAATACTCGGGCGGGATTTCCTGGTCGATCTCGACGGCCGCATAGAGGCCGCGCGCCAAGGGTGGATTCTCCACAACCGGGACGTCGGCATCCTTGGCCACCTCGCGGATGCGCAGCGCCACCTTGTCGGTACCCTTGGCGACGACCTTCGGCGCGGACATCGCTGTCTGGTCGTATTTCAGCGCCACGGCGTAATGCGTTGGGTTGGTGACGACAACATCAGCTTTCGGCACCTCGCCCATCATGCGCCGGCGGGCGCGCTCCATGCGCAACTGGCGCAAGCGCCCCTTCACCAGCGGATCGCCTTCCGTCTGCTTGTACTCGTCGCGCAACTCCTGCCGCGACATGCGCAGCCTCTTCATGTACTCAAACCGCTGATAGAGAATATCAGCCGCAGCGATGACGCCCATCACGATAACAACGCCAATCAGCAGAATGTGGACCTTGTCGGAAATGACACTGACCAGCTGGATCATTTCCATGCCGATCAACTTGTGCATTTCTCCAGCCGACGGCACGACGAAATAACCGACGACAGCCGCGACGACCAAAATCTTCAGAATTCCCTTGATGAGCTCGGTCACGGATCGTAGCGAGAAGATTCTCCCGATACCGGCCAAAGGAGAGATCTTATCGAGGCTCGGCATAATATTCTCTGCCGACCAAAGCAAACCGAACTGCAGGAAGCTCGCGCCAAACGCGGCTAGGAAGGCAAAGGCAAGTGGTGCGGCGCCAGCGAGCAGAACCACCCCCAGGGTACGCCAAGCAATGTCGATCAGGTGGTTGATATCTGTTGGAATCTGGTCCGGTGCCTCGAAGAATGGTAGGGCAATTGCCTGGACCTGGCCTGCCAAGTAGCGGCCAAAGAGCAGCACAGCCAGTGTGAAAGCCAAGATCATCAGCAGATGGTTGAATTCCTGCGAACGCGGCACCTGGCCTTCATTGCGCGCCTCCTCAAGCCGCTTTGACGTTGGGTCTTCAGTTTTTTGTGAGTCGTCACTGTCTTCTGCCATCCGGCCTTCCTCAATCTATGAAAGTTGCAAGATGGTCGCGATAGACTTCGAGAAACCAGATCATCGCCGCCGAAATCGTCACCGCCATCAGGCCGAAGCCGACCAGCAACTGCAGCGGCATCACGACGAAGAATACCTGCAAGGTCGGCATCAGCCGCGCGATCAACCCCATGCCGACCACAAGAACAATGCCGTAGACCAGGAAGGGCGCCGCCATCTGCAAGGCAAGCGTGAAGGAGTCCGCGCTCGCGCGAGCGATCGTGTAGGCGATATCCTGGAGCGGCGGCAGTTCACCCGGATGAAAGATGCCATAGGTTGCCGCCAGTGCGCGCAGGGTCGTGTGGTCGAGCCCGGTTGCGAAGATGAGGACGATCGCCACCGCGACCAGGAAATTGCCGGTGACCGCGCCCTGCTGAGCGGTGGTCGGATCGCTCGACAGAGCGTTGGCGATGCCGATTTGCAGGGCGATGATCATGCCGGCCTGAAGGGTACCGATCAGGATTAGCCGGCACATCAGGCCGAAGAAGAGCCCGATCAGAATCTCGCTGCACACCAGCAGGACGAGGGCGGCAGGTTCCGGCGGAAGCACCGGGATCATGTCCTTGATCATCGGCATCAGCACAAAGGACAGCAGAAGGGCAAAAGCCAGACGCGCGCGGACGGCGACATAGGCTTCACCAAACCCCGGCACCAACGATATGGCAGCGCCGATACGGGCGAAGATCATCAGAAACTGAAAGATTGAGCCGGTCAGAAAAGCTTCGATCGACATTGAGCCCAGCGCCTCAGCCGATCGCCCGCTGCATGATCTGTTCGAAAAAATCGGTCAGCGTGTGCAGCATGAACGGCGCAAGGAGGAGCAGCGAGGCGAAGACGATCACCACCTTTGGGACGAAGGTGAGTGTGGCTTCCTGAATCTGGGTGAGCGCCTGGAAGAGCGAGATCAGCAGGCCCACGGTGAGCGAGATCAGCATGATGGGGGCGCCGACCTTCAGCGTCACGATGACCGCGTCGCGCGCGACCTCAAGGAGGACAGCCTCATCCATCTTAAAATTCTATCACGAACGGGTCGGGGCGAGAGCCTTAAATCGGCATCCGCATGATTTCCTGATAGGCGGAAATAACGCGGTCGCGGACCGCCGTTACCGCCTGCAGGGTCACTTCCGCGGCCGAGACGGCGGTGACGACATCCGTCACATTGGCCTGCCCGGCAGCTGCCAGCATGGTCTGCTTTTCGTCGCCCTTGCCGGTCTGGATGGCGTCATCCTTGATATTCTGCAGCAACTCGCCGAAGGTCGGGCCGACATTTTCCCGCACCTCGATCCCGCTGCTTCCCAGCGCCTTGTTCGCCGCATTGTACGCGTTGACGGCATTGCTGATGATCGGATCGGCCATGGCTCAGCTCGCCTCCTTCAGCGCAGTACGTCGATGGTGCGCGACAGCATGCTGCGCGAAGCCTCGATCACCTTGAGATTGGCTTCGTAGGAACGCTGCGCCTCGCGCATATCGGTCATTTCGACCAGCGCATTGACGTTGGGGAGGCTGACATAGCCATCCTTGTCGGCGGCCGGATTGCCGGGGTCGTACTTCTTGCGGAACTCGCTGGGATCGGTCCCGACCTTGGCGACCTTCACCAGATCGACGCCCATCTCACGGTCCAGCTGGTTGCGGAAAGTGACCGTCTTGCGGCGATAGGGGTCCGAACCCGGTGTCTCACCCGTCGAATCAACGTTGGCGAGGTTCTCGGCGATGACCCGGAGGCGTTCGCCCTGAACGCGCATGCCGGAGGCGGAAATGAACAGCGTGTCAAAAAGTTCCATAAGTCGCTCCTAGCCGGGGGCCGGTTCGCCGCCCTATCGCAATCCTCAGACGCCGCCGCGACCGATGGCGGTCTTAAACAGGTCGATATGCTTGCGATAGAGATTGACCACCATGTTGTAGTTCATCTGTGTCTCGGAGACCTTCATCATCTGCTCCTCGATCACCACCGAATTGCCGACCGGTGCCGTTTCGTATGTCTTCTTGGCCTTCTTGGCGTCGAAATCACCCACCGGGGGGACGGTTCCGGTCATATGCTTCTTGTCGGTCCGTTGCGGCTCCACCGGCTCCAGCTTGCGCATCTCGGCGTCGAAATCGATCGGCTTCAGATCCTGCGGCTGGTAGCTCGGCGTATCGGCGTTGGCGATGTTCTGCGAAAGGACGCGCGTCCGCTGGCCGAGCCAATTCATGCGCTCGGTCAACCGCTCGAACAGCGGAATGTTGGTGAAATCCATTCCTTCGCTCCCGCCAGCCGGCCAAAACGGCCCCGACAAAGTCCGGTATTCGGGCAGACTGAGCCCCACCCCTTAAGATCCCGTTAATTTACTTAAAATGCTATGAAAAATCTCGACAAATTGCTCTGGATCAACACAACATTGGGTGAGCGGCTTGGAAGGCATTGATTTCCTTTCATATTGCTGCAGCGTTAACATCTCGTTAAGCCGGCTGGACCATAGTCTAAGACGGATGAACGTCCCGTCCGGGCTGAGACTCGACCCGCCTTGGAGCTGCAGATGGCCAATAAAGATGAGGACGAAATCGGCCCCCGCCGTCCGCGATGGCAGCAGCCAAAGGATCGCGTCCCCGTTGCCGTCGCCCTCGAACACAAGGCCAGAATGGGGGTGGCCGATGCCGGGAAAGCGAAGAGTTCACCCCGCGTCGTAGCGACCGGTCGGGGCAGCGTTGCAGAACAGATCCTCGAAATCGCCTTTGCGAACAATGTCCCCGTCCGCGAGGATCCGGACCTTGTCGAATTGCTGGCGGCCGTGGAACTCGAAGCCGAGATACCGGTCGATGCCATTGCCGCCGTCGCCGAAATTCTCAGCTACATCTACCGCGCCAATGCGCGCACCACGGACGAAATGCCATGACCGCCACGCCCCACCAGCTTGAGGACCTGCCGACGGTCATTGCCGAGCTCGCCGCCATGATCAACGACACCAGGGTGATGGCGGAAGGCGGCCAGCTGGTCGAACTCGACCTCCTCGCCATGCGCATCGCCGTGCTCTGCGATGCAATCAGTTCCCTGCCTCGCGAAAAGGGCAAGGCCATGCGGCCGGCGCTTGAGACGCTGATGAAGGAGATGGACCGGCTGGATTACACGCTGCGGCGGCGCAACGTCGATCTTTCCCTCGATCTCCAGCAGGCAGATCGCCGCCTGCGGGCACAAATTGCCTACGGCGCTTCCCCAGTTAAGGAACCGCGCAAGCCGACCGGCCGAAACGAATAGGCGGCAAGGACAGTGCAATCGGAACGACGTGGTCTAAACCATGGGGTTTGAAACTTACCTGCGCTTTCTGTTTGCGCTCCTGCTCGTCCTGGGGCTGATCGCCATCCTGGCGTGGCTTCTGCGCCGCTTCGGGATGGGCAGTGCTTTGCGCGGCAATGCGCGCCGCCTGCAGGTTCTGGAAACGAGCGCGCTCGGGCCAAGGCACCGCCTGGTTCTCATCCGCCGCGACAGCGTTGAGCATCTGCTTCTGCTCGGTCCCCAAGGCGACCTCGTCGTCGAGCGCGGAATCGCGCATGCGAGCTTTGCCAAGGAACTGGAAAAGCCTGAGAAAGACGGCACAGAAAGCACTCGCCCGTTGCAGCGGCACGAGCCTCCATCCCTCTTTCCCCGGACAGGCGGGGGAACGACCAACAACGGCGATCCGACCACATGACCAGTAGCAGACTCTGCAAATGGGCTTTTGCCTTCTGCGTCCTCCTTCTGCCGCTCCTGCTTACCGGCGCCGAGCCGGCTGCCGCCCAAAGTCTGAACCTCGACCTGGGCGACGGTCCGAATGGCGGAACGACGGGCCGCATCATTCAGCTGATCGCGTTGATGACGGTGCTGTCGCTGGCGCCGGGCATCCTCATCATGGTGACGAGCTTTACCCGCGTCGTGATCGTGCTTTCGCTGTTGCGCTCGGCGCTTGGCGCGCAGCAGACGCCACCCAACATGGTCCTCACCAGCCTTGCGCTGTTTCTCACTGTCTTCATCATGTCGCCGACCTTCGAGAAGGCCTATGACGACGGCATCGCACCCCTGATCGCGGAAAAGGTCACCGAGGAACAAGCACTCCCCCTCACCGTGGCGCCATTCCGCACCTTCATGCTCGGCCAGGTTCGGGAGAAGGATTTGCGGCTTTTCATGGACATGGCCCAGGTTGACGAAGTCGCGGCACCGGAAGAAACACCGCTCAAGGTCCTTGTTCCGGCCTTCATGATTTCCGAATTGCGGCGGGCGTTCGAGATCGGCTTCCTGGTCTTCCTGCCATTCCTCATCATCGACATGATCGTCTCGTCTGTCCTGATGTCGATGGGCATGATGATGCTGCCGCCGGTGATGATCGCCCTGCCCTTCAAACTCATCTTCTTCGTGATGGTCGACGGCTGGTATCTGGTAGCCGGCAGCCTCGTTCGCAGCTTCGGCGTAACCTAGAACTTACTGCGTTGGCGTTCCCTCTGGCGGGGGCGAGGCATCGGCCTGTGTCTCCGGCGCGCTGAGGCTTTGGTTCTTCAGCCGCTCGCGGTAATCGTCGACGAAGGCGCCCAACTGATCGACGCTCTTCATCGCAGCGGAAATGCTGTCGGCCAAACTGCTTGATGGCGAAGTCAAGGTTGCAAACGCCGTCGCATAGGGGCTCTTTTCCATGTCCTTGCCTTGCGCCTTGGCCAGCATGCGCAGGCCCGGGCGGTCATTGGCAAGGGACAGGGCGACCGCCTGATTGAGGATCAGCGGTGCCAGCGTCTTGTTGAACTTCTCTTCCCGCTTCGCCGCCGCGGCAGCTGCATCCTCGCCGACATTGAGTGCTGCCGCGGGATCCGCCGTCAGGTCCGGCGGCGGCGCCATGCTCGGATCTTCCGCCTGCATCTTCTTGGTCTCAGCTGCCACAAGGTTCTCGAGTGCCGCTGCAGCCGCGGGCCATTCGCGCATGCGCCAGGAAAGATCCGCTTTCAGCCACAAGCCATCCAGACTGTTATCGTCGCGGACCAGACTCATTCCTTTCAGCGTATCACCGGTCTCGAACAGAGCGCGCCCCTGGAGACGCCGCCGCTGCGCCACCAGATCCGGCGGCATGTCCGGCACCTCACTCGCCTTGATGGCCTCAAGCGCCTGATCCGGCTTCTCGTCCAGGAGGCGGATGGCGGCTAGGCGCGTTCCGGCCTTGGCCTTGTCGAGACCGGTCAGACGCTTTTCAACCTGGTTCTCCAGAATTCGCCCGGCACCGTCGAGCAGATCGACCTTCACCAGTCGATCGGCCAGCGCGGTCACCATCTTGTCGCCATCAGGGCCGCTCGGCGTCAACTCGCGGAACTCATCGTAAAGCGCCACCGCCATCAGTGGTGACAGCCGGTCCGCCTTGTTGCCGAGATAGAGGTCACGGAAGGCTTGCGTCATCGCCTCCGCCGCGTCGCGCGCCTTCGGATTGTTGGGGAAATTGGTCGCGGCCTGCCGCAGGGTCGTCAGGCCTTTGCGCGGCTGATCGGTCTCTACATAGAGCTCGCCCAGGCGTTTTAGGAGATTGAACTCGAAATCCGTTCCGCGCCAGACGAAGCGCAGTGCCTCCAGTTTATCCGCCGCCTGCTTCTTGTCTATGGCACCTTCCGCAAGCTGCAGTTCCGTCAAGTCGAACTGCGAATAGGCGCGCACTTCCTCGACCGGGCTTTCGGCAAGCCCCGACCAGATATTGATGGCACCTTCCTTGTCATCGCTCGTCGATTTCAGCAATCCGTCGAGATAGGAATGGTAAGCTGTGTCTTCCTCGTTCGGCATATCGAGCCGGATCGAGTCCAGGAAGGCTTGCGCGGTCAGTGGATTTCCACCCCGGATCAACGCTTCCGCCGCCGCGCGCCGGATCTCCATGCGCGCGCTTTTCGGATAATCGTCGAGCTTCGGGATTGGGTTGCTGAAGATCGCGGTGGCCTTGGCCCAATCCTCGGATTTCGCGGCAACGAAGCCTTGGAACAGGCCAGCTTCCGGCACGCTGGCGATCTCGCTGCGTTCAAGATCCTTCAGCGCATCCTCTTCGCGCTCCATCAGCGCCTGGGCGGCGCCGCGCAAGGTGAGCACATCCTTGTCGCCGTCGACGGCCATCTTGTCGAGCAGCAGCAGATCGCCCAGCGTTTCCGGATATCTGCCATGGGCGAAATGAAATTGTGCCAGGGCAAGACGCGCCTGCGGCTTGTCGCGATCCTTGGCCTTCTCGATCGCATCTTCCAGCGCCTGCTGGTCCTTTTCATAAGTGGCCTCGCCACCGCGGCGCCAGCGCGGCAGGTCGAATATCCCAACGACCTCGACCTTGGCGCTGGTGCCTTCCGCCGGTGCAGAAACGGGTGCTGTTGCCGATTCCGCTTCCGGGGCGGCCGCCACCGTTGCCGGCACTTGGGTGCCGTTTTCCAGGGGCGGTGGCTCGGTCTCCGAAATCGGTTGCGGCACGGCAGGGCTCGGCGGCGTGCCGGGCTCGCCGTTCGTCGTGACGACCACGCCGTTGGGCAAGGCCTCGACCCGGGTCCGGTCGCTGATTGGGACGACGACGACACCCTGAAAACTGGGTAATACGCGGAAGTCCGGCCAAGCTGCGCCGTCGGCGACACCCGCCCCTGCTCCCACCAGCGGCACAACGGAAATGTTATCGCCCGCTTCCGGATCGGCCAAGGAGACAACCAGGCCGGGCCGCGTTGCCTCAAGCAGCAGGGATGCGCCGCCATCGGCCAGGGCCTCGCGCCGCTGGTCGATAACCTTAGCTGGTCGTAGCGCCCGGCCGCGCCCGATGCTGACCTGCCAGTTGCGGCCGTCTCCGCTGATCTTGGTTCCCGCTTCGACACCACCCAGCTTTTCCAGCGAGGGGAGACGCAGCGCCGTAGCAAACGGTGTCTCTACGCGGGTGATTCCGGTGAGGGCGGGCGCCGCCTTGACCAATGCGCGGAGGTCGACCGGCCCGGGTCGATCGAACACGAGCCACAGCGCTTCGCCGCGCTTGAAGACAGCAAGACCCGTCGACTTGGGAAAGCCGAAACTGAGGACGACGCCGTTCTCGGCCGGTTTGGCGCTGGCGCTGATGCTGACCGGCTCCGGCGGCTTTGCCGTTGCGGTGGCCGCAGGCTCCTTGGTGACGATTACGGGCGGAGCAATCTCGACAGCCGGTGCCGTCGTCGGCGGGGACGCTTCCTCGATGCCCACAGGCGGCTCGGACTGCAAGGCGGGAACGGACGTCCCGCCTATAGGGGTCGCAGCCTGCTGTTCCTCTCCCGGCGTCTCTTTCGGCGCCTCTTCCTTTGGTGCCGACGCCGGATTGGCACCCGTCACCGGTGACGATTGCGTGGCTGGCGCCGCCGCCACCTGAGCCGGAGCAGGCGCTTCAACCGGTGCGGGCTCGGCTGTCTGCTCGGCATTGCCTTTGCCGTCGACAAGATCGAAGACGATCGTGCCGTCATTGCGGAAGGCATTGATCCCGACATTGGGCAGCAGCTGCAATTCGAGTACCAGCGCGCCATTCCGCGCCGACCGGGCGGTCACACCGCGAAGCCGGGGCGGCAGTCGCATTGCCGGATCGAGCCGCCCTGCCTTGCCGAATGTGACGATGGCCTTGTCGCCCGCCTGACGCACGCTGAAATCGACGCCGGGCCAATCCAGGGCAAGGCGCGAATAGCCGCTATGCTCGCCGCTGCGCAGTTTGAGCTTCGGCCCGGTTGTCGGCGCCGGGCTGGTTGCCGACGCCGGCTCGGTCGATTCCGGTTCCGTGGCGGGGGCCGGTTCCTTGGCGGGGGCCGATTCTTTGGCGGGGACCAGCGATGCCGCTGGCGCCGGAGCGCCTGCCGCCTTGTTGGGAAAAACCGCTTCACCCGGCTGGGCGAGATCAAGCTGCAAGCGGCCGCCGGCGCGATTCAACCGGTAGGTGACCGGCTTCTTCAGCGCCAGGGTCAGGGTCTTGCCGTCCGCGCTGAGGGAGACACTCCGGATATAGGCTTTGAGGTCGGCCCGGAGTGCAGCGGGGTCCAGTGCCACCGGCCGGGCAAAGCTCAAGGTCATGGCTTGGCCATTGAGGCCAACCTCGACCCCCGGCGCATCCCCTTGACCGAAGCTGAGTGTCAGGCGGCCGAAATCGTCGAAGAGCTGGCCGCGAACGCCGACAGCATCCTGGGCCGAAGCCACCGCCCCCGGCAGCAGCAGCGCCAAGGTCATCAGGGACACGGCCGCGAACCGGCGCGTGCGCACCCCGATGGCCATGTCGCGACCTTGGGCCGACTCAGGAGAAGGTCTAATCATATTGGCAAGATAATCGGGATCGGCGGCATTCGCCACCGCTGCCGAGTCGAGGTCGGGATGGGCGGAGCCTTTGACCCCACCCGCCGGTCAGAGCTCAGTCGAAGTTGGCCAGGAGCGCGTCGATCTCGGCCTGCTTGGAAGCATCGTCGGGAAGTTGCGGCCCGTTGAGGAGTTCGGCGTCGGTCGGCTTCTTCTCTTCGACCACCTCTTCGGTCTCCGGATGGGCCTTCTTGTATTTGGCGATCTCATCGCCAAAGGCCGCGACCAGGGCCTCGACCTTTTCCTCGATATGCTTCAGCGTCTTCACAACCTTCGTGATGCGCTGGCCGGTAATATCCTGGAAGTTGCAGGCCTCATAGACCTGAGTCACCGCCTCGCTCACCTTTTCACCCATCTCCGGGGACAATTCGCCGGCGAGGTTCTCAAGGCTTTCCATGGCGCCGAGGATCGAGTTGGTCGCCTCTTCGGTCGCACCGACAATTGCGTCAAGTTCGTCCGTCGCCTTGGGCAGATGCTGGGCCGTGATTTCGTCCGGCCGCAGCGCGGCGATTTCCGACTTCGCGGTCGTGATGTACTTGGCGAGCGATTCCAGCTCGGCATAGAGCTTCAAATTGTCGTCGGAAAGATCCCCCTCCATCGTCGCCAGCAGGCTGCTGACGACTTCGGTGATCTCTTCGCGGCTCACCGTCTGCATCCGTCCTTTGAGCGCGCTGAGGCGATGGACGAGTTCCGGCGGCACTGTTGCTGTCATACCCGCTCCCATGAGTCTGGTTCCCTTTCCGGCCAGATGAGTGGCGATCGGCTCAGAAATTGCCGAGCACGGAAACCAGCTTGGTCTTCAGTGTGGCGGCGTTGAACGGCTTGACGATGTAATTGTTCACGCCGGCCTCCTTCGCCGCGATCACGTTCTCGGTTTTGCTTTCCGCCGTGATCATGATGAAGGGCAAATTCTTGAGACGGGCGTCGGCCCGCACTTCGCGCAGCAGCTGGATGCCGGTCATCGGCTCCATGTTCCAGTCGGAGATGACCATGCCGTAATCCTTGTCGCGCAGTTTCTGCAGCGCCATGGATCCGTCGGTCGCTTCATCGACATTGTTGAAACCAAGCTGCTTCAAAAGGTTACGGATGATGCGGAGCATCGTCTTGTAATCATCGACGATGAGCACCTGCATATTGAGATCGACCGCCATCAGTTCCCTCTCACTCCAACTCTGTCCGTTTCATGAAGCAGTTCCTGCCCCGTACTGTCTTGAATTTGCAGCAAATAGGTTAAACCGGAGTTAAACCCGATAAAACAAATTTGCCAAGAAAATCAAGGGGTGAGCGGCAGCGCTTTGCGCTGGGCGAGCTCGTAGGTCAGCTCTTTGACCTTGGTCGGAGAGACCAGGGAGAGAATCGGTGCCGACCGGCTGGGCTTCATCCGGCTGACCAGATCGACGAGCAGGTCCATGTCCATTTCCTCGAAGACCTGGGCCGCTTCCTTGGGCTTCATCTTCTCATAGTTTTGGACCAGCATCTGCAGCTGCGCCTCTTCCTCGTCGGAGCGCTTCTTCAGCAGTTCCTCGACGGTCGATTGCAGGGCTTTGAGCTCCGCCATCTTCTGTTCCATGCGCTGCTCGGCCGCAACGACCATGGCCTCGCGCTCGTCAAGCTGACGGGCGCGCAGTTCAAGTTCCTCCCGCCGCTTGGCCAATTGCTGGAGAACTTCAACTTCCTCGTCCGTATATTCCAACGGATCCTTGGCCTTCTTCGCGGGCTCGGTCGCCGCCGCGTTCTCTGCCCCACCTTCCGCCGCGGGCTCGGTAGGCGCCGCGTTGGCCGCTGCCGGCTGCGTCGGCGCCGCGTTCGCGGGCTGTGCCGGCACGGCATTCGCGGGCTGGGTCGCCGCCTGGTTGCCGGCCGGTGCCGACTGCGCCTGCGTTTCCGAACCGATGCCGACCGAGATGTGGTGATACATGTCGCCGACGCGAATGGTCAACACCAGCGCCATGACCCCGGCGAGGGCGGGCAGAAGACGGACCCTGGGCGGTGTGATTTGTCCGGCTTGCTTGGGCGCTGTGGGCTCAGTCTTCGACATCAATCAATCCTAGCGGATACGCCCGAGGGCCGATAGCAGCGCCTGCGTCTGCGGGTCGATTGCCGGTTGGGCCGCCCCCTCGCCGGCCGGCCGGCCCGGCTGAGACGGCCCTGCCGCGCCCGGTGCCATACCGGCTCCGTCGCGCGTCATCCGCAACTGTGATTCGAGCTTGTCCGCTGCCTGTTCGGCCCGCGCAATCAGCATCTTCAGATCGTCAGCGCTATGTTGGAGCGCCCCAGTCACCTCCTGGCCGCGCTCGATACGCTGGCCGAGTTCCCGCCCCACCCCGTCGGCGCCAATGCGCAAGTCCGCCATGGCCCGATCGGCATTCGCCGTAGCGCTGGTGAAATCCGCGATCAGCTTTTGGAAACTGTCGCGGTCCTTCTGCAATTCGCCGAGGCGCTTCAGCAGACGCAGGACATAGAACAGCGTCGCCGCCAGCAAGGCGACGAGGATGAAATCAATCAAGAATCCCAGCGACATCATTTCCATTCGCGCCGCCGAAGGGGGCTATTTGATCAGGCGTTCCTGAAGCTTGACCGCGATGTGCTTGCCCTTGCGGCCCATCTGGCCGTTGAAGAGTTTCACATCACCGCACCGGAGCTCGACCAGCGATTCCGGCGTCACTTCAAGATCCAGCCGGCTTCCCGGCTTCCAGTTCAGCACTTCGTTGAGCGAGACCGAAACCTCATCGAGCACGGCGTTGATCTTCACGTCCGTTTGCCACAATTCACCCGACAAGTGCGTTTCCCAGATCGAATCGCGGCCGAACTTTTCGCCCATGAACATCTGCAGCAGCAGTTCGCGCACCGGTTCCAGGGTCGCATAGGGCAGCATCAGTTCCAGCCGGCCGCCGCGGTCTTCCATATCCACGCGCAGGCGAGCGAGAATGGCGGCGTTGGCCGGCCGCGCGATCGCGGCAAAGCGCGGGTTCGTCTCCAGCCGCTCGAAGCGGAAGGTCACTGGTGACAGCGGGTCGAACGTGGCGGTGAGGTCGTTCAGCACGACATTCACCAGGCGCTCGACCAGATTGCGCTCGATCGTCGTATAGGGTCGGCCTTCGATACGCATCGCGGCGGTGCCGCGGCGGCCTCCCAGCAGCACGTCGACAATCGAGTAAGTGAGCGATGAATCGACCATGAGCAGGCCGTAATTGTCCCATTCCTCGGCCTTGAAGACGCCGAGCATGGCCGGCAGCGGAATGGAATTGAGATAGTCGCCGAAGCGGATGGCCGTGATGTTGTCGAGGCTCACTTCGACATTGTCCGAGGTGAAGTTACGCAGACTGGTCGAGAGCATCCGCACCAGTCGGTCGAAGACGATTTCCAGCATCGGCAGGCGCTCGTAGGAAACGAGCGCGCTGTTGAGCATGGCCTGGATGCCGGAAGTCTTTTCCTCGCCGCCGCCGCCCTTGGAGATGCCAAGGAGGCTGTCGATCTCGTCCTGGTCGAGGACGCGGTTTGACATAGGCCCGGTGGGAGCGCCGTCAGCGCCGTCGCCGCCGCCATCGGCCTCCTCGTCGACCATGTCGCCCCAGGCCGCCGCTGCTGCCTTTTCCTCTTCCGAGAGTTCCTCTTCAGGATCGTCGATCATGTCCTACCTCGATGGGCACTATTCCAACCTTGGGCGGTCTGCCTTCCCGCCACCTTGCGGGACAATTGGCGACCAGGTACTTGCACAAACCGCGCCAGGGTTTCCCATCTTATTGCTGAACCAGCATTTCCTTAAAGAGAATATCTTTCACCTTGGCCGGTTTTGCCGCTTCCTTGACCCGGAGCAGCAATTCTTCGCGCAGGCGTTGCAGGCCGGCCGCCCCTTGGACATCCTCCGGGCGCAGGCTGCGTAGGTAGATGTTGATCTCGCTTTCGATTCGCGGCTGCACTTCCTCGACCATCTTCTGCTCCTCGGGCGAGCCGACCTCGAGCACGATGGTGGTGAGCATGAAGGGCTGCTTCTTGCCCGTCATGATGAGATTGGCCTTCATCTGCGGCAATTCCACAAAGGCCGGGGCGTGCCCCTCCTCCTCGGCGGCAGCGGCCTCTTCCTCGTGCGCCGCCTCGCCTTCGGTTGCGTGTTCGCCTTCCTTTTTCGGCTCCTCCTTGAACAGCAGGAAATAGGCGGCGGCCCCGCCACCACCCAGGAGCAGCAAGGGCAGGACAATGAACAGCACCAATTTCTTGCCGCTCATCTTTTTCTTGGTTTGGGATGCGCCTTCTGCGCCTTCTGCCTCTGCGGCCTTTTCTGCCATGATCGCCAAAGTCCCCGAGTTTACAGCCGGTTAGTGCCGGCTGGGCTGGTTCGCTTAAAAAATGCTGGTCGTCCAATGGGCTGACACTAATCCGGGATGGTTAACATCCCGTGAAGCGGCACCCGCGCAATTTGTGCCGGGACCGGCCCGTTCTTGCCCTCGGCATTTTCTGCATCGGGCATTCTGGCTTCACCTTAACGCATTGATTTTACTTACATTTACTCCTGGCACAGCACCTGCATAAGGGAGGCACCAGCCGTTAGAGCTGGATTTAAGCCGACCCTTTTGAGGGCACCGTCATGGAAACACCGACTTACATCGTTCTGTCGCGGCAGCTTGCTTTGTCCCGGCAGATGGACGTGGTGGCGAACAACCTCGCCAACACAAATACCCCCGGCTTCAAGGCCGAGGGCATGGTCTTCAGCGAGTACCTGATCAAGGCCGAAAAGCCGGTCAAACTCTCCTACGTGCAGGATCTGGCCAGCTACCACGACATGCGCGAGGGCAACGTCCAGGCAACGGGCAATGCCCTTGATGCGGCCATTCAGGGCAAGGGCTACTTCGTCGTCCAGACATCGGACGGGCCGCGCTACATGCGCAACGGACGGTTCGGGCTCAATGCCGCAGGTGAAGTCGTCACCAGCGGCGGCTTCCGCGTGATGGCCGGCGGCGCACCGCTCACCCTCAACCCGGATGACGGCCCCATCACCATCGCCTCGGACGGCACCGTTTCGGCTGACCGAACTCAAGGCGGCAACACGCCAGTCATCTATGGCAAGCTCGATGTCGTCGCCTTCAACGATGAATCGGCGCTGAAGCCGCAGGGCAACATGATGTTTGCCGCCGACGAGGCACCGACCCCGGCCAATACTGCCGACTTCAAGGTGCAGCAGGGGATGATCGAAGGATCGAACGTCGAATCGATCCGCGAGATGACAAACATGATCTGGGTACAGCGCAATTATCAGGCGGCCCAGAAGTTCCTCGACGGCGAGCACGAGCGCATGCGCCGCGCCGTCAACTACATCATCCCCAGCTCCTAAGGCCGGAAGGGAGACACTGTCATGAAGTCCTTGACCACCGCCGCGACCGGCATGTTCGCCCAGCAGCTGAACATCGACGTCATCGCCAACAATATTGCCAACGTGACGACCAGCGGATTCAAGCGCAGCCGCTCGGAATTCGCCGACCTGCTCTATCAGGACCAGCGCCGCGTCGGCACGCAATCTTCCGATACGGCGACCATCGTACCGGCGGGTGTGCAGGTCGGCGTCGGCGTGAAGCCGGTCGCCGTCTATCGCATCAACGAGCAAGGTTCGCTCGTACCGACAGACAATCCGCTGGACGTCGCCATCAAGGGTCGCGGCTACTTTCAGGTAACACTCCCGGACGGCACTACGGCCTATACCCGGGACGGGGCCTTCCGCCTCTCCAACGATGGCACGATCGTGACAGCCGATGGTTTTTCGATCGTTCCAAACATCACGGTCCCGAACAACGCGAACGACATCACCATCAACGCCAACGGCCAAGTGGAAGTGACGATCCAAGGCCAGACCGCGCCGGTGCTCCTCGGGCAGATTCAGCTTGCCACCTTCATCAACGATGCCGGCCTGCAGCAGACTGGTGACAATCTGCTTCTGGAAACGGAAGCGTCGGGTGGGCCGACAACGGGCAACCCAGGCGCAGTCGGCTTCGGTTCGCTGCAACAGAATTTCCTCGAGCAATCTAACGTCAACATGGTCAGCGAGATGACCGATCTCATCGCCGCTCAGCGGGCTTATGAGATTAACTCCAAGGTCATCCAGGCGTCCGACGACATGATGGCAACTGTCACCAACATCCGGTGAGGAGGCGTGCCATGAAACGCCGTTTACTGTGCATTTCCATCGTGCTGGCCGCGATCGGCCTTGCGGCCACGCCGCCCGTCCAGGCCGACATGCTCGCAAGCGCCGAGCCGGCCGGGACGATTGGGGATTCCGAACTGGAGAACACCGGCCTCAGCTTGCGGACCAATGTCATGGTGGACGACGACGTCGTCCGGCTGGGAGACCTGTTCATGGAATCGCTGTCGGTCGGCGACACGCCCATTGCGCAGGCACCGGCTCCAGGCCAGACCATCTCATTCGACGCCCGCTTTCTTACCCAGCTCGCGCGCGCTTATCACCTCGACTGGCGTCCCGCTTCGAAGTTCGAGAAAGTCCTGGTGGGCCGGATGAGCCAGCGCGTGCCGGCAAACTCCGTCATTGGTGCCCTTACCGATGCGATCCATGAGCGCACAGGCAATGATGCGCGCATGGAACTGGTGATTGATGGCGGTGATGTCGAGTTCGTCTTGCCAATGGACGTTTCCGCCAGCGTCGGCGTGCGCAATCTGCAATATGATCCCACCAGCCAGCGCTTTGCCGCGCAACTGATCGTGCCGGCCGACGGACCAACGGCTCAGGCCCGGCAAGTCAGCGGGTCGATCTTCGAAACGATCGACATCCCTGTCTTCAGTCATCCTATGAATGCCGGAACCACGGTACAGAATGAAGATTTGCAATGGATCTCCGTGCGAACGGACCGGCTGATCGGCAATGTCATCACGGATGCGCGGCAATTGGTTGGCATGACGACCAAGCGGCCGCTCAGGACCGGTCAGATGCTGCGTGGTAGCGACCTCGTCATGACGCCCACCGTGCGCAAGAACACCCTGGTGACCCTTTCCCTGCAAAGTGGTCCGATGATGCTGACCGTCACCGGCAAGGCCCTTGAAGATGCGGCCATCGGCCAGCCCATCCGTGTAATCAACGTCAACAGCAAGAAGGACCTGACCGGCATCGTCAGAGACGCAAGCACGATCATCGTGCCCGTCGCCGGCCAGCTCACCCTGAACTGAAGGAGGCCGGAATGGCCGCTCGCAAAGCAATTCGCCGACCCTCGCTGCTCCTTGCCACCGCCGCCATGCTGGGCGCCAGCACCCTCGCCGGCTGCGGCAACATGATCGACCGCGTCGCGGAGATCGGCAAGGAACCCAGCATGGATCCGATCGAGAATCCGCAGACGGACCCCAAATACCAGCCGGTCTCGATGCCGATGCCCTCGCCGGTGGCCGATCTGCGCCAGCCCAATTCGCTCTGGCGGCAGGGCAGCCGCGCCTTCTTCAAGGACCAGCGCGCCGGCAAGATCGGCGACATTCTGACGGTCGTCATAGAAATCCAAGACGAGGCCAAGCTGGCCAACAAGACCGGACAGAGTCGCGACGGCAGCAACAGCGCCGGCCTCGACAACCTGCTGGGCTACGAGACCATGCTGGGCGATATTTTCCCCGACGGCATCGATGCCGGGAACCTCGTCAACGCCGACAGCAAGACCAGTACGACCGGCAACGGCACAGTCGACCGCTCGGAAGCGATCAAGCTCCGCGTCGCCGCCATCATCACCCAGGTCCTGCCCAATGGGAACATGGTGTTGCAGGGCTCCCAGCAGGTACGCGTGAACTATGAGCTGCGACAGCTCACCGTGGGCGGCGTCATCCGTCCCGAGGACATCTCCAACGTCAACGAGATCAACTACGACAAAATCGCCGAGGCCCGCATTTCCTACGGCGGCAAGGGTACGCTGTCGGATGTGCAGCAGCCGCGCTTCGGCCAGCAGGTCTACGACATCTTCTTCCCGTTCTGACCGCCACTTTCCCTAGGTAAGCAACGATCGGCCCGCGATGGCGCCGATGACGAGTTCATGACGGCAACTACCCTTCCATCCACCCGGATGGGAGGGTTCTTTTTTGATGGCGTGTCAGATCCGGCCTCCACTCTCCTCGGCCTTGAAGAGAGCTGCTGCCGCTCCCTAGAATGGCAAATGCCCGACCTCATCAACGCCACCCTCGCCAACCCCATCAACCGCGCCATCCTGCAGCGTTTGCCGATGTTGGGGATCAACGAGGCCTGGCTCGTGGCCGGCAGCGTGTACCAATCCTTTTGGAATGCCCAGAGCGGTCGGCCGCCGACCGCCGGCATCAAGGATTACGATCTCTTCTATTTCGACCCGACGGATCTTTCCTACGAGGCTGAAGATCGTGTGATCGAGCGGGCGAAGCTGGTCTTCGCCGACCTCGACGCCATCATCGACATCAAGAACCAGGCGCGGGTGCATCTCTGGTACAAGCAGCGCTTCGGAGCGGAGTATGCGCCGGTAAGTTCGGCACGCGAGGCGATCGGCCGCTTTCAGATCCGCTGCACGTGCGTCGGCGTCAGACCGAGACCGGACGGCACACTTGATCTCCATGCGCCCTATGGCGCGGAGGAGCTTAAGCAGGGTCTGCTCGTGGTCAACGAGGTCTGTTCGGACAAGTCCGGCGCGCTGGCCAAGGCACAAACATATGTGGCGCGGTGGCCGTGGCTCACCATCGCCTCAGTCGATCAAAGCAAGGGGAATTGATCGAGACAGTCGATCAATCGTCGCGGTGGGTGCGCTCCATCCGCTCATGGCGTTCCTGCGCCTCGAGCGACAGGGTGGCGATCGGACGAGCCTCCAGGCGCTTCAAAGAGATCGGCTCACCGGTCTCCTCGCAATAGCCATAGGAGCCGTCCTCGATCCGTCCCAGGGCTTCGTCGATCTTCTGGATCAGCTTGCGTTCGCGGTCGCGCGTCCGCAGTTCCAGCGACCGGTCGGTCTCCAGCGAAGCACGATCGGCCAAGTCCGGCTCGGACAGGCTTTCCTCCTGCAAGTGGCTGAGCGTCTCGCCTGACTCGCGCAGCAGCTCGCCCTTCCAAGCCAGAAGCTTCTGGCGGAAGTATTCGAGCTGTACCGGATTCATGAACGGCTCTTTTTCCGAGGGACGATAATCGGGCGACAGCAAAGGCTTCATGCGCGGTCTCGATCGGTCGTTGCCAGCTTGCTCCGGAAGCATCTGAATCCGGGGCGAATTTCGCGCGGAGTATAGGCAAAAGGGCGTTGCCCGCAAGTTGAGATTTATCTCTTCCACTTGCCGTTAATTCATTGATTTTAAATGATTCTCAGAATGAGAATTCAAACTCAGCGGCTGAGCTTGGCCAGTTCTACCGCCGCGCGAAGCTCGATCTCGTCGAGAATCGCCGTGAGCTTCGGGTCGTCAACCTGCTCCCGTTTGGCGCGCACCATCTGCGCCAATTGCTCCAGCCGGTCCTTCGGAATGGCACCCATCAGGAGGCCGAGACGGATCTCTTCCAGATAGTCGAGCATCTTGAGGCCGCGGTCCCGGGCGCGCTGCCGCGCCTTGCCTTTGGCCGCATCCGGCGTTTCCTGAACGGCAAGGACGACCGAGAGCGAATTGACGCTGAGCGCCATGGAAACATGGCTCTGCCCACCCTGGGACTCACCCAGCGCCTTGGCGAATTCCGCCCCGCCGCCAGCAGCGGAAGCACCGCCGACACGACGGCCGGCAGCGACTGGCTTGGGAGAAACTGGGTCGATCTTGATGGCCACTTGTCACCTGAAACGGGAAGGCCCGAGTCCCAGATATAATAGCATCGCCGCCTAATTAAAGATTAAAAGAATTAACGACTTGCCATTCGGACGCCCGGCAATTTCTACCCGCACCCAATGGCCGCGGCGAATTTTTCCACCCGCGCGCGGCAATTCCGCCGCTCACTTCCTATCTATCATGCTGAAAAATAACACATAATCCCGACGATGCGCATGGCACGGAACTCGCATGAATTGGCGGGAAACTGATCCGTCTCGGACCGATGGCCAGCATGACGACTAAATTCCCAATGCACTTCCCCATTCGGCGCGGCAGATGGCTGCACCTAGTGGTCGCGGTTGCCGTCGCAATGTCCGGCATGTTCCCCGCGACGCCGGCCAAGGCACTGTCCCGCATCAAAGACATCGCCGAATTCGAGGGCGTGCGCGAGAACCAGTTGGTCGGTTACGGACTCGTCGTGGGCCTGGACGGGACCGGCGACGATGTGAAGAAGAAGTCGCCCTTCACCCGTGAAAGCCTCATCGGCATGCTCGAACGCCTCGGCGTCAAGGTGAACCAGGCCAACGCCGATCTCGAGACCAAGAACGTCGCCG
>CAZUAL010000022.1:0-22240 GCA_964618305.1 uncultured Dongia sp. | reverse complement strand
CGATTGGGCCATCGAACGGTTGCGGGTGCGCCAGCAAAGAGCCATCCCGCCCACCCATCTGTTGCGGCAGGTCTTTGAAAAAGCACGTGATTTTTCTGAAGCCTTGGCGCTTCTCAAAGACACAGAGCTGGCGATTCCGGCCCTTTTCAGCCTCGCCGGCGCGGACGGGCGCTCGGTCGTCGTTGAACGGTTGGAAAAGAGGGCGAGGCTTCGCTGGGGCCCGATCGCCATCGCCAATCATTGGCCCAACCACCCCGACGGCAACGAATCCTGGCCGAAAGGCTGGTTGCGCGGGGTGGACAGCGCCGGACGATTCCGCGACGCCTGCCGCCATGCCAACGGAATGTCGGAACTGCCAGCCGATTTCAGCTGGCTGCACTATCCGATTCTCAACAAATTCAGCCGGCTAGCGGCAATGCTTGACTGTTACGCTGGGATTTTTACCGTTGTGGGCCTGGAGCAGGATGGCCGGATTGCCCGGCCCGCGACCGAAATCCTGCGCCTTGAGGGCCTGAAACCAAGGAGTTAGGCTGCAACCTGCCGGGTGACCCGCAATGGGGTGCGGGGTATGAATCCGGTTGACAGGCGGGGGGCGGAAAGTCTATTTCCCACCGCGAACGGGTCGCCCTTCGGCGGCCCGAAGCTTTTGGCATGTAACGGCGCTGCGTAGGGCTTTCCCTGCGACCCGCCTCTCAGGACGGCAATTATGTTTGCAGTGATCAAGACCGGCGGCAAGCAATACAAGGTCGCCACCAACGACATCATCCTGGTCGAGAAGCTCGACGCCGAGGAAGGCGCCAGCGTCACGCTCAGCGACGTGCTGATGGTCGGCGAAGGCGGCAACATCACCGTTGGTTCGCCCAACGTGGCCGGCGCGTCGGTCACCGCCAAGGTGGTCGAGCAGCGCAAGGGCGACAAGGTCATCATCTTCAAGAAGAACCGTCGTCACAACTATCGCCGCAAGCGCGGCCATCGTCAGTTCGTGACGGTGCTCAAGATTGAAGGCATCAAGGCCGCTTAACGCGGGCCTTGGTCGGAATTTAGGGAGAGACCCAAATGGCACATAAAAAAGCCGGTGGTAGCTCGCGCAACGGTCGCGATAGCGCTGGCCGTCGCCTGGGCGTGAAGAAGGCCGGCAGCGAAGTCGTCGTTTCCGGCAACATCATCGTCCGTCAGCGCGGCACCAAGGTTCACCCCGGCCTCAACGTCGGCATGGGCAAGGATCACACCTTGTTCGCCACCGCGGCTGGCCGCGTGACGTTCAAGACCGGCGCCGGCGGTCGTACCGTCGTGTCGGTGCTGCCCGTGGCGCTCCCGGCAGCCGAGTGAGCATCGGCGCCCGGGTTTCGGGCGCGGCCATTCGCTGATACAGTTTGAAAGGGGAATGGCGGAAACGCCGTTCCCCTTTTTCGTTCTCCGGAAATCCGATCGATCATGAAGCCCAGCGACTATCCATACGCACCCCTGGTGCCGGAACTGATCTGCAGCGATTTCGCGCGGTCGCGGGCATTCTATGTCGGTCTCCTCGGGTTCAATCCCGCCTACGAGCGGCCGGAACATCTCTTCGCCTATCTCGAGCGCGGTAGGGTCCAGATCATGATCGAGCAGTACAGCGAAGACGGATCGTGGCTGACGGGCGAGATGGTGCAGCCCTATGGGCGCGGCATCAATCTGCAGATCGAGATCGACGATCTCGATGCTCTGGCCGACAAGATCAACAGCGCCGGCATCCCCTTCTACAAGGCGCCGGTCGATCGCTGGTACCGCGTCGACGATCACGAAAGCGGCCAGCGTCAGTTCCTGGTACAGGATCCCGACGGCTATCTGCTGCGCTTCTGCCAGAATATCGGTGAAAGGCCGGTCACATGAAATTCCTCGACGAGGCCAAGATCTTCGTGAAATCCGGTGACGGCGGCGCTGGCTGCGTCTCGTTCCGGCGCGAAAAGTTCATCGAGTTCGGCGGTCCCGACGGCGGCAATGGCGGTCGCGGCGGCGACATCATCGTCGAAGTCGTGCCCAACCTGAATACGCTCATCGACTATCGCTACCAGCAGCACTTCAAGGCGCGGCGCGGCTATCACGGCATGGGCAAGATGCGCTCCGGCCAGGATTCGGAAGACATCATCATGCGCGTGCCCGTCGGTACGCAGATCTTCGACGAAGACAAGGAAACATTGCTGTTCGATCTGACCAAGCCCGGCGAGCGCATCGTCTTGTGCCGTGGCGGCGATGGCGGTTTCGGCAACGCCCATTTCAAATCCTCGACCAACCAGTCGCCGCGCCATGCGGGGCAGGGCTGGCCGGGCGAGGAACGCTGGATCTGGCTGCGCCTGAAGCTCATCGCCGATGCCGGTCTCGTCGGCCTTCCCAATGCGGGCAAGTCGACCATGCTGGCGGCCGTCTCGCGCGCCAAGCCGAAGATCGCCGACTATCCCTTCACGACCTTGAAGCCGCAGCTCGGCGTCGTCCATGTGGACGAACGCGAGTTTGTGCTCGCCGATATTCCCGGCCTCATCGAGGGGGCTCATGAAGGGGCGGGGCTCGGAACCAAGTTCCTGGGCCATGTCGAACGCTGCCGCGTGCTGCTCCATCTCATCGATGGAACGCAGGAAGATGTGGCCGGCGCCTACAAGACGATCCGCAAGGAATTGAAGGCTTACAGCCCGGAACTCGCGACCAAGACGGAGCTCGTGGCCCTCAACAAGATCGATGCCTTGACGGAAGAGGAAATCGAGGAGAAAGCCGCCGCCCTTAAGAAAGCGGCGAAGCTGAAGAAAGGCCAGATCGTCTATCGCGTCTCCGGTGCCGCCGGCATGGGCGTCACCGAATTGATGCGCAAGATGCTCGAGATTATCGATGCCGACAAGGCGCGCGAAGCCGCCGAGCAGGCCGAGACCATGTCGGGAATTGAGATCGAGGCGTGAGGGCTCGGTAGAAACTCCCTCGCCCCGCGTCAGCGGGGAGAGGGTCGGGGTGAGGGGTAGGGGAAGCGCTCCCATGACTGACAAGAAGAAGACATCGAACAAGGAACGGTCGCTCGCCAGCGCCAAGCGCATCGTGGTGAAGATTGGCTCGGCCCTGCTGGTCGATGACGAGACCGGCGGCATTCGCCGCAAATGGCTCGATGCCTTGGCCGACGATGTGGCGGCCCTGCGCAAGGCGGGCAAGGAAGTGGTGCTCGTCTCTTCCGGCGCCATCGCCGTGGGGCGCCGTCATCTGGGCCTCATCGATGGCGTCCTGCGCCTGGAAGAAAAACAGGCGGCAGCGGCGACCGGTCAGATTCGCCTGGCGCATGCCTATCAGGAAACGCTGGCGCGCCACGACATCACGGTGGCGCAGATCCTCATTACCCTCGACGACACCGAGGAACGCCGCCGTCATTTGAACGCACGCTCGACCCTCAACACGCTGCTGCAGATGGGTGCCGTCCCCGTCATCAACGAGAATGATACGGTGGCAACCAGTGAGATCCGCTTCGGCGACAATGACCGCTTGGCGGCCCGCGTCGGCGCCATGATCAGTGCCGATACGTTGGTGCTGCTTTCCGATATCGATGGCCTCTATACCGCCGACCCCCGGAAGGACAAGAACGCTTCCTTCATCAGCGAGATAACCGAAGTGACGAGCGAGATCGAGGCGATGGCCGGCGTCGCCCCCACCGGCTATTCCTCGGGCGGCATGGTGACAAAGATCGCCGCTGCGCGCATTGCGATGGCCGCCGGCTGCCGCATGGTCATCGCCAGCGGCAAGAAGATGAACCCGCTGCAGGCCATTCTCGACGGCGGTACGTGCTCCTGGTTCGTGCCGGCGAGCGGTCCGAAGACCGCGCGCAAAAGCTGGATTGGCGGCTCGCTCAAGGCCAAGGGTACGCTTGTCGTCGATGACGGCGCCCTCAATGCCCTGAAGGGCGGGCGCTCGCTCCTCCCGGCCGGGATCACCAAGATCGAGGGCCGCTTCGAACGCGGCGATGCCGTGCTCGTGGTGGACAAGGAAGGAAACGAGATCGCGCGCGGTCTGGCCGCCTACGATGCCGCCGACGCCAAACGCATCATCGGCCACAAATCGAAAGAGATTGCCGCCTTGCTCGGCTATCGCGGTCGTGATGAGATGATCCACCGCGACGATCTGGTCTTGAGCTGACGGGTCGCAGAATCTCCCTCTCCCTTCAGGGGGAGGGTGGGGGTGGAAGTGAAGACTCTCGGCAGGAAGTGAAAGAATGACCGCGCTGAAGAAAGAAACCGGCGACGCCTTGATGGATGAAATGCTGGCGCTCGGCCGCGCGGCCAAGGCTGCCGCCGCGAAGCTCGCCCAGGCACCGCGCGATAAAAAGGACCTGGCGCTTCGTGCGATGGCCGCCGAGCTCCGTGTTCAGGCGCCGAAAATCTTCGCCGCCAATGAACGCGACATGAAGGCCGCGCGCGAGAAGGGCCTGTCCGGCGCCTTGCTCGACCGGCTGATGCTGGACGGCAAGCGCATCGAGGCGATGGCGAAGGGGCTTGAGGAAATCGCCGAGCTTCCCGATCCCGTGGGCCGGTCGCTCGGCAGTTGGGATCGGCCCAATGGCCTCAAGATCGAGCGTGTCTCCGTGCCGCTCGGCGTGATCGGCATCATCTATGAAAGCCGCCCCAACGTGACGGCGGACGCGGCGAGCCTCTGCCTCAAATCCGGCAATGCCGCCATCCTGCGCGGTGGCTCGGAAAGTGCGCATAGTGCGGCTGCCATTCTCGACTGCCTGCAGGAAGGTCTCTGCGCCGCCGGCCTGCCCAAGGCCGCCGTGCAGCGCCTGCCGACGACCGATCGCGCCGCCGTCGGCATCATGCTGGGCATGACGGAGTATATCGATGTCATCATTCCGCGCGGCGGCAAGGGTCTCATCGAACGCATCGCCAATGAAAGCCGCATCCCGGTCTTGAAGCATCTCGACGGCATCTGCCACACTTATGTCGATGCCGAAGCCGATCCTGAGATGGCGCGGAAGATCGTGCTCAATGCTAAGATGCGTCGCACCGGCATCTGCGGCGCGACCGAGACGCTCCTCATCGACCGCCCGGCGCTGAAATTCGCCAAGTCCATCCTGGATGATCTCATCAAGGCGGGTTGCGAACTCCGCGGCGATGCCGAAATCCAGGCGCTCGACAAGCGCGTGGGTGCGGCAAGCCCCCAGGATTGGGACACCGAATACCTCGATGCCATTCTGTCAGTGAAGGTGGTGGATGGCGTGGGCGAGGCGATCGCTCATATCGAGCGCCATTCCTCGCATCATACCGAGGCGATCATCACCGCGAACGAAGCGACTGCGGCGCGTTTCCTCAATGAGATCGATTCCGGCATCGTCATCTGGAACAGCTCGACCCAGTTTGCCGATGGCGGCGAGTTCGGCATGGGTGCCGAGATTGGTATTTCGACCGGCAAGCTCCATGCCCGCGGTCCCGTGGGGGCCGAGCAGCTCACCTCCTACAAATACATCGTGCGCGGCAACGGCCAGGTCCGTCCCTGACCGTGTCGACGATCGCGCGCAAGATCGGCATCCTCGGCGGTTCTTTCAATCCGGCCCATGACGGGCACCGGGACATCAGCCTTGCCGCCTTGGCCTATCTCGGCCTCGATGAAGTCTGGTGGCTGGTGGCGCCGCAGAATCCGCTGAAAAGCCCCATCGGCATGGCGCCCTTGGATGCGCGGCTCGCCGAAGCGCAGCGTGTCGCGGCGCATCCGCGCATTCGCGTGAGCGATCTCGAACTCCGCCTCGGCACGCAGTTCACCGCCGATACGTTGAAAAAGGTCATTCGCAAATATCCGCATTACCGCTTCGTCTGGCTGATGGGGGCCGACAATCTTGCCGGCATGCATCGCTGGAAGGATTGGCAACAGATCTTTAATCTGGTGCCAATTGCGGTTTTTGACCGTCCGACATATACTTATAGGGCACTGGCCGCTCTGGCGGCACGGCGATTCGCCTGTTTTCGGGCGCGGGAGCAAGCTGCCCGAACGCTGGTCACGTCGCAGCCGCCGGCGTGGATGTTTGTGCATCATCGATTGAATCCGATCTCTGCCACGGAGATCCGTGCGAAACGGCTCTGGGGCGAGGCAGGTTCGCGGGCGGCAAAACCGGCGACGCCCCGATGATGTTGCGGATCGTGACGCCGGCTAGAGGAGGGTGAAGGCCATTTCCGAAAAGAACACCGCGGTTCGCCGGAAGACCGCTCGCAAATCAGCCGGTACTGCAAAACCCGCCGCCAAGAAGGCTGCTCCCAAAGTAGCCAAGAAGAGCGCGGCGAAGTCAAAGCCAGCGGCCAAGACCAAGGTCACGACAAAGCCCAAGGCAGCCGCCAAGCCGAAAGGTGCCGCCCCAAAGGCTGCAGCTAAGGCCAAAGCTCCCAGGAAATCGACAGCGAAGACCGTTGAGGCCGTGAACTCGGCCGATGCGCGGGCGCGTCAGCTCCTGAAGCTGGTGACCAAGTCCCTCGATGACGACAAGGCCGAGGACATCGTCTCGGTCGATCTCGCCGGCAAGTCGGCCATCGCCGATTACATGGTCATCGCCACCGGTCGCAACACCCGCCAATTGGCGGCAATGGCGCACCACGTGGCCGAGAAGCTCGCCAAGGCGGGCGCCAAGCCGATCGGGATCGAAGGCATCAGCCAGGGTGATTGGGTGCTGGTGGACGGCAACGACATCATCGTCCATCTCTTCCGGCCGGAAGTGCGCAAGCTCTACAGCCTGGAAAAGATGTGGGGCCTCGAACAGCCCACGCCGGAAAAGCTGCAGGCCGTCGGCTGAGGGCGGCGCAGGCCGCCCCGTAGGCCAAGGTCGTGCGGTCGCCCAGGTGACGAAGTATGTCGCTGGGCCGTTGAATAGGTTGCGATGTCCAGATTGCGCATTTGGGCATGATGCTTTCGCGCTACTCAGTCTTGAATGGTCCGGCTAGGCTCAAGCTCGTCCTTGCCATCCAGGTTCCTTGATCATGCGCGCCAACCGCGGCGTCCTCCTGGCGTTCCTTGCCTCCGCCGCCTTCTCGATGAAAGCCATCTTCGTGAAGCTCGCCTACCTCTATGGGGTGGATGCGGTGCTGCTGCTGGCGCTGCGCATGGCTTTCTCGCTGCCCGTGCTCTTGGCCGCCGCCTGGTGGTCGGCGCGGCAGTCGGAGGTTCGCCTGAGTGCGCGGGACTGGCTTAGCATCCTGTTCCTAGGTTTCGTCGGCTATTACCTTTCGAGCCTCCTCGACTTCATGGGGCTTGCTTATATTTCGGCGGGGCTGGAGCGGCTGATCCTCTTCCTCTATCCGACCGTCGTGGTCCTGATATCCGTCTATCTCTTCAAGAAGGGGATCACCCGGCGGGCCATTTTCGCCATGGTCCTTTCCTATGTCGGGATCGGCATCGCCTTCCTGCACGACATTGAGGTGACGGGCGACCACCGGGCGACTCTCATCGGCGGTGTCCTCGTCTTTCTCTGCATGATCACCTATGCGATCTATCTGGTGGGCAGCGGGCAGATGACCCAGCGGATGGGGTCGATGCAGTTCGCGGGACTTGCGACCAGCGTTGCCGCCATCGCCTGTGTCATCCATTTCGTGATCGCGAACCCGCTTGTCGAGGCGGTCAGGCAGCCCTGGCAGGTCTATGCCTATGCCTTCGCGATGGCTGGCCTGTCGACGGTGCTCCCAATCTTCCTCACCGCCAAGGCGATCCAGCTCGTTGGGGCTTCCAAGGTCTCAATCGTCGGCTCGATCGGCCCGGTTGCCACCATCTTCTTCGGCTGGCTTTTCCTGGGCGAGAACGTTTCTGTCGAGCAAATGGTCGGCGCCGCCTTCGTTCTTGGCGGCGTCATGCTCGTCAGCTCAAGAAAAGCTTAAAAATCAGTTGGTTGAAAGCTTTCTTTTTGGCTGGAAAAAGCACGCGAATTGCTTAGATTGCGGCTCGATTTCCGTTTTTCTCCCTCGAGTGACCTAATGGCCAATCTGCCGAACGAAGTTTCCCGGCGCCGGACCTTCGCGATCATCGCGCACCCGGACGCGGGCAAGACCACGCTCACCGAAAAGCTGCTGCTGTTCGGTGGTGCCATCCAGTTGGCCGGCGCCGTCAAGGCGCGCGGCGAGCAGCGGCGCGCGCGGTCGGACTGGATGAAGGTCGAGCGCGAACGCGGCATTTCGGTCACCGCCTCAGTCATGAGCTTCGAGTACAGGGGCTGCGCGTTCAACCTCTTGGACACGCCAGGCCACGAGGATTTCTCGGAAGACACCTACCGGACCCTTACGGCGGTCGACAGCGCGGTGATGGTGATCGACGCCGCCAAGGGTATCGAAGCCCAGACCAGGAAGCTGTTCGAAGCCTGCCGCCTGCGCGATGTTCCCATCGTCACCTTCATCAACAAGATGGACCGCGAGAGCCGCGAGCCGATCGATCTCTTGAGCGAGATCGAGGACCAGCTGGCGCTCGACGTAACGCCGGCCTCCTGGCCGATCGGCATGGGGAAGACCTTCCGCGGCTGCTACGATCTCCTCAAGGATCGCCTGATCCTGTTCGAGCGCGGCGGCAAGCAAGACGAGAATGTTGTTGAAATTAAAGGAATCGACGATCCGGCTCTTGAGCAAAACCTGAAGAGCGACGAGGTGCAGCGCCTGCGCGACGATGTCGAGATGGCGCGCGGCCTTATGAAGCCTTATGACCTCGAAGCCTATCGCGAGGGGCACTTGTCGCCGGTCTACTTCGGGTCGGCCGTCAACAATTTCGGCGTCGGCGAACTGCTTTCAGGCCTTGCCGAAATGGCGCCGCCCCCCCGGCCGCAGAAGACCCTGACGCGCGTGGTCGAGCCGACGGAGGAGAAGACGACGGCCTTTGTCTTCAAAATCCAGGCGAACATGGATCCCAAACACCGTGACCGTATTGCATTTACGCGTCTCGTCTCAGGGCGCTATCAGCGCGGCATGAAGATGTTGCATGTCCGCTCGGGCAAGCAGTTGACGCTCCATAACCCGGTCGTCTTCCTGGCCCAGGACCGCGAGATCGCGGAAGAGGGGTATGCCGGCGACATCCTCGGCATCCCCAATCACGGCAACCTTCGCATCGGCGATACGCTGACCGAGGGCGAGGAACTCCAATTCGTCGGCATACCGAGCTTCGCGCCGGAATATCTGCAATCGGTCCGCGCCGACGATCCCTTGCGCGCCAAGCATTTGGGGAAGGCTCTTGAACAATTGGCGGAGGAGGGTGCAGCCCGCGTCTTCCGGCCTGAGATCGGCACCGACTATATTGTCGGCGTGGTGGGCGCCCTGCAGTTCGAAATCCTCGCCGACCGCATCCGCACGGAATACGGATTGCCGGTGAAGTTCGAGCAGACCAGCCTTCATACCGCGCGCTGGGTCGAAAGCGACGATCCCGTGGCGCTGAAGGCATTCATCGACGAAACGCGGGCCAGCATGGCGAAGGACCATAACGGCGATCCCGTATTCCTGGCCCGCAACGCCTGGCACCTCGACCGCGCGCAACAGGACCATCCCAAGGTCAAATTCCTGAAGGTCAAGGAACAGCCGCACTGAGGGGCGGCCCGGAGAAGGATCAAGATGACGGATCGATCACGCATCGCCCATGCGGGCCTCGCCAAGAGAATCATGTCGGCGGAGGCTGCGGCGGCGTTGATCGTTCCCGGCAGCATCGTCGGCATGAGTGGTTTTACCGGCTCGGGCTATCCCAAGGCGGTGCCCCAGGCTCTGGCGAAGCGGATCGAGGCGGCCCATGCGGCGGGCGATAAGTTCCGGGTCAGCATCTGGACCGGCGCCTCAACCGGGCCGGAACTCGACGGGGCGCTTGCCAAGGTCGACGGGATCGAGCTCAGGCTCCCCTACAATTCAGACCCCGCCTGCCGCGAGAAGATCAATCGCGGCGAAATGCAATATCTGGACATGCACCTTTCCCAGGTGGCGCCCATGGCCTGGCAAGGGTTCCTGGGCGATCTCGATACGGCCGTCATCGAGATTTCAGGCATCCGCGCCGACGGGACCCTGGTGCCGTCCTCGTCGGTGGGCAACAACAAAACCTGGCTCGACCGCGCCCGGCGCGTCATCCTGGAGGTCAATTCCTGGCAGAATGCCGCCCTCGACGGCATGCACGACATCTATTACGGCACCGCGCTGCCGCCCAACCGGGTGCCGATCCCGCTCAAAAAGCCCGACGACCGGATCGGCGAGCCGCATTTCCGCTGCGACCCGGAGAAGATCGTCGCCATCGTCGAGACCGATGCCCCGGACCGCAATGCCCCCTTCGAGGCGCCGGACGAGACGGCACAGGGGATCGCCGGGCATCTTCTGGAATTCTTCGGCCATGAGGTGAAGAAGGGCCGGCTGCCGCAGACACTGCTGCCGCTGCAATCGGGCGTCGGCAATGTCGCCAATGCCGTGCTGGGCGGCCTCATCAACGGCCCGTTCCATGACCTCACCGCCTTTACCGAGGTGATGCAGGACGGGATGCTGGACCTGCTGGAAAGCGGGCGGCTGCGCATGGCGTCGGCCACGGCGATGTCGCTGAGCCCGGAAGCGGCGGCGGCGCTCAACCGCGACATGGCGCGATTCCGGGATAAGATCATCCTGCGCCCGCAGGAAATCAGCAACCATCCGGAGCTCATTCGGCGCCTCGGCTGCCTCGCCATGAACGGTGCGATCGAGGCGGATATCTATGGCAACATCAATTCGACCCATCTGATGGGCTCGCGCATCATGAACGGGATCGGCGGGTCCGGCGATTTCGCGCGCAACGCCTTCATCTCGATCTTCATGATGCCCTCCATCAAGAAGGGCGGGAAGATTTCAGCGATCGTGCCGCATGCCTCGCATGTCGACCACATCACGCAGGACGTGCAGGTGATCGTGACCGAGCAGGGACTAGCCGACCTGCGCGGCCTTGCGCCCAAGCAGCGCGCCAAAGTCATCATGGAAAAGTGCGCCCACCCCATCTTCCGTCCGGCTCTCGGAGATTATTTCGACCGCGCGCTCAAGAGCTCGTACGGGCTGCAGACTCCGGTCATCCTGCCGGAAGCCCTGTCCTGGCATCAGCGCTTCGTCGAAACGGGATCGATGTTGGAGACGTGAGGGAAGCGGCCCACCAGTCGCCGACGCAGTTCCGTTATCCCGGGCCTAGTCGGTAAATGCCGACATGTGTCGGCAGGGCGGGCATCAGCCTCTCCTGGGCCCAGACCTTCAGTCGCCGACTGATGCCCGGGTCGAGCCCGGGCATGACGGTAGAGAGAGGTGGGCGCAGCGCGGGGCCATCGGGTCGGTCGCTTCGCCTCAGAAAAGCAAAGGCGATCGCGGGGCAACAGATATGAACCTTCGCCAGCGCTTCAGGCGCCGCGCTGCCAGGTCACCACCAACTCGTCGCGGAAGCCGAAGCGAACGAGGTGGCGAGCGACGACATCCTCCATTTTGGCGAGGGCCTCTTCATCGGCAGCGGACACATGGATCGCCAGTGCATCCTTGGCCACCGCCAGTTCGCAGACGCCGATGGAGAATTCGATGCGCCCCGTCTCAGCGTCGAAGGCCGCCGGGATCTTGTGGGCGAAATGCTTGCACAATTGGCCCATATAGCGCGCCGCCTTGTCGGTAGCGACGCGGGCGACGGAGCTCAATGGCTGTGCGTTGGTGTTGGCGGCGGCGGTTTGGGTCGTGGACATGAGCATTCCGATCATCATTTCAGATTCTCGATCTTCTGAGCGGCTTCATCGAGCGCTGCGGCGATGGCGCGGATCTGTTCCTCGGTGAGCGGACCTTGCGACATGCGCAGGCGAGCGGCGATCTTGAGGTTTTCCATTGCCCGCAGGATCTGCGGGGCCGGACCACCGCCATGCGCGGTATGCGTCTCGCTGATGCGGTCGAAGATCGCCGAGATGATCGATTTGTTCTCGGCAAGGAAAGCCTTGCCCGCTTCGGTGATGGCATAGAGCTTCTTGTTGCCCTCAGCCTCGCTCACCGTCGCATAGCCGGTTTCTTCGAGCAGTGTCAGGGTGGGGTAGATGACGCCGGGGCTCGGTGTATAGGCACCGCCGAGTTTCTCTTCGATCGCCTTGATCACCTCATAGCCATAGCGGGGCTTCTCGGCGATCATTTGCAACACCACATAGCGCAGATCGCCATGTTCGAAGATGCGCCCAAAGCGCCGGCCATGACGACCGAATCCATGTCGGCCGAAACCGCCACGACCCCCAAAAAAGCCGCCGCCGCCGAACTCGTCCCGGGCAAAACGCCGGTCGCCGCCATCCCGGCCATTATCGCGGCATTCACGTAAGTGTTTGGAAAACATATATCTATCCTTTCTGTTTCGATATATCGAGTAATAAGATATATCGAAATACAGTTTCGTCAAGGGCTGTCGGATGGATTTTCTGCGGGTCCTGCTTGACCTTCCCATGATGGGAGACCCCATATTCTGCCTACCGGATCAGGAAAGGTTGTGACCCATGCTGAACTTGAAGGTCGAAGGCATCCATTGCGGCGGCTGCGCCAACTCGATCAAGAAGGCGCTCGCCGAGGCGGCGCCGGGTGCCGAAGTCGAGGTCGATGTCTCAGGCGGACGGGTGAAGGTCGGCGGTAATGCCGATCGTGCCAAGGTCGTCGCGGCGATTGAGGATGCGGGGTACAATGTGCTCGGCGACGCGGCCTAAGCTGTCTTGCTCTTCAACCTGCATTTTGTAACCGACCTCCTGTCGGCAGCGCTCGGCAGTGCTTCCGGCTGGTGGCTCTACCGGCGCTATCTGATGCCGGCGGGTCTGGCGCAAAATGCCAGGCGGTCCCTTGCCTATTGGATGGTGCTGGTGGTCTCGGCCGCACTCGGCGCCTATTGGCTGGGGACGCTTAATCTGATCGTCTCGGGGCATCCGGGGATTGGTCGCAGCGTGTTCGGCGCGGTGCTGGGGGCCGTCGTGGGGATCGAGCTTTACAAGCTGATCCGCCGCCAGCGCGGATCGACCGGTGCTGTTTTCGTGCTGCCGCTGGCTTTGGGCCTGGGTATCGGGCGGATCGGCTGTTTCCTCGCTGGCATGGACGATTTCACCTTCGGCACGCCGACCGACCTTCCTTGGGCGCATGATTTCGGCGATGGCATCCCGCGCCATCCGGTCCAGCTCTACGAAAGTGCGATCATGCTGGCATTCGCCGCCGGCTTTTTCGTCTGGGCGCGCCGCCGGCCCGACCTTGCATCGGCCTATGGCTTTCACATTTTCATGCTGGTTTTTGCCGCCGACCGCTTCGCGCTGGAGTTCCTGAAGCCCTACGGGCGCATTGTGAACGAGTATACCGTATTCCAGATTGGCTCGGTTTTGCTGTTCCTTTACGCTGCCTTCATGCTTTGGGGGAATCGGCGGCACCATGCGCGACATCAGACCATATCAATTCTTCGGCCAGACGACGTCCCTTTGCGAGACCTGCCTGCTGCCGGTTCCGGCCAAGATCCTCATCGAGGGTGACGCGGTCTATTACCAGAAGCGCTGCGGCACGCACGGTGTGCAGAAGACGCTGGTCTCGACCGATGCCGCCTATTGGCGCCAGCAGCGGGACTGGCTTAAGCCCGGCGATATTCCGCTCGCCTTCCAATCGCGCACGGATTACGGCTGTCCGTTCGATTGCGGCCTCTGCCCCGACCATGAACAGCATTCGTGCCTGGCCCTCATCGAGATCAACGAGCATTGCAACCTGACATGCCCGGTCTGCTTTGCCGATTCAGCGCCAGCACGATCGAAGCAGCTCGATCTCGCCACCATCGAGAAGATGCTGGATGCGCTGGTCGCGAGCGAAGGCGAGCCGGACCTGCTGCAGATCAGCGGTGGCGAACCGACATTGCACCCTGACATCATTGAGGTCCTGCGCGCCGCCAAACGTCGGCCGATCCGTCACCTGATGATGAACACGAACGGCCTGCGCATTGCCAAGGAGCCGGATTTCGTCGCCGCCTTGCAGGAATTCACGCCGGGCTTCGAGGTCTATCTGCAATTTGATTCATTGCACCGCGACGCGCTGATGGATATTCGAGGCGCCGATCTGCGATCGGTGCGCGCGCAGGCGCTCGACAATCTGGAGCGGTACAATATCGCCACGACCCTCGTCGTCGTGCTGAAACGCGGTGTCAACGATCATGAGATCGGCGACATCATCCGGCACGCGCTCAAATACCGCTGTGTGCGCGGCGTCACCTTCCAGCCGGTGCAGGATGCCGGCCGCAATGAGGGGTTCGATGCCAAGCGCAATCGCATTGTGCTTTCCGACATTCGCCGGGGCATCCTCGATCAATTCGACCAGTTCGCGCCGGACGATATTATCCCGCTGCCCTGTAACCCGGAATCGATCACCAACGGCTATGCGCTGCGCGACGGCGAGAAGCTGACGCCGATCACGCGCCTGTTGCCGAAGGAGGAGATCCTGCGCGAGGGGCCGAACACGATCGCCTATGAGAAGCATCCGGCGCTGAAGCAGCGGCTCTTTGAACTGATGTCGCTATCGACCGCCGGCAACAATGCGGCGCCGGCCTTGCAGTCGCTGCTCTGCTGCCTGCCCGATATCGCGCTGCCGCAGGCGCTGGGCTATGACCGCGTCTTTCGCGTGCTCGGCATCCAGTTTCTCGACCGCTTCAATTTCTGCACGGGGCAGGTCAAACGCTCCTGCATCCATTTCGTGACGCCGGAGGGGAAGATCATCCCCTTCGACACCTACAATCTTTTCTATCGTCCCGGTCTTGAGGGGCGGCTGGCGGCAGGCCGCGCCGCGGCAAAAGGGGATAGATGGGCCAAGGAGGGAAGATGAGCGACAATCAAACACCACGACCGGGAGATCTCGACGATTTCCTGAGGATCGTCAGTTGGGCCGTCATCGTCGCCGGCGTCATTGTCATTCTTGGCGCGGGCGGGTGCATCATATTCATGCTTCCGACCGAAGGCGGGCTTTCCATGATTGTGGCCGGACCGCCACTGCTATTCGGGCTTGGGGCCGTCTATGTGGCTTGGAACCTGATCAAGCGATTGAAGCCCTGAGGCAAGCATCCATGCAGATTGTCTATGGGTTTCTCTGGTTCCTGAGCGGCATCCTGTTTCTGGCTTCACTGGCAGCTCTACTGTTCGGCGGTGGCTGCGTCATCCTTGCCACCATGGCCGGCCTGCCGGCCAGCGATGATTTCGTCACCATCATCGGGCTTGCGGTGGCGGCGATCGCGGTGCTCGCCGGCTCATTCAGGGGTTGCCAGATCTTCTGGCGGCGCATGAATGCGGGGTCAGCCGAAGGCGGCCCGACTCATTGATTGCGCGAGCTACCGGCGATCTGTCAGTAGCGGATCGGCCGTCAGATGCGCTGATCCGCGATCGCGCCGAATATCGCAGCGGCACTATCAGCCGCCTGTGCGGTCTGTTGCGAGCGTCGATAGGCCTTCTCGGCCTGCTGACGACGTTCGGCTTCGGATGAACCCGATGCGTCGCCTTGTGCCACAAGGGCTGCCGCAGCACTGGCCACGGCTGACGTGTCGCCCGATGACGGGGATTGCACTGAGACGGCCGCCGCCTGCACACGGCGCAGGGCTTTCTCCTGCTCTTCCGGCGTGCCGCTGACATTGACGTTGACCGGCACTTTGCCTTCGACCGCGTAGAGCTTGCCGTCGGGCCCGCGCCGGAAGACGTATTGGGGCGTGCCGGCGAACTGGCCGGCGGTGGCGGCGTGCCGCTGTTCCTCGTTCCGCACTTCGCGGTCGCGCTGCTGCAATTCGGCGACGATGCGTTTCTCTTCGTCGGAGAGCTGGCCGGGCGCCGGCTGGGCGTTGGTGCTGGCCTTTGCGCTGGACGCGTTTTCATTCGGGGCGCCGCTGTTCCCTGTCTTGCGGACAAGAAAAGTCTCTGTCCCCGGCGCGCCGCCCGGGACCTTGGCGATGATCTGGCCTTGGCCGTTGTTGATCACGCTACCGATCGTCGGCATGGGTTCAATTTTGCCGCTGTCGGTTGCCGCTTGTCTTGGTTAATCGGCGCTCGTGCGGGGGCAGGGATCGCCGGTCGGGTCCGGCACGTCGTTCATGCGGGCCTGGATCGTGCCTGCCCGGTTGCGGATATAGCTTGTCGGCTTGGAGGCCGACCAACGGATCGGGTTCGGCAATACGGCGGCGAGAAGGGCTGCTTCGCGTCGCGTCAGTTCCTTGGCGGACTTGCCGAAATGCGCCTGGGCCGCGGCTTCGGCGCCATAGATGCCGGGGCCGAACTCGACGACATTGAGATAGACTTCGAGAATGCGCTTCTTCGACCAGGCAAGTTCGATAAGGCCGGTGAAATAGAATTCGAGCCCCTTGCGCAGATAGGTGCGGTCGGGCCAGAGGAAGACGTTCTTGGCGGTCTGGTTGCTGATGGTCGAGCCGCCGCGGATGCGCTTGGCATTCTGGTTCCGCTTCCAGGCTTTTTCGATCGCCTCCCAATCGTAGCCGCGATGTTCGCAGAACTTCGCATCCTCGGCGGCGATCACGGCGCGGACCAGGTTGGGTGAGATGTTCTCGTAGGCGCGCCAGCTCTTGTGGATCCAGTTTCCTTCGACGAGGCGGATCAGCATCAGCCAGGTGACCGGAACGGGGGCCATGCTGTAGACGGTGGTTAAAATGACCGAGATCATGAGGAAGAGGGCGATGAAGCGCGTCGCGAAGCGCCAGATGCGCTTCGGCCAGCTTGCTCGCCTGAAGGATTCCCCGCTGCCCATCCAACCCCCTGTTGCGCCGCCCTGGATATAGGCTGGGGCGCTTGACCGCAAGGTTTCGGGCCTATGGACAAAACGGGAACAAGTCGGCAAGCTGGCCTTTTCTGAGAGGGGAGGATCATGTCCGACAATCTTCTTCCGCTCGGCGGGGAGGCATCGGGCCAGCCGCTCGTGGCGACCGGTATCGCGCGGGGCGTCATGCGCCTCCTGAGCGATCTCGGTTTTGCGCCGCTGGCTGAATTTCCGCTTCGGGTGAAGCGGCGCGCCGACATCGTTGCCATCAACGATGCCGGGGAGATCGCGATCGTCGAAATCAAACCCTGTCGGGCGGATTTCAGGGCTGATCAGAAGTGGCCGGAATACCGGGATTTCTGCGATCGGTTCTTCTTCGCAGTAGCACCAGACTTTCCGCGCGAGATCCTGCCGGAGGATTGCGGACTCATCATCGCCGACCGCCATGGCGGGGCGATCCTGCGCGAAGCACCGGTTACCCAGCTTAACGGCAACCGGCGCCGCGCACAGATTCTGCAGATCGCGATGACGGCGAGCCAGCGTCTGGCGCGCGTCACCGACATGCTGAGCTGACGGGCAAGGGAAAGCGGGAGCGGCGCAGGCCGCCCCCTTGTGGTTTCCCTCAGGCTCGATCGAGCTCGAGGCCGATGTCGCGCCGCATATGTGCCGACAGCAGCCGGATGTCGCCTGGTGGCGGTGCGTGCACCCGTCTTGCTTTGCGGCGCTTAGGGAGCGTCGGCTCGTCGCCTATGACGACGGTGGTCAACGCATTGCTTTGACGCGAGCGGGTCAGCCAGCGGGTGAGCATCAGGGCCCAGAGATTGAGTTGGATCGGCATGTTGGTCTTTCCTTCTGTTTGCAAGCGCCCTGATGCCGGCAAAGCTCCACCGTTCCGTCGAACGCACCCAAAGGGGCGAAACGACCGGCAGCAAAGGCGCGGGGTTTGAGTGTGAGATGCGATGACGGCGTGACGTTGCCTGGCCTTTTGGCCAGCGGCGACGTGTCAGTACCTTGGGTCTGTCCGGAAAGTGACGAGCCATTGCCGGCGACGGCGACCCCAAATGAAATGGGAATCGAGCGGCGACGGAACTGGTCCGACGTTTACGCGGCTAGAGTTGAAGGAGATTTCCGGTGAACAAGGGAAACGGTGACACGCCATCGGCGCGTCGACCGACATCGAATCTCAGGCTGCGGAGCAGCTTCCTCGGGTGACATAATTCATTCGACGGTCCTCCTCCTTGTTCGAGAGGTGCGGCGAAAATACGCAGACGCCTACGTACCGTCAAGTGCTGAAAATGTTGGGTTACAAATTTCCGGCGAGCCGGCGGGGCGGCTTTCCTTAGGGCTGCTTCTTGCGGAATGCGTCGAGGGCGACGACGGTTCCGCCAGTTGCTGCGGCCTTGTCGTTTTCACCCACGGCCGCGCGCTGGTCGGCGAGGGCGGGTTTTGCCTCGGGCTTGTCGAGCGCCAGAACGGGCTCATCGGCAAGATCGTCCGTGTCGATTTCTTCCTCGTCTTCCGCTTCGGCCGAATCGAACTGCAGGGCGAACTTCACCGACGGGTCGGCGAAGCTGACGATGGTCTCGAACGGGATCGACAGGGCCTCGTGCTTGCCGCCGAAGCTCAAGGTGACGGTGAAACTGTCGTCGCTGACCTCCAGCCCCCAGAACTGGTGCTGCAGGACGATGGTCATTTCCCGCGGATATTGAGATCTCAGGTGCTGCGGAATGCGGACCAGCGGATGGTCGGTCCGGAATGTGATGTAGAAATGATGATCGCCCGGGAGACCGGAAACGGCTGCCTCGGTGAGCGCCCGCCGGACGACCCCGCGCAGGGCGTCCTCCACCATCTGATCGTAGCGCAGCCAGTCCTTAGCCATAACGACGTACCCACTCCCCTTCCTGCCCCGCACGCTTCGAGCCGGCCCCCATGCCGGCGCGCTCGCAATTGGCGGGTGGGGGGCTTTCTGTTGCCCGGCGCCCCCCGGTACCGCGTTCTTGTAAGCTACTTAGAGCCCGTTAGGGATCTTAGGCAGCCATACGAAGATCGGATGCAACGTTGTCGTTGGCATCTCTAGGTTTGGCCCGATAACGGCGGGTACCATACCGAGCAAAAGCCTTGTCTTTACCGCGCACGTCGATCCTGTTTCGCCCCCATGTGACCAGCGGCCAAAGCTAAGTGCTTGATCGGCTGGTATTATGGTGGAGGCGCCGGGTACCGCCCCCGGGTCCGCAACGCTTATTTCACAAGACGTTTATCGCCATAGTCGGTTTCCCGACATCCCCAATATAGGCGCCCGGATTGGCTTGGGAAAGTCCCGCCGGTGGCAATTTGTTAATCATTTTGTCGGGGCGCATTCCGCCGCCTTGTTGGGGCCGTCGCTTCCCGGTAAAACGCGCGGCCGGCTTCATTGTCGGCGGGGCGCGAGTCGCCCCCGGCGCAGGACTTTCTGGAAGGCGGAATCCGGTATGCCCCTATCACCCGAGCAATTGGCGGCGATTGAGGAACAGCGCGCGCAAAGTCATCCGACCCGGCGCGCGGTCGCACCAGCGCTGGAGGAGATTCTCTACCAGGCCATTCCGCTGCTCGATCATGGGATCGTCCGCGTCATCGATTATATGGGCGACGACAATGCCGTGGTACAGGCGGCGCGCGTATCCTACGGGCGCGGCACCAAGAAAGTTTCGGAAGATCAGGGGCTCATCCACTATCTGATGCGGCACCGTCACTCGACGCCGTTCGAGATGTGCGAGATCAAGTTCCACGTGAAGATGCCGATCTTCGTGGCGCGCCAGTGGATCCGTCACCGCACCGCCAACGTCAATGAATATTCAGCGCGCTATTCGATCCTCGACCGGGAATTCTACATCCCGGCGCCGGAACATCTGGCAGCCCAGTCGGTCTCCAACCGGCAGGGCCGCGGCGACGTGCTGGAGGGGGCGGAGGCGCAACGCGTGTTGGATCTGCTGAAGCAGGATTCGACCCAGGCCTACGACCATTATGTCGAAATGCTCAACGAGACGGAAACGGGTGAGGCGGTCGATCCCAACCGCTCCGGCCTCGCGCGCGAACTTGCCCGGATGAATCTGAGCCTCAACTTCTATACCCAATGGTATTGGAAGATTGATCTCCACAATTTCATGCATTTCCTGTCGCTGCGGGCCGATCCGCATGCGCAATACGAAATCCGCGTCTATGCCGAGGCAATGCTCGACGTGCTGAAGCGCTGGGTGCCGCTCACCTACGAAGCCTTCGTGCAGCATCGTCTGGGCGCCGCAACCTTGTCGAAATCGGCGCTGGCCGTCGTGAAGCGCCGCCTTGCCGGCGAAGCGGTGACGCAGGAATCGAGCGGCATGGGCAAGCGCGAATGGAACGAGTTGCAGGCGCTGCTCGAGAGCAAATGAGCGAACTCGTCCTCGATAGCGTCGGCTGGGTCGCCGAAGCGCCACCGCTCTGGTTGAGGCGCGCGGCGAAGCTGCTGGCCGTGCTGCTCCTGGGTTGGGCGGTTCTCGTCTATCTGCCGGGTCCGGTGATGGCCTTCGTCATCGGTCCCGTCGACAAGGTGCTGGTCGACAAGAGCGCGCGGACGATCAGCCTGATGCGCGACGGCAAGTGTGTTTTCTCGGCCGAGATTTCGTTGGGCAAGAACCCTGTCGGTCAGAAACGGCGCGAAGGCGACCAGCGGACGCCGGAAGGGAAATACAAGCTCATCTGGGGCAACGATGCCTCGACCCATCACAAGGCGCTGCTCGTCTCCTATCCGAACAAGGCGCAGGCTTCGCGCGCGGCGACGCGGGGCGAGGATGCGGGCGGCGGCATCATGATCCATGGCCAGCGGCAATGGTGGCGCTTCTTCACGCGTTCGCCGCTCACCAATGGCTGCATCGGCGTTTCCAACTTGACCATGGACGTGATCTGGTCGGCGGTCGAACTCGGTACGCCGATCGAAATCAGGCCGTAACTACCAGGCTCCATCCGCCGCGTCCGCCGCGAGGCGGCCTGCGATTTCCGGCATTTTCGACGCATCGACATTGGCGAAGGCCACGCGCAGGAAATCCTCCTGCCCCGGGCCGAACATCGAGCCGGGAAGGGCAAGGAGGTTCTGCTTGTCCGCCAGGCGCTTTGCCACTGCCGCCGCCGGCTTTCCCCGGTGCGGGTGCTTGACGTAGCAGAAGTACGCACCGGCGCTGACCACTTCATAGCCAAGATCATTGCGGGCGAAGGCTGATTGCAGCGCTGCAAGCCGCTCGCGCATCAGCCGCGTGTTGCCTTGCCGCCAATCACCAAGTGCCTCCAGCCCATGCTTCGCGGCGATCTGGCCGATGCGCGGCGCGCAGATGGCGACGCAATCCATCGACTTCCCGATCTCTTCCAGGAGCTTCGGATCGCCGACGATGGCACCGACGCGGTAACCGGTGAGGCAGAAGACCTTGGAGAAACTGTAGAGATGAACAAGGTTCTGCTGCCAGTCGGCGTGCTTGAACAGCCCGTGCGGAGCCAAATCGTGCGGCATGAAATCGCGGTAGGTTTCATCGAGGATGAGGGCGATGCCGGCTTCGCGGCAAAGGTTGAGCGCCGCGTCGAGGAATTCCGGCGGGTAGACGGAGCCTGTCGGGTTGTTGGGCGAAATCAGGACGAGGGCTTTCGTATTGGCATTTATGACGCCGCGGATCTCGGCAAGGTCGGGCTGGCCGCCGGCTTCCGGGCGGAAGCGGACATGGCGCGCTTTGACGCCGATCATGTCCAGCCACATCTGGTAATTGAAGTAATAGGGTAGGGGCAGGATGATTTCGTCACCCGCCTTCGCCAAGGCAGCCGTGGCAAGGCAATAGGCCTGATTGCAGCCGGCAGTCACGAGAACGTTTTCGCCCGTCACCACCTTGCCGCCACCGCCATAGACCCGATTGATGTCACCGGCCAGCGCGGCGCGAAGATCGCCGAGTCCTTGAATATCGGTGTAGCGGTGCGTCGTCGGGACCTTCAATGCGTCGGCCATGTGCGCGATCAGCTGATCCGGCGGCGCGTAGCCGGGCACGGCCTGGCACACGTCAATGAGCGGCTTCTCGGCCGGAAAGGTGCGGCCTTCGATCCAGCCTTGTGCCTCGGCGATCGGCGGTACGGCGACGGCGGCCAGCCACGGATTGGCGACAAGGCTCACGATTGCAGCTCCGGGATATTGGCGTAAAGGTCGAGCGCTTCGGGGTTGGCGAGCGCTTCCTTGTTCTTGACCGGGCGACCGTGAACGATGTCGCGGACGGCAAGCTCAACGATCTTGCCCGACTTGGTGCGCGGAATGTCGGCGATGGCGACAACCTTGGCCGGCACGTGGCGCGGTGTCGTGTTGGCGCGGATCTGCTCCTTGATCCTCTTGACGAGTGTCTCGTCCAAGGTCACGCCGGGGCGCAGGCGCACGAAGAGAACGACGCGGACGTCACCCTGCCAATCCTGCCCGATGACGATGCTCTCCAGGATTTCATGCAGCTGCTCGACCTGACGATAGATTTCGGCAGTGCCGATACGCACACCGCCGGGAT
>CAZUAL010000021.1:0-22360 GCA_964618305.1 uncultured Dongia sp. | reverse complement strand
CGCCGCCGCGGATGTACTCGAGCTTGAGCACCGCGACAGGCGTGCGAACTCCTTGGAATTCGAGCACGAGCGTGTCCTCCACGGCACGCCGAGACGGCAGCGCGTCTCCAGTCCAGTTACCCCACGGCAGCGCGATGTCGAAGTCGTACCACGTGAACGGGCTCTCGTCGTACGGCCGGATGAGTTCGAGCGGCCGGTGAGCGATCGCTCCAACCGGCTCCCAGCCACCATCCACCGTCTCGATCGATTGCCGCAGCGTCGCGCCCATCGGAACTCCGCCCATCGCGCCGAGCCGGCAGTGGCCGGTCAGCATCAGGCCGCGGAAGTTCGTGCGGCGCAGGAGCGACTTCTGATCGTCGCCGCCGCGGATATCCAGAACGTCGGCATCACCACCCTTGAACGCAGTGACGCGCGTGCTCGGGCATTCGAGGCGCGCCCGCTTCTCGGTCAGCTTCCCCTTCTTCCCGCCGCCGTGGGCGACCTTCGTGTCGAGCACCAGTCGCGGCATCGCTGCCTGCGTCGACCTGGCAACGGGCATGTTGGGACCGGCCTCGGATATGGGACTGGCGCCAAGCCTTGGCTGGCTTGATGCCCATCCGATCACAGGCGCGCCGATCACCGGGCGGGTCCTGCCGGACTGGCCGCTGATGCTGGAAACCGTCCTCAAAGCGCATCTCGCCTTTGCCGACCGCCCCTTCATCGGCTGGGATGTCGCTCTGACGGATCGCGGCATCGTCATCGTCGAGGGCAATGCCGCCGCCGATACCGATATCGTGCAGCGCTGCTGCCGGTCGCCCTTGGGCGACACGCGCTTTCCGGCGCTGGCGCTGTGGCATCTCGACCGGCTTGGCCGCCTTTATTGAGGCGGTGCCGGCGCCGGTTTTGCGTGACGGATCGATATCGGTCTGCTAGAGGCGTTCGGACACTTGAACAGGGTCCGGAGCCGGCGCGTGAACACACATTTGCTCGATGGCATCAAGGTAACGGCGCTCAAATACCCGCCATCCCTGCCGCTCCTTTGGGCCTTCCTGCCGCCGGCGGACAATGATGCGGCACGGCTGCACAAGCTCCACTACCGCCTGATCTGGCGCAGCCTCGGGCCGCTGCGCAAGGCGGAGATGCTGGTCCTCCTCCTGCTCTGGCCCTTCTTCCTTGGCCGGCTCATCCGCAAGTTCGTCAAGCGCAACGGGCAAATGGTGAAGGCGCGGACCGGCAAGGGCGCGTTCCGGCAGGTCTTGGAGCAAGTCATCCTGGCGGCACGTTTCGGCTTCCGCCCGCAGGCCTATTACGTGATGGAATTCTTCCTGCCCGAGCGCTTCGCGGAAGCCGGACTCTATATCCACCGCTTCGCGGTCAAGGACAGCCTCTACCGGCGCCTCAAGCCGCGCACCTTTTCACCGCTTACCGACAAGGTCGGCTTCGCCACCTTTTGCCTGGAACACGGCCTCCCCGTCTCGGCGATGGAACTCTCGCTCGACAAGGGAGCGATCGCCGGCGGCAGCGGCAAGCTGCCGGCAGCCGATCTCTTCATCAAGCGCACCAAGGGGCGTGGCGGCACGCGGGCCGAACTCTGGCATTTCAAGGACGGTGCCTATCACGCGCGGGACGGCAAGACGCTCGGCCACGACGCGCTGCTGGCGCATCTCATCGACCTCTCGCACCAGGAACCATATCTGGTGCAGCGGCGCCTCATCAATCATCCGGACATCGCCGACCTCTCGCCCGGGGCTCTGGCGACCGTCCGCCTCATCACGCTACTCAATGAGAAGGGTGAATACGAGGCCGTGCGCGCCGTCTTCCGCATGGGCAAGAGCGAGGCGAGCATCGTCGACAATTTCCATTCGGGCGGCATCGCCGCCGCGGTTGATCTTGAAACCGGCAAGCTCGGCCGGGCCACCGATTTCGGCCTTGCCCCCAGCATCGGCTGGATCGACCGGCACCCGGCAACCGGTGCCGCCATCACCGGCCGTCAATTGCCTTTGTGGCCGGATGTGATCGCGCTCGGCACCCGCGCCCACGCCGCCTTTTCCGACCGGATCATCGTCGGCTGGGATATCGCCATCACCGCGAGCGGCCTGATGATCGTCGAAGGCAATGCCGCGCCGGATGTCGACAACATCCAGCGCCCGCACGCCTCGCCGCTTGGCCCGACGCGCTACGGCGCGCTGATGCGCTGGCATCTCATCGACAAGGCCGGCTAGGGCGCCCTTTCAGGCAAGACCCTTTCGCTTCTTCCAGGCGAGGGAGACGCTGCGCTTGAAGGCGCGCTCGACATGAAAGGCATAGCATTCGGCAAGGCGGCCGATACCCGCCGGCAGTTCGTGCGTGCGCTGGATCATGTCGCAACCCGACTGCACATTGCCCTCGATAATCATGGGGCCGCGTTCAGTGATGGCGACGTCCCAGCCGACCACGATCCGGTCCGGGAATGCGGCATGTGCCTGTTCAACGAGAGCGACTGTCTCCCGCCATTGCGGGAGAATTCGGCCGCCGATCCTGGCACCGGTCAGGGGATGCGCCTCGTACCAGATGCAGGGCCTGCCGACGCCGGCGTCGGAAGCCGGGCCAAGTGCTCCACTTGTCATCTCCACGCGCGACACGATCCCGCCTTTGTGGAAATTGTCGACGATGGCTTCTTCTTTGGTCGAGGATTTGAAGACCGCATGCGTGGCTTCAAATCGGCCAGCCTCATCTTTCACCGTCATCATGCGGCACGACGTCAGAACGTTGACGGACAGATCGCGCAGGTCGGCATGCGGACGCAAAGCCTCTTGCACAAGCATCGGCGAAAGCTTCGACCGGTCCATGAAATGCCTTAACAGCTCCGCGGCACTCAGGCGCTCGCCATCTTGGCCGAGATAACTTCCGTCACTCTGATGGAGCCAGCGCTCGCAACCCCGTCCGCCCCGCCCCTTGAGAGGCTTTGCAAAGAGGTCACAGGCCGGCAGGGTACCGGAAAAATCCGACAATCTCTCGGTCGACCCGTCTCCGTGGACGCATAGAAAGGTCGGCATCGTGGCGATCTGGTGATCCAGGCAATGCCGGAAGAAGGCCGCCTTGTCATTGAGGATACGTCGCGTCGGGTCTTCGATCCGGGATTCGAGGAATGTGTGCAGCCCGCCCTTCAGCTCGTAGCGCGCGAGATAACCTGCCGAGTTGCGATAGCGCTCGGGACGGAAGAGTTCGAACACATAGTATTTCTTGGGCGAGATCGAATAACGCAGCGCGACCTGAAGCTGCTCCCATACTTGCCGCGCATGTCCCTTGCCCGTCGCCGCCTTGACACGTGCGCCAAGCTTGCTTGTGTGCTTCCAGGAAAGGTAGGCGAAGGGGATTGGCCAGAGCAGTCCGTAAAGCAGTACGCGTCCGGCGACCTGCCGGCTGTTCATCTGCCACACATAGCGCGCATAACTGCGATGGATGCGCTCGGCCGGGGTCTGGGGATCTTTTAACAGCGGCCAGACAAGTTTGTAGGGCGAACAGAAGGGAAGGCGAAGATAGGCCATCAGCGCGCCTCCGCCAGGGTGTGGCGCAGGCCTTGGCCGAGCAACGTCACGTCGCTTCCAGGAATGACGAAGCGATATCCCCGCGCTGCCATCTCCTTCGCCACCTTGCCATTAACGGCGGTGCTGCCGAGCAGCTTGCCACTGGCAAGGATCGCTTGTTCGGCGCGATCGATCTCAGCCCGAACGACAGGATCGTCGAATTTGTTGAGTCGGCCAAGGCTTGCGGACAGGTCGCGTGGACCAATGAAGATCAAGTCGATGCCATCGACGGCGGCAATCTCATCGATCTTGTCGATCCCGGCGCTGCTTTCGACCTGCACGGCGATGAGCAAATTCTCGGCGGCCGTCTCGTAGTATCCAGGATTGAAGCCATAATCCATGGCCCGCATGCCACCGAAGGCGCCGCGTCGGCCCATGGGCGGGTAACGGCAGGCGCTCACCAAGCCCGCCGCTTCCTGGCCGTTGGTCACGTTGGGAACCATGATACCGTCGACGCCGGCATCAAGAATACGCTTGATATAGGTGGTATCGTGGTCGGGTACGCGGACGATTCCTGCGCACCCGCTGCCGCGAATGGCGCGAAGCTGAGCGATCGCGTCGCCGATAGCGCCCTGACCATGCTCGTGGTCGATCAGCAGGAAGTCGAGGCCGCCAAAGGCAAGGATCTCGGCAACGTCAGCCGAATTCGTTAATAACCACGCCCCGAAACAAGCATTTCCGGATTGCATCTTTCGCCGCAGCGATGTTGCGTCGGGCATTCCTGCATTCTCCAGCATGCAACGCAGACAGTTCGTCCGTCCCAAAAAATGCTGCGCTATTAATTCGTTAATGATCCAACGAGTCCTGGCGGGCTTGATTGGCGCTGTTCAAATACCTTTCCTTACCGGAAGCTGACAAGGTATATTCTTACCGTATCCTGACATAAAAGTTAATAACATTAAAATATAGTCAACTAATATCAACGAAGTTGGACCGTCGCGGGCCGAGGCCCCGCTAGCTGGAGATTGATCGCGCATCATGAATGCAGTGCCGCCTCAAGCTTTCGAGTGCCGGCGGGAAATGGAGCATCGCCCGGAGACGGAGCGAGGCGTCGGTCACGGATCGGCGACCGACACCGATGAAGGTCTGGCAGCGCGCCTGTGCCGCGATCTCTATCCGCACAAGGCACCCATCTATTTTGCGGACTCCGGTGCTTCGGCCGCCGTCGGCTATTTCAGCACGTGGCGCTACCTGACGGCGGAAGCTCTTTCACCGACGCAGGCTGCCTGGCTGGTCATCGCAGCACTTGCCCTGTTCCGGGCTGGCGTCTTCATACACGAGATCGCCCATATGCCGAAGGGGCGCATGCGCGCGTTCAAGATGGTCTGGAATCTCTGTTTCGGCATTCCCATGCTGATGCCGTCATTCATGTACAAGAACCACGCCGACCATCACAGCCGTCGCGCCTTTGGCACGGCGCAAGACGGCGAGTACCAACCCTTTGCAAGCGGATCGCGCTTGAAGGTGATTGTCTATTTCCTTCAGGTTCCGATAATTCCGCTCTTCGGCGTCTTGCGCTTTGCGTTGATGACGCCGCTATCGCTTCTCAGTTCCAAGCTGCGCCTTTGGGTGCTGGCACATATGTCATCCTATATATCCAACCCGGCTTACGTTCGCAGGTTGCCGGAAGAAGATCGCAGCTGGTGGCTGCCGGCCGAACTGGCTTCGATGGCTTTTATCTATGGCGTCGCCGGCGCCGTCATCAGTGATTGGCTCCCCTGGCAGATTGTGCCGCAGCTCTATATTCTCAGCACAATCGGCGTGGCGCTGAACTGGGTCCGGAACCTTGCAGGGCACCGTTTCCGATCCGACGGCCGGCCCATGTCTTTCCCGGACCAGATCGCCGAGTCCATCAACATCACCGGCTCGCCATGGCTCAATGAATGGCAGTTTCCGGTGGGCATGCGCTATCACGCGCTGCATCACATGCTGCCTGGCCTTCCCTATCACAATATGCGCGAAGCGCATCGGCGGTTGCTGCAGCACCTGCCGACGAATGCGCCTTATCGCCACTGCGGCTATCCGAACCTAGCTGCGGTCTACCGCGAACTCTTCAGCGCGATCCGGACTCACGCGAAGCGGATGGATCGACCCGCGTAAAGTATCTATCCGGCATTCCTCACATCGGCTTTTCGCAATTGACCATCCAGGGGATGCCGAACCGGTCGGTGAACATGCCGAAGCGGTGCGCCCAGAAAGTCTCCGCGATCGGCATCTGGACCGAACCGCCCTCACCCAGTTCGCGGTAGATGCGCTCCGCCTCGGCCGGGGTCTCGAGCATCAGCGAGACCATCATGCCCCTGGTGTCGACATGCATGTCGGTCGGCGCGTCGGACGCCATCAGGACCTGATCGCCGAAGACGAGACGCGTGTGGATGATCCGGTTGTGCGCGTTGGCCGGGATATGATCGCGTATCGGCGATTCACCGTTCGTCATCATCATGACGATCTTTCCGCCCAGCACCTTGGCGTAGAATTCGAACGCTTCGCGCGCGGCGCCGTTGAACGTCAGATACGGATTGAGCTTCAGCATGTCCCTCATCCCTTTGTTCGTGAGCCTGTCCCGGCCGGCGGCGATGGCGGAAAGCATGAATCCCATCGGCACCCTCCCTGTCCGGCACAAGCGACATAAGTTGATATCAACCTATTTGCGGGTTGTCAAACCGCGGAAGCCAGATCCGGCCTAGCGCGCCCGGCGGAAGGTGAGATTGAGACGCCGGTCGCCGACCAGCGGATGCGCGCCCGCCTTCAGCGGCGCGATGCCATGAAAACGCAGGCGCGATGCCCCGCCCCAGATGACGACATCGCCATGATGGAGCGCGATCCGGCGCGCCTTGTCCTGCCGCGCCACGCCGCCCCAGAGGAAGGTGGCGCCAAGCCCCAGCGAGACTGAGACGATGGGCTGGGCGAAATCCGTCTCGTCCCGGTCCTGATGCAGGCTGAGGCGCGTTCCCACCGTGTATTCGTTAATGAGGCAGACATCCGGCTCGAAGCCGCCATAGCCCGCCGCCGCCGCGGCAACCTTCGCGAAGTCCGCGAACGTGCCGGGCATCGCCGGCCAGGGCCTGCCGCTTTCCGGATCGATCGCGTCGTAGCGATAGCCGCGCCGGTCCGAGACCCAGCCGAAAGCGCCGCAATTGGTCATGGCGACCGACATACGGAAGCCGCCCGGCGTCACCAGATGCCGAAAGGGCGAAACGGTGGCGATCGCGGCAATGCCGGCCAGCAGGCCGGTGGCGGCCTTGTCGGCGAATCCGCGCAACAGCACCGCGCCGTCGCTCAATTCTTCCCGGGGCAGCGCAAAAAGATCGGACATGGATCGCGGAATGGCGGCGCCTAGGGCACCAGCGTGGGGCTGGTGTTGGGCGTGCGCGGTTCCTCCGCCTCCCGCTCCGGGTGCAGCATGTCGAGATTGATGAGGGGGAGCGGGTCGCCCAGCCACAAGCCTTGTTCGACATGGTCGGCGAGTTCCCGTCCCGTGTTCGGGTGGACGAGGATGGATAGCCCGCCCCGGTTGAGCATCAGCCAGGGAACGAAGGTCGCGAAGGTCTGAACATCGAAGCTCACCTGATACATCGCGCGCGAATGCGGCCCGACCAAGCGGTCATGCACGCGCCCCAGGGCGACGCTGAACCGTTCGCTGATTTGCTCGCGCAGAGCCATCGCCACCTCGCGTTCGGCCGGCCCATCGAAATAGATATGGGCGTGATAGCTGGCGATCTCGGCGACGGGCCGGGGCGGCATCGCGTTATCGGCTGGCCACGGCGACGGCGGCACCGGCCATCAGGCCGCCGGTGGCGCGGTTGACCATCTGCATCTGCCTGGGCGAGGCGATGAAGGCACGCGCCTTGGCGGCAAGCACCGCATAGATCAGCATGATCGCGAACAGGATGATCGCCATCAGAGAGCAAAGCTCGATCATGGTGGGAAGGCGCATTTCCTCCAGCCGCACGACCTGCGGCAGGATCGCCAGAAAGAAGACCATCGTCTTCGGATTGCTGACCGTCATGGAGAAGCCGGCAACGCCGAGGCGCAGACCCTCGCCCTTGGCATAGCTCATCTCTTCCGGCGATTTGGCGGGCGAGCGCCAGAGCTTCCAGGCCAGGTAAAGCAGATACGCGGCCCCCGCATATTTGATGATCGAGAAGACGATGTAGAAATTATGCGCGATGACCGTGAGGCCGCTCACCACCAGCCCGAACCAGAAAAGATCGCCGAGCACGATACCGAGGATGAAGGGAATCGTCCGGCGATAACCAGTCGCCAGGGCGCGCGCGACGACGACGGCAACGCCGGGCCCGGGCGAGAGAACCGCCAGTGAGTAGATTCCGGCGAAGATCAGGAGCGCTGTGATCGTCATTTATCAACCGCCTCCGCGGCCTATATTCTGCTGAGCCGATTTCTAGACCAGAATTGCAGCCGACACCAGAAAACTGGCAAAGTTGATTGAATACCTGCGTTAGACTCTTTTCCTCGTCGGAACGGCTCTTTTTAAATGTCCAAGCCAATCAAGGTGATCAGCTGGAATCTCTGGCATCGCGGCGGCGCCAAGGTGGACGATCTGGCGGAACTGGTTGAAGCCGAGCGCCCCGATCTACTGCTGATGCAGGAAGCCAAGCGGCCGCTGGAAACCTTACCGCAGCTGGTTGGTGGCCATTTCCACTGGCAGGAAATGCAGCGGCGCGTCTATGGCTTGGCCTTCTGGTCGCCGCACGAGCTGGGTGAGGCCTTTTCCATCCCGCTTCCCATCTCGCCCTTCCCCTTGCGCGTCCCGCCGCGTTTGGCGCAGATCCTGAAGCTCGACGGCATCTCGATCGCCAATGTGCATCTCTCGCACGGGCAGATGCTCAACCGACGGCAATTGCGCACCATCGCCGAGGGAACGCACGGGCCCACGATCATCATCGGCGATTGCAACGCAGGGGGGCCAATCCGCATCACCGGCTTTCATGAAGTTGGTCCCCGCGATCCGACGCACAAGCTGAAAACAAGGCTCGACCGTTGCCTGGTGCGGGGCCTGCATTGCAATGCGGCGCGCGCATTACCGCGCGGCCCATCCGACCATCATCCGATCGAAGTGCTGATCAGCCGCGCCTGAGAATGCCGAAGCGATGACGGTCAGAGATAGGGCAGCATCAGCCTGGCGGCCAGGTCACGCAAGCGGATGAGGAAGGGGCGCCGACGCAGCTGCTTCAAGGTGAAGCCCTTCCCTCGCTTGCGCTCGAATTCGATGTCGATCTGGCGCGCGAAAACCTTGTCGTAGACTTCGAGATTGATCTCGAAATTGAGCCGCATCGAGCGCGCATCCCAATTGGCGCTGCCGACCAGTGACCAGCGGCTGTCAACGGTGAGCAGCTTCGAATGCTCGAACGGCTTGGGTGCCCGCCACAAGCGGCCGCCCGCCTTCAGCAGCGGCTCGACATGGGCGCGCGTCGCCCAGTCGATAAAGGCGTGATCGGATTCAACTGGTATGACGACATCGACGGCGACACCGCGCATCGCTGCGAGGGAAAGCGCGGTGATGAGCCGGTCCTCGGGCAGGAAATAGGGCGTGACGATCTTGATCGAGTGCCGCGCGACGCCGATCGCCTGCTGGAACAGGAAATCGATCTTGTCGACATCCTGGTCGGGGCCAGAGGTGATGACGCGCGCCTCGGCCTGACCCTTGGGCGCGATCGCGGGGAACCATTTCTCGCCCCGCAATTCTTCGCCCGTCGTGAAAATCCAGTCGGCGGCAAAGGCTTCCATGATCTGGGCCACGACCGGTCCCTCGATCTCGAAATGCTCATCCCGCACCGGGTGGGGCGGCCGATCAGCCAGGATGTTCTCGGCGCTGATATTGATGCCGCCCAGGAAGGCAATCCTGCCGTCGACGACCAGGATCTTCTTGTGGCTGCGCAGATTGAGGAAGGCCATGCGCCAAGGCACGAAGGAGTGCAGAAAGCGCGCCACCTTGAGCCCGCGCGCGCGCATCTGGCGGTAGGCGGCGGAGAAGAAATAGCCGCTGCCGATACCATCGACGATGATGCGCACCTCGACCTGCCGCTTCTTCGCCGCGACAAGCGCTTCGATGAAGGCACGGCCAGCCGCGTCATCTCGGAAGATGTAGCTTGAGAGCGCGATGCTGTGCTGGGCACCGGCGATCGCCGCCAGCATGGCGGGATAAGCTTCGTCGCCATTGCGCAGCAGCTTGATCGCGTTGCCGCCTTGCGTCGGCCGATCCGTGATGCGCTCCACCGCAAGTTCGAGTGGCGCCAGATAATCCTGGCGGCGGGCTGCTTCCGGATAATGATGCCGATGCAACGCGCGCCGCTGATGGCGCGAAATGCGGAAAGCTTTTCGCTGCACGCGATTGACGCCGAAGAGGACATAGAGCAGGCAACCGATGATCGGCGAAAGCCAGGCAAGGCCCATCCAACCCACCGCCGACCGCACGTCGCGCTTGTAGATCAGGACATGAAAGCTGGTGGCGGTCGCCAGGGGTATGTGAACGATCGACAGCCATTCGCCGAGCGTCCGGAAGATGTCGGCATTCATCGCAACACCCCTTTCCGGAGCGGGAAGGAGATGCCTGAGCCATGCAGCGGGCTGGTGGAAGCCATGCGCTTCGCGCTAGAAGTTTTCCACAGGTTCAGGTCCGGACCTTGCATCGAGAAAAACATCATGAGCCGTGCCAAGGCGCCATCACCTTGTTTCGTCTACATTCTAGGCTGCCGGACCGCGCGCGGCTATCGCACATATGTGGGATGGACGCTGGATCTCACGCGACGCCTAGCTGAGCACAATAGTGGCAAAGGTGCCAAGTCAACCCGCGGCCATGTTTGGACATTGCTCTATCACGAACAATATGCGACACGAACCGAAGCCATGAGCCGGGAATGGCACCTTAAAAGGGACCGGTTGTTCCGCAAGAAAATCCGGGCAAGCGTAACCGACGATAGCAAACGGTAGGGGATGACCGATCGTCGCTGCGCTCTTAAGACAAGGGGTTGGAAGATGACGATCGATACGGTCGAGACATTCGACAAGGCAGCTGCCGAGCTTATCGAGCGCTATCGCGATGGTGCGTTGCAGATCGCCAAGAACCGGGTGACGCAATTCGAAGTCGAAGGCGATTGGAAAATGCATCGCCGCTCTCTCATGGTTCTGACGTCGGTCGAGAGATTGATGGCGACTGCGCGCTAGCTGTCGCGCGGGCGGTACATCAGCGCCGTGTGAAAACCAGGCTGAGATTGTTGGCCGGCATGTCGAAGATGCGCGGCGCATCGAATCCATTTGCTTCGGCCAATTCCTCCACGGCTTCGAGATCGCGCACGCCCCAGGCCGCATCGCGCGCGCGGAGGTCGGCATCAAAGGCCTCATTGCTCTCCGCCGTGTGCATGCCGCCCCTTTTGTAGGGACCGTAGAGAAAGAGGGGCTGCCCACCCCGGAGCAGCCGGGCCGCGCCCCGCATCAGACCTTCCGCCGCCGCCCAGGGGGCGATGTGGATCATGTTGATGCAGACCAATGCGTCCGCGGCAACGGGCCAGTTTTCCGCCGTGACATCAAGCCTGATGGGCGGCAGCACGTTGGGAATGCCGGTCGCCCCGATCCAGGCGGCGATGCTCTCGAGATTGGCCGGGTTGGCGTCGCTGGGGCGAAATGTGAGGTCCGGCAAGGCTTTAGCGAAATGGACGATATGCTCGCCAGTGCCGCTCGCAACCTCCAGCACCGTTCCGCTTGGCGGCAGGATACCGCGCAGGATCCCGAGGATCGGATCGCGGTTGCGCTGGGCGGAAGGGGCGTGCTTGCGGGCGTCGCTCATTGGGGACCTTTCTCAGGCATAGCCCGGCATGGCCTTCGCCGGGCGCCGGCGCAGCAGCAGCCACAGGGCGATCGCCATATTGATGAAGTTCCAGGCGATGCCGTTGAGGAACGCCATCTGATAGGAGCCGGTGAGGTCGAAGATGACGCCGGACATCCAACCGCCCAAGGCCATGCCGACGACGGTCGCGGTCAGAACCAAACTGATGCGCACCCCGGCCTGATGGGCCGGGAAATTGTCGCGGATGATGAGCGCGTAGCTCGGCACGATGCCGCCCTGCGACAGGCCGAAGAGCGCCGAGACGACATAGAGCGACATCAACCCATCGAAGGGCAGATAGAAAACGAGCGCCAGGCATTGCAGGGTCGAGCCGAGGATCAGCGTGCCCGTGCCGCCGATCCGGTCGGCGATGAGGCCAGAGATGAGCCGGCTGACGACGCCCGTGAAGAGCATGATGCGCAGCATCTCAGCACCCGCCGCCGCGCCGTAACCGAGATCGCCGCAATAGGCGATCATATGCACCTGCGGCATCGACATGGCGACACAGCAGGCGATGCCGGCGAACATCAACAGCCCTTGCAGATAGAAGGGCGCGCCGGCCTCGGCCTTTTCCGGCTTCCGCGCCGCCGTTTCACGTGAAACAGCGGTGATATAGGCCGGGCGCCGGCGCAGGAAGAAGGCGAGCGGCAGCATGGTGACGACGCAGATGATGCCGATGGCGATGAAGGATAGGCGCCAGCCATAGGCATCGATCGCCCGCAGGAGAACGGGCGGCCAGATGGCGCCGGCCAGGTAATTGCCGCTCGCCACGATGGCGATGGCGATGCCGCGGCGGCGCTGGAACCACAGCGAGATGTCCGCCACCATCGGGCCGAATGTGCTCGATGAACCGAGGAAGCCGATCAGCACCGCCTGCGCCAGCAGGAACTGCCAATAACTTTGCGACAGCGCCGCCGCGATATAGCCCAAGGCCAGCATCGAGGCGCCGACGATGACGGGAAGCAGGATGCCGCGCCGGTCGGCGAACCGGCCCATCAGCACACCGCCCAGGGCGAAGCCGATCATGGTCGCGGTATAGGGAAGCGAGGCGCCGCCCCGGCCCAAGCCGAACTCGGCCTCGATGGTGGGCAGCACCGTGACGGGCGTCCACAAGCCGATGCCGCCGATGATGGCGATGGCGAGGGCTGCCGCAAGGCGCCCCCAGGCATAGCGGCTGTCGACGCCGTCTGTCATTCTTTTCCCCTGATCTTATGATTCCGTTGGTAGCGGATGGGACCATCCGCCGCAATTCACACTGCGGCATGACTGGCATGCCGGGAGAGGTGGCCGGGTCATCTGGGCTTGCGGCCGCCGATCGGCTAAAAGGGCCGCCAACTCAAGGCCAGTTCCGGAGCGTTGCATCGTGAAGATTGTGGTCCTGGGCAGCGGCGTCATCGGTGTCGCCACCGCCTATTACCTTGCCAAGGAAGGGCACGAGGTTGTCGTCCTCGACCGTCAGGAGGGGCCGGCCCTCGAAACCAGCTTTGCCAATGCGGGCGAGGTCTCGCCCGGCTATTCGGCCCCCTGGGCTGCACCCGGCATCCCGGTGAAGGCCCTGAAATGGCTCTTCATGCGCCACCGGCCGTTGGTGATCTGGCCCAAGCCCGATCCCGCCATGTGGCTCTGGGGCCTCCGGATGCTGATGAACTGCACGGCGGCGCGCTATGCCCACAACAAGAGCCTGATGTTGCCCATTGCCCATTACAGCCGCGACATGCTGCAGGCGCTGCGGCGCGAGACCGGCATCGCCTACGACGAGCGCATGCAGGGCACTCTGCAGCTCTTCCGCCAGCAGAAGCAGCTGGACGGGATCGGCGCCGATACGGCGGTCCTGGCGCGCGAGGGCATTCCCTTCGAGGTGCTCGATGTCGACGGCTGCCTCAAGGTCGAGCCAGGCTTGAAACATGTGCGGGAGAAATTCGTGGGCGGCCTGCGCCTGCCGATGGATGAGACCGGCGATTGCTTCAAGTTCACGCAGAACCTGCGCCACTTGGCCGAGGCGGCGGGCGCCACCTTCCGCTATCAGGTGACGATCAACGGCCTTGTCGAGAATGGCGGCCGGATCGAGGCCGTCGATACGACCGGGGGACGTGTGCGCGGCGATGCCTTCGTCGTCGCCATGGGAAGCTACTCGCCGCGCCTGCTGAAGCCGCTCGGCCTCAGCCTGCCGATCTATCCGGTCAAGGGCTATTCGCTGACCCTGCCGGTCACGGCGGATAGCGGCGCGCCGCAATCGACCGTGATGGACGAGACGCACAAGGTCGCGATCACGCGCCTTGGCGATCGCATCCGGGTCGGCGGCACGGCGGAACTGGCGGGCTTCAATCTCGATCTCCGCCAGGGGCGGCACGAAACGCTCGCCCATGTGGTGAGCGATCTCTTTCCGCAAGGCGGCGATGTCGCCAAGGCCGCCTTCTGGTGCGGCCTGCGGCCGATGACGCCGGATGGCCCGCCGATCATCGGCCCGACGCGCATCGAGAACCTCTATCTCAATACCGGGCACGGGACGCTGGGCTGGACCATGGCCTGCGGGTCCGGGCGCATCATGGCCGATCTCCTGTCCGGGCGGCGGCCGGAGATCGATATCAGCGGCCTGGGGCTGGAGCGCTATCGCGGCAATTGAGGCCGCTTCGCCCCTTCCTGTGCTAGACTGCCGCCTCTCACGCTAGGAGAGCGGACATGCGCGCCATTTCCCGGATTGCCCTTCTCGGCCTTCTTGCTCTCAGTGCCTGCGCACCGTCGGCGACCCAAGCGCCCGACGCCATGCGCGCCTCTGCGGCACCGCAACGGCCCTACGCGGTGGGCAATGCAGAATTCATCTTTGGCGACGACACCGTCCTGCAGACATGGCCCCTTGTGGCCGACGCAGATCTGACGCGCTATGCCCGGATCGTCCTGCAGATGCCGCCGCAGACGCTGCTCGCGACCCTCCCGCCGGAGCGACCCATCCAGATCGACGTTCTGGCGCCGCAAGCCTACCGCGCCCCGGCGCGCATCATGGCGGCAAACTTCACCGATTGGAGCGGCCGCGAAGGAGCGCCCGCCGGCAGCCGCTATGAGTACAATCCCCATTCGCAGCTGCTGAAAGACGGCGGGCGGCGGGACTATCGCCGGACCGACGGCATTGCCGGGCTGATCGGGCTCGAGCCGGACGGCGCTGACCCGGCGCCACGCTTCTTCGTGCATTCCAAGGACGGCAGGATCGATCGCGTCATCGAATGCCGCACCGACGTGCCGCCAGCCAAGAATGTCGGCGAATATTGCGCCCTGCGCCCCGAAGTCGGCGCGGACTACACCTACCGCATCCTCTTTCCGGCTTCTCTGCTGACCCATTGGTCGGAAATCGACATGGCGGCACAGGCCTACGTCAAGGCGGTGCGTCAGCGATAATTTTTGGTGGTTCGCCTATTCGGCGGCGCGTGCCGCGCTGAACGGCAGTTCCGTCTGGCCAGACGCTGCTCCCTTCGCCCAAACTTCGGCCAGGGCGGCGTTGGGCATCGGCTTGCCGAGCAGATAGCCCTGCGCCTGATCGCATTCCTCGTTCTGCAGCCAAGCGAGCTGGCGCTGCGTCTCGACACCTTCGGCGGCGACCGTGATGCGCAATGAGCGCCCAAGCGCGATGATGGCGCGGACGATAGCCATCGAGCCCGAATTCTCCTCGAGCGCCCAGATGAAGGAACGGTCGATCTTGACCTTGTCGAACGGGAAGCGGTGCAGATAGCTCAAGGACGAGAAGCCGGTGCCGAAATCGTCGAGCGAAATGCGGATGCCGGCGGCCTTCATGTCGCGCAAGGCAGCAAGCGTGCGCTCGGTATCCTCAATGAGGACGCCTTCCGTGATCTCGAGTTCCAGCCGGTTGGGCGCAAGTCCGGTCTCTTCGAGCACGGCAAGGATGCGCTGAACTAGATCAGCCTGACGGAACTGGATGGGCGACAGATTGACCGCGACGATCTTGTCGGCGGGCCATGACACGGCTGCCTTGCAGGCTGTGCGCAGAACCCATTCGCCGAGTTGCATGATGAGCCCGCATTCCTCGGCGAGCGGAATGAACTCGGCCGGCGAGACTGGCCCCCGTTCAGGATGCTTCCAGCGCACCAGCGCTTCACAGCCGATGACTTGGCGTTCGCGGCAATCGACCAGCGGCTGATAGTGAAGCTGCAATTCGTCGGCGGCCACCGCCTTGCGCAAATCCTGCTCCAGCAGCCGGCGTTCCTGCAGGCGCAAATCCATTTCCGATTCGAAGAAGCGGTAGGTCCCGCCGCCTGCCGCCTTGGCGCGTCCCAGAGCGGTATCGGCCGCGCGCAACAAATCCTCGCCGCTGCTGCCGTCGTGAGGATAGAGGGCGATGCCGATGCTGACGCCGATGACGATCTGATGGCCCACGATGAGGAATGGCTCGCCAAGCGCCTTCACCAACCGCTCGGCCATCACGGCCGGACCATCGGGGTGTGATAGGCCGACCTGGATCAGCGCGAATTCGTCGGCACCGAGCCTTGCCACGGTATCGTCAGCGCGGATCGAATGGTTGAGGCGCAGCGCCACCTGGCGCAGCAATTCATCGGCAATTTCGGTGCCCAGCGTATCGTTGACCGGCTTGAAGCGGTCGAGATCGAGGCAAAGCACGGCCACATTGTTGCCGCCGCGCTTGGCGCGCGCCATCGCCTGATTGAGGCGGTCGCGAAAGAGATTGCGGTTGGGCAGGGCCGTCAGCGAATCGTGATGCGCCATGTGCGCAATGCGCTCTTCGGCGGCCTTGCGCTCGCGTATATCGCGCACCGCGACGACACGGGCATCGCCATTTTCAAAGGGCAAGGTCCGCCCCAGGATTTCGACCGGGACGGGACTGCCGTCGGCATGCCGCAAGGCAAGCTCGATGGGTGCTTCAACTGTGGCCAGCGGGTTGGATTTCATCTCAGCGATGTGCGCGCGCAGGATCGCCTGGCTTTCCGGCATGCAGAAATCATAGACGCTGCGGCCGACCATCAGTTCCTGCGGCCAGCCGAGGATGGCGGCCATCGCCGTGTTGACGTCGATGACGATGCCGTGGCGATGAATGACAAGACCTTCGAAGGTGGCATCGGCCAGCTGCCGGAAACGGGCTTCGCTCACCCTGAGGCGCGCCTCGCTTTCCCGGAGCGCCGCCGTTTCGGCGTTGGCCCGGAGGCTCTGCGTGACAGCGCGGAACAGCACGAACCCACCTGCTGCGAATGCCAGCAGGATTGCCAGGCCCAAGGCCAGCACCAACGGCTCCTCTATGATGGCAAGGTGGCTTTGCATGATCGGCCGGCCAGCGTGTCCCAATCCCCGAAGGACTCGGCAATGGCCGAGCCAGTTCTAGGCATTAGAGCCGCAGAGTCTGAATCAGAGATTAACGTCGTCACACGATAATATGTGGCGTTTGATATAAATCTCGATGCACACTATTTTATATAGAAACTGCGTCAATTTGCGCAGATAGGCCGCCCGGATATGGCCGGCTGACCGACAAGTCCACCGGCTATACCAACCCTGCAACAAGATGTGCGCCGATTCGTCGGAATTCCGGCGGGTCGATGGCCGAGAATGTATCCAGGAACGGCCTGGGCGCGGCCGGTGGCATCTGCAGGCAGCCCCACCGTCAGCCGGTGAAGAGCTCCAGCTGCCATTCCATTTCGCGGTCGGTCAGCGGGTAATCCGTGCCGCCGCGCGGGTTGAGCGCCTGATGCGGCGGTATGCCGGCGATCTTGAGCTGTAATTGCAGCGCCTGCCGCATGGTGAGCTTAGATTTCCAGGCGAGCGCCGTCACCGCCTTGGCGCTCATCGACGTCATGATCTTCTTGACGATGATGCCGTTGAGGCCGGAATCGCGCTCCAGCGCCGCCATCACCTGATCCTTCTTGCCGCCGGCGATGGCACCGCTCATCGCTTCCTCGTCGCCGGGTGGCGGCGGTGCGGCGTCGCCCGCCTTCTCCTGCTGCTTGGCTTCAGCGGCGAGGCGCTTCTTCACCGCCTTGGCCACGGCCTTGGCCGTCGACTTGTCGAGATCGGGCCGCGACGTCAGCAGATCGAACAGCGATGACGACACGAATTCAGCGAGGCGCTTCACCGCGTTCATCGGCAGCAGGGGACGGCGCGCCAGCGGCTCATGCCATTCCTCGATCGCCGGTGCCTTGTCGAGGATGAGATCGAGCGCTTCCTCGCGGATCTGGGCCGACTGATTGTTGAGGAGACCGGTGATGGTGTCCGTTTCTTCCGGCGCTTCGACCGAGGCGGCGACCAGCGCATCGGCCAGCCTTTCGCCGATGCGCTTGCGTTTCGCAATGGCAGTGAGCGCGCCGCGGATCGGGCCGGCGCTGATGATTTCCAGCAGATCGTCGTCGCTCAGGATCGGTGAATATTGCAGGACCGGACCCGCCACCTTGATCTCGAGGTCGCGCGCCAGTTCCTGGATGATGTGCGGCGGCGCATCGGTCAGATCCTTCAAGGCCTCGGCGACGATGCGGCGTACTTTCACCGCCTGGTCGCGGGCCAATGTCTCCAGCACCTCGATGGTCATATCGCGGATCTGTGTGCGTGCTTCCTGCGAAAGCTGCGGCGCCAGCCGCCCGATCTTCTCGGCCAGCAATTCGCGGACACTCTGGTCGGTGTCGCGCGCCAGCAGCAGGTCGGCCTGGCGCGGCGTCGCCGAATTGCCGGCGATGGCGCGGCGCACATCGGCGGATTTGTCCTCGGCCAGGAAATAGAGAATCTCGGGCCGCACATCATTGCGCGCGGCCAGGGCGCGGCGCTGTGAATCGCTGCCCGCCGCCGCCAGTCTTTTTGCCTCTTCGTATTCCATGCCTCTCGCCCGCCGCCCCTTAATCCACCACCACGTAACTGCCCTTGCCGCCATGCTTGATGCGGTACATCGCCTCGTCGGCGCGGCTCATCAGCACGTCGAGCGAATCGCCCGGCCTGAGGAGCGCGATGCCGATGGAAAAGCCGAGCGGCTTGTCGCTGCCCGGCGCAAAACGGATGAGTTCCTGCGCCGCCTGCTGCAGCGCCACGGCCTTCTCGACCACTTCGCTGCGCTCGATATCATCCATCCAGGCGACGAATTCGTCGCCACCCAAGCGCCCGATCGGGTCACGCGCCCGCAACTGGTTGCGCAGGATCTCGGCGGTCGCGACCAGCGCCGCGTCGCCCTGGGCGTGGCCGAACCGGTCGTTGACCTGCTTGAAATTGTCGAGATCGACGTAGATGAGGGCACCACCTTGCCCGTCATGATGCGCGCGCTCAACCACCCGCGCCAAGGTCGTCTCGAAGCCGCGGCGATTGAGCAGTCCGGTCAGGGCGTCGGTCGTCGACAGCTGATGGAGTTGCTCCTGGCCCTTGCGGAGTTCAATGAGCACCGCCAATTGCTCGGCAAGTTCACCAAGCAGATAGAGATCGTCGGCCATCCAGTCGCCGCGCGCCGCGTCGCGCCACAACAGCAGCACCCCGACCCGGCGCGCATTGTGGTGGCAGATGAAGGCAACGCCCAGCCGGGATCCGGCCCGGCTGATCGCGACACCTTCCTTGGTCTGCAGCGCTGATTTGATGAGACCCGTATCATCGGGTGTCGTCTCGCCGCCGATCGGTTCCGGCAGATCGTCGACCCCGAGCCGCGCCACGCGCCCGAGATCCGCCCCGACGGCCTGGATGGCGGTGGTGAGCGCGGTCGCGATGGCTTCGGCCGGATCGATCGAGCGGCGCAGCGAGCGCAGCAGGTGAATGACCAGGCGCTCGCGGTGCCGCGCTTCGGCAAGTTCGGTCTCGCGCGCCTTCTGGGCGGTGATGTCGCGCGCCAGTCCACGGGCGCCGCGGAACTCGGCCGACCCGGACAGCGCCTGCCCCTGGACAAGACCCTGCCCCTGGACGAGCAGGCAGAGCGCGCGCCCGTCGGCGGCGCGCATCCAGATTTCAAGGCCTCCCTGCCCGGCCGCGCCGCTGAAGGCCGCGGCCGCATCGTCGGCCATCGCGAAATCCTGCGGCTTGCGGCCGATAAGCTCGCTCGACGGATAGCCCATGGCGAGGGGACCGGAGACGAAGCTGAAGGCACCGTCCGCATCGATCTCCCAGGTGAAATCAGCGGCGGCATCGACGAGTTCTTTGAAACGCTGGCGAGAATCGATGAGTGCCCCGCGCAGGGCCCGCTCCAAGCTGATGTCCCGCCCCAGCACAAGCACGCCGATCCCGTCCGGACCGGGGCAAGGCAGCAAGGAAAGGTCGAACGACAAGCTCTTGCCGTCATCCCCGGCGGCTTCGACGGCCGCCAGCCGGACCGGCTGGCCGGTTCTGGCGCCGGCAAGGGCCGCGGCGAGGTCGGGCGACGGGGAACGGAGCAGCTTGGCAAGGGGCGCCGCCGCCGCATTGGCGGCAAGGCTTTCGCCCCCCGGCCCCAGGAGCAGCGCCGGGTTGCGATCGGCTGCGAAGGGTCCACCGGCCTCAAAGAGGTTCAAGGCCGCGGAGAGGGCGGCCGGAGTGGCGGATGGCACGGTTTCCTGGAAAGGCATGATGGCGGCCAGATTGCCGTCCGCACGATTAAAAGGGTGTTAAGCGGGTCGCTTCCGCTTGCGGCTGAGGGGGCTGAGGCCATAAGGTCCGGGACCGGTTGCGAGGCCGTTCGAGGGCCTCCGGAACCAGCAGCGGCGGAAGTTTCGAGCGGGAAGTCACGCGGGTCATGTCGTTCACAGGGACAAAATCGGTCGGTACCTGGATTTTCGACCTCGACAACACGCTCTATCCTGCCTCGTGCCGGCTTTTCGATCAGGTCCAGGCGCGGATCAGGCAGTATATCCGCGAGAATCTGGGACTTTCGGAGGTCGAGGCGGTCGCCCTCCAGAAGCGCTATTTCCAGGAACATATGACGACCCTGCGCGGCCTCATCGTCAATGACGGGATCGATCCGCACCATTTCCTCGATTTCGTGCACACGATCGATCTGTCGGCGCTGGCGCCCAACCCGGCGCTCGATGCCGCCATCGCGGCACTGCCGGGCCAGAAGGTGATCTTCACCAACGGCTCCGTGCCCCATGCCGAGCGGGTCATGGCGAAAGTCGGCATCGGCCATCATTTCGAGGCGATCTTCGACATCGTCGCTTCGGATTTCGTGCCGAAGCCCGACATCGGGGTCTACCGGCGCCTGTGCGAGACCTATCGGATCGTCCCGGAAAGCGCGGTGATGATCGATGACATGCCGCGCAACCTGGCGCCCGCGCACGAACTCGGCATGACCACGGTGCTGGTCAAGACCGACGACGCCAATGCCGATTTCAACTGGGCGGGCCCGGAAGGCGACCCAACCTACATCCATCACGTGACCGAAGATCTGGCGGGCTTCCTCGCCCCCTTCGGCGCGCCATCCATTGTGACGAAAGGGGATAATTCATGACCGACATCGCGAAGATCATCGACGCCGCCTGGGAAAAGCGGACCGAGATCAGCGCCGCCACGAAGGGCGAAGTTCGCGACGCCGTCAATCAGGCGCTGGCCGATCTTGATGCCGGCAAGCGCCGTGTCGCCGAGAAGGTGGACGGCAAGTGGCAGACCAGCCAGTGGCTCAAGAAAGCCGTGCTGCTCTCGTTCCGCCTGAACGATTCCTACCGCGTGCCGGGCGGCGGCGATTTCCCGGGCGGCGAGGCGGCCTGGTTCGACAAGGTGCCCTCGAAATTCGCCGGCTGGGATGAGGCGCGCTTCAAGGCCGCCGGCTTCCGCGCCGTGCCCGGTGCCGTCGTGCGCCAGAGTGCCTATGTGGCCCCGAGCGTCGTCGTCATGCCGAGCTTCATCAATGTCGGCGCCTATGTCGACAGCGGCACCATGGTCGATACCTGGGTGACAATCGGCTCCTGCGCGCAGGTCGGGAAGAACTGCCACATTTCTGGCGGCGTGGGCCTTGGCGGCGTGCTGGAGCCGCTGCAAGCCGGCCCTGTCATCATCGAGGATGATTGCTTCGTTGGCGCCCGCTCGGAAGTGGTCGAGGGCGTCGTGGTCGAGACCGGTTCGGTCATTTCGATGGGCGTCTTCATCGGTGCCTCGACCAAGATCATCGACCGCGTGACCGGCGAAGTGCATTACGGCCGCGTCCCCGCTTATTCGGTGGTGGTGCCCGGTTCGCTCCCCGGCAAGCCGCTGCCCGACGGGACGCCGGGCCCCAGCCTCTATTGCGCCGTCATCATCAAGCGCGTCGACGAGAAGACGCGTTCCAAGACCTCGATCAACGATCTGCTGCGGGACTAAGAACGTGCTCGATCCCATCCGCCTTGCCCAGGATCTCATCCGCCGTCCTTCGGTGACACCGAAGGACGAAGGCGCCATCGGCGTGCTGGAGGAGGCCCTGAAGGGTGTGGGGTTCACCAATCACCGCCTGCCCTTCGCGGCACCCGGCACGGCCGAGATCCAGAATCTCTACGCTGTCGCCAAGGGCGACCGGACGGGGCCGAATCTCTGCTTTGCCGGCCATACCGATGTCGTGCCGATCGGCCGGCCGGAGAGCTGGAGCGTCGATCCCTTCGCGGCATCGATCGAGAGCGGCAATCTCTATGGCCGGGGTGCGGCGGACATGAAGAGCGCCATCGCCGCCTTCGCCGCGGCGGCCGCGCGTTTCATTGCAAAGCGCCAGGGGAAGTTTGCCGGCGCGATCTCGTTCCTCATCACCGGCGACGAGGAAGGTCCCGCGGTCAACGGCACCAAGCCGGTGCTGGAATGGCTTGCCGCGAAGGGTGAAAAGCTCGACGCCTGCATCGTCGGCGAACCGACCAATCCCACCAAGCTCGGTGAGATGGCGAAGATCGGCCGGCGCGGCTCGTTCACCGGGCGGCTCACCGTCCACGGCATCCAGGGCCACACCGCCTACCCGCATCTGGCCGACAACCCGATCCACCGCTTGGGGAAGATGATCGCATCCCTGACCGAGCCGCTCGATCAGGGTTCGGCGCATTTTCCGGCGACCAGCCTGCAATTCGCCACGGTCGAT
>CAZUAL010000020.1:9040-22873 GCA_964618305.1 uncultured Dongia sp. | reverse complement strand
GTGGTTCCAAGATCGGTATGGATCTCTGGCTGGTGAGTATGGCCATGTTCATTGTGAGCTCCCTGCTCGGTGGCCTAAACTATATCTCCACCATTCTCAATGCGCCGGTGGCCGAGATCTGGGCACGGATCCGCGACTTCAACGGCCTTCCCGGCTGGACGCCCTTCGTGGCCGAGAGCCGCATCGAGCAGAACCAGCCATCCGACAAGGTGGGCTGCATCCGCAACTTCACGCTGAAGGATGGCGGGCGCATCCGCGAGCAGTTGCTGGCCCTTTCCGACTATGATTTCGCGATGACCTATTCGATCCTTGAAAGCCCGATGGGTGTCGAGAATTACATCGCCACCTTGCGCCTCATCCCGGTGACGGACGGCAACCGCACCTTCGCCGAATGGAGCGCCGAATTCGACTGTGCGCCCAATCGCACGCAGGAACTCGTGCAACAGATCGGGCAGAACGTCTTCCAGCCCGCCTTCCGGGCGCTGCAGGGCCAGCTGGGCCGCTGAGAGGGCCATGAGCGTCAAGGTCTTCCGCAGCGCGATCATCGATGCGCCGGCCGCCGAGGTCTGGCATCTCCTGCGCGACTTCAACGGCCACGACAAATGGCATCCGGCGGTCGCATCGAGCCATATGGAGCTTGGCGAACCGTCAGATCTCGTGGGTGCCGTGCGCGCCTTCCGCCTCCAGGATGGCGGGTTCCTGCGCGAACAGCTTCTGGCCCTCTCCGATCGTGACATGGCCTTCAGCTATTGCATTCTCGAAGCGCCGATGCCGCTCCATGATTATGTGGCGCACCTGCGCCTGCGGCCGGTGACTGACGGCGATCGCTGTCTCATCACCTGGGAATCGAGTTTCGATCCGCCGGCGGCCGAAGCGCAATCACTCACCCAGCTTGTTGCAACCGCCATCTACGAAGCAGGCATTGCGGCGCTCCGGGCGCATTTCGGCGGCGGGAGATCCACCCTGCCACGCACGATCGAGGTCCCGCAGTCCGTGGCGCTGACTGAGACGCCCGAGACAATTCAGTCCGCCGGCCCCATCCGGACCCAGGCGATCATCGTGCGCCGCCATGGCGGACCCGAGGTGCTGGAGCCGGGAGAGATCGATGTGCCACCGCCGGGGCCGGGGGAGATCCGCCTGCGTCACGCGGCGATCGGCGTCAACTTCCTCGACGTCCATTGCCGGGCCGGCGACTTTCCAATGCTGGCGCTGCCCGGCATTCCCGGTGCTGAAGGGGCGGGCACGATCACGGCGGTTGGCGTGGGTGTCCGCTATCTCCGGCCCGGCATGCGGATCGTCTATGCCGGCATGCCCTTGGGCTCCTATGCCGCTGACCGCGTGCTGCCGGCCGAGATCGCCATTCCCCTGCCGCATGAGATCGACGATAGGCTGGCGGCGGCAACCTTCCTCAAGGGTTTGATGGCCGACGCCTTGGTCTTCGATGTTCATCCGGTGAGGGAAGGCGAGCGCATCTTCGTCCGCGCCGCGGCGGGCGGCGTCGGCACGCTGTTGTGTCAGATGGCGCGGCTGCGGGGCGCCCATGTGACCGGCGCCGTCTCCAGCCCCGACAAGATCGAGGCCGCCCGCGACGCCGGCTGCCATGAAGTGCTGGTCAGTGGTGGCGGTGACGGCCTCCATCAATTGACGGGCCGCATGGATGCGGTTTTTGACGGTGTCGGTGCCGCGACCTACGAATCGTCCTTGTCGCTGTTGGCGCCGCGCGGCCACCTCATCGTCTATGGACAAAGCTCCGGCCCGTTGGGTGCACGCAATCTTGATGCGCTGGCGGAAGGTTCTATGACCCTGTCGCGGCCCAATCTTGCGCACTACATGCGTGACCGCGCAGAGATCGAAGCCAGGGCCGCGCGTCTCTTCGACCTGCTGTGCCGGCGGGATCTGCATTTGCCAATCTCCGTCTTCCCTCTTGCCGACGCGGCCAGTGCGCACCGGCAATTGGCAGCACGCGCCAATATCGGCGCCATCGTACTCATTCCCTGAATACATTGGGCCTTTGACGCTCTGCCTTGGTCGGCGGCAAGATGCGATGCCTCTTCCTCATCCAAAAAGGAATAGTCATGCAGCGCTTTGGAATGGTCATCGGCATCCGCCCCGAGAAGATCTCGGAATACAAGAAGCTCCACGCCGAGGCGTGGCCCGAGATTTTGGCTACGCTTCGGGCAAACGATGTGCGGAATTTCACGATCTTCCTGAAGGAGCCGGAAAATCTCCTCTTCGGCACGTTCGACTATATAGGGTCGGATTACGTCGAAGCGGCGAGACGCATCGCCGCCGATCCGGCAACCCAGCGCTGGTGGAAGCTGACCGACCCCTGCCAGATCCCGCTTGAGACGCGCAAGCCCGGCGAATGGTGGGCCTTCATGCCCCAGGTATTCCACTTGGATTGATGGACGCGCGGATTGACGGAAAAAGAAAGGGCGGAGCAGCCCGGTGGACCGCTCCGCCCTTGGTCGAGGGTTAAGCTCACTAATCCTGATGCGCGCCCAGCTGCTCGAAGCGCTCGCTGCCCGATTTCTTCAGCATGAAGGCGACGATGGCGCCGACGATGCCCGCGATCGGCACCAGGATGGGGAGGCCGATGGCCAGCGCCGGCGAGGCGCCGGTCAGCACATCGAAATGCGTCACCACCTGATAGGCAATGATGGCGAGAACAACGCCTGACACGAGCGGTGCTACGAGCTTCTTGATCGGCGAGCTCTCGAGGTGCGGGTTGCGTCCGAAAAAGAAGATCACTGCGATGGAGACGATCGCCATGAGCGTGATGACGCTCAGGGTCGCCAGGTTCGTCAGCCAGGCGAAGAGCCCCAGCACCGGGTCCTGCTGCGTCACGATGAAGATGATGAGCACGCCGAGGCCCAGCAAGGTCTGCAGGATAGAGCCCACATGCGGGCTCTTGTGCTCGTCATGCGTCTTGCCGAGATGCGCCGGCAGCAAGCCTTCGCGGCCCATCACATAGAAGTAGCGGGCGGCCGCGTTGTGGAAAGCGAGCAACGCCGCGAACACGCTGGAGATCAGCAGCAGGCTGATGATCGTGGTGAGCCAGCCACCGACGAACTGGTCGGACAGGATGAAGATGAAAGTGGTCGGATCGGCAAGGCTGCCCAGCGTTTCCATCAGCTTCGATGCGCCCGCGCCGATCACCATGCACCAGGTCGTGAAGGCATAGAAGATGCCGATGACGAGCACGGAGAGATAGGTCGCCCGCGGCACGGTGCGGACCGGATCGCGCGCTTCCTCGCTGTAGATCGTGGTGGCTTCAAAGCCCATGAAGGCGGCAAAGCACAGCAGCATGCCGATGATGGGCTCGCCGGCCATGAAGGCGTCCTGGGTGAAGCTCACCGTGGAGATGCCTTCCGGGCCGCCATTGCCCAGGATGGCGAGATCGAGGAGGACGACGACCAGATACTCGGCCGCGACCAGGACGGCGAGGACCTTGGCGGAAAGATCGATCTTCAGATAGCCGAAGATGCCGACCAGGATCCAAGATCCCAAGGACCAGACCCACCAGGGCAGATCGATGCCGGCGATGGCGACCATGGTGCCGGCTGCGACCGCGCCGAAGAGCCCGTAGAGGCCCACCTGCATGGCGTTATAGGCAAGAACGGCGATATAGGCGCCGGCGCCGCCGGCCACACCGCCAAGCCCCCGCGCCGTGAAAGCGTAGAAAGAGCCGGCATTGGCGATGTGACGCGCCATCGTCGTATAGCCGATCGAGAAGATGAGCAGGATCGCCATCACCAGCAGCACCGCCAGCGGGACGCCGACACCATTGCCGAGCAGCATGGCGATCGGATAGCCGCCGGCGACGGCGGTCAGTGGCGCCGCCGCCGAAACGACGAAGAAGGTCACCGCGGCGACGCCCAGGGCGTTCCGTTGCAACCGGTTGGCTGATGCTGTGTCGGTCATTCTTCCCCTCCGTAAAGACCCTTTCGGCAGCTGCAAAACGCAGCCTGCCGTTACCCTGTCCTGCGGCCGTCCTCTTGTTGGGAACTGGCCACACTCATCCGTTTCCGCCCAAGGCAACTTGGGCGCGACGGCTTTTGTTATTCATTCGATATCGAACGATAACGCGAATGAAAATCCGTGGCAAGAGATCAAGAGGCAAAAATGTCGCGCGGCGATCCGGCGAGATTGCGCTATTCATCAGCACTGCCGGGAGGTGCTATAAGGTGCGCCGCCCAAGGGGTTAAACCTGACCAACTGATCGGAGTTCAGCTTGAATAAAGAGCGCCGCCTCACCGCACGTCCCGCTGCAGCTGCGAAGGCGACGGCCGAATCCCTTGCCGCGTCGCCAGTTGCAACGCGTGCGCCGCGAAAGGGTGGGCGCAAGCCTCTGGCCGAGGTCCTGGGCGAGAAGCGCGTCGCCGGCCTGCGCATCAATCTCGAATCGATGGCGCTCGTTTCCAACATCCACCGCGCCTCGGGCTTCATCCGCGATCATTTCGAACGTGTCATTCTCAAGGATGCCGATTTGCATTGGTCTGCCTTTGTTACCTTGTGGTGCCTGTGGATCTACGGCGAGCTGGAGACGAGGCGCCTTGCTGCCGAGGCGGGTGTGGCCAAGAGCACGCTTTCCTCGATCCTCAACATGCTGGAGGCGCGCAAGCTTGTGCGCCGCCGTACCAATGAACTGGAACGCCGCCTCGTCATCGTCAATCTGACGGCAAGCGGTGCCGAGCTCATCGCCGGCCTCTTTCCGAAATTCAACGCCGAGGAAACGCGCATCGTTTCGCGCCTCAGCCCCAAGCAGATCCAGGCGGCGACCGACGCGATCCGCCTCATCCTCGCCACCATTTCCGACCTCGACGGCATCGCCGACGACGAATAAGCGACGATCGGTCGCGGCCCGTGCTTGACTCGCCGCGAACGCTTCGCATAATTATTCGACGTCGAACGATTTATGCAGGAGCCGCCGCCGATGAAGTCGCTGGTTGAAGGTGTCGAGGTCGATGGCCGCCACTGGATCGGCGGCGCCCGGGTCGCTTCTTCGGAGACGTTCAAGAGCATATCGCCTATCGACGAGCAGCCGATCGCCGACATTGCGGCGGGTGGCGAGGCGGAGATTGCCGCCGCGGTCGATGCGGCGCATCAGGCGTTCCAGACCTGGCGCCGCACCAGCCCGGCCGAGCGGGCCGCTTACCTCCACAAGATTGCCGATATCGTTGAAGCGCGCGTCGAACAGCTGGCCGTTGTCGAGACGCGGGACAATGGCTCGCTCCTGCGCTCGCACCGCCGTGGAGTGATGCCGCGCGTCGCCATGAACTTCCGTTTCTTTGCCGATTGGCTGAAGCAACTCGACCATCCCGATTTCGACGTGCGCGGCCATCGCAACCACATTTCTTATGATCCGAGCGGCGTTGCCGGCATCATTACGCCCTGGAACGCGCCCTTGATGCTGGGCACCTGGCGTATCGCCCCGGCCTTGGCCGCGGGCTGCACGGTGGTCTACAAGCCGCCGGAATGGGCGCCGCTCACTGCGTCGCTGCTGGCCGACATCACCGCGGAAGCAGGTCTTCCCGCCGGCGTCTTCAATGTCGTTCAGGGGCTGGGGCGGGAGGCGGGTGCCGCCTTGTCGCGCCATCCGAAGGTCCGGCGCCTCAGCTTCACCGGCTCGGTGCCGACCGCCCGCACCATTGCGGCGGCGGCGGCACCCAATCTGGTGCCGCTCTCCTTCGAGCTTGGCGGCAAGTCGCCCTTCATCGTCTTTGCCGACAGCGATTTCGACCTCGCCCTCAACACGGCAATCGGCCAATACGACAATGCGGGCCAGGTCTGCCTTGCCGGCACGCGCATCCTGGTCGAAGAGAGCATTCGGGCCAAATTCCAGGAGGCCTTTGTCGAGCGGGCGAAGGCGATCCGCCAGGGCGATCCGCGCGACGAGGCAAGCGATATCGGCCCGCAGATCAGCCGGCCGCATTTCGAACGGGTGTGCGGTTTTGTCGAGCGAGCCAAGGCTGCCGGCATGAAGCCGGTCATCGGCGGCGGGCCCAACACCGATCTTGGGCACCTCTATTTCCGCCCCACACTTTTTGCAGATCCGGCGCCGGATTCGGAGATCCTGCGCGACGAAGTCTTCGGCCCCGTCCTCTGCATGCAATCTTTCAGGAATGAAGCAGAAGCGATCGCCATGGCCAACGACACCGAATATGGCCTCGCCGCCGTCGTGATGACGGGCGATCCAGACCGCGCCGAGCGCGTCACGCGCGAGGTGAATGCCGGCCTCGTCTGGAACAATTGCTTCTTCGTGCGTGACTTGAGGCAGGCCTTCGGCGGCAACGGCAAGTCCGGCATCGGCCGCGAGGGCGGCACCTGGTCGTTCGATTTCTATTGCGACGTCAAGAACAGCGTCTTTGCACCGCAGGGCTGGAGGAAATAATGGGTGAAGTCGTAGGCTGCGGGCTCGTTGCCCATGTGCCGACCGTCATGCTGCCGGAGAAAGTCCGCTTCGAGCTTAACGAAGGCAAGGATTTCTCGGTGGTCGATGGCTTCCGCCGCCTGAAGCGTGAAGTGCTCGATCAGCTCACCTACGACACGGTTGTGGTGCTCGATTCGCATTGGTTCACGACCGTCGAGTTCGTCATCACCAGTGCGGCGCGCCGCGCCGGGCGCTATACGTCCGACGAACTGCCGCGCGGCATGAGCCAGGTCCCCTATGATCTGCCGGGCGATCCCGCTTTTGCCGAGCTTGTCGCCAGCAAGGCCGCGAAGCACAAGACCTGGATCACGCCGATCGCCGATCCCTATCTCCCCATTCAGTATGCGACCGTCAACGTCGCCTCATACCTGCAGAAGACCAACGAATCCTGGCTCTCGATGAGCTGCGCCCAGACCGGCGAGACGGAGGATTTTCTCCGCGTCGGGCGCGCGCTGGGCGAGGCGATTGCAGAGAGCGACCGCAAGGTGCTGCTGCTCGCCTCCGGCGCCATGAGCCATAAATTCTGGCCGTTGCAGAAGCTCCGGGCGCATGAGGCCGCCGGCATCGAACACGTCTTCAGTCCGGAACATTCGGCCGCCGATTTGAAGCGCATCGACTGGTTCAAGAACGGCAACCATGCCGACGTCATCCGCTCGATGCCGGAATTCCTGAAGTTCAAGCCGGAGGCGAATTTCGGCCATTACCTGATGATGGCGGCGGCCTTGGGCGAGGAGGAGCTTGCCGCACCCGGCCGGCTCTTCAGCGATTACGAAAACTCGATCGGCACCGGGCAGGTCCATATCTGGTTCGACCGTCCGGCCGGCGGCTGGACCCGCAGAAAACAGGCAGCGGAATAAGAACCGACAACAAGACCGCTCCAGGGAGGATGAAGTGACCGAATATAGACGCATTCTATTGGGTGGCGCCGCAGTTGAGACCGAGCGCCAGGGCGATTTCCTGGTGGCGCGCGATGGCCGCCGTGTCGCCATCAAGGACGCCATTCACCTGCCACCGGTGCAGCCGGGCAAGATCATCGCGGTGCATCTCAATCACGTCAGCCGTGTGCATGAATTCCAAATCAAGCTTTCGGCGACACCGACCTACTTCCAGAAGCCGACCTCGGCCCTCAACTCGCACAATGGCGAGATCGTTCGGCCCAAAGGCTGCAAATGGCTGAACTATGAGGGCGAGGTCGCGATCGTCATCGGCAAGCGGGCCCGCAACATCTCTCAGGCCGAGGCTGGTGCCTACATCGCCGGCTACACAATCGCCAACGATTTCGGCCTGCATGATTTCCGCGACACTGACGCGGGCTCGATGCTGCGCGTCAAGGGCAGCGACACCCTCTGCCCCTTGGGGCCAGCCTTCGTCACCGGCTGGGATTTCCACAACAAATTCTTACGCACCTATGTCAACGGCAAGGTCGTGCAGGATGGCAACACGGCCGAAATGACCTGGGATATGCATTATCTAGTTGCCGATATTGCCCGCAACATCACGCTGGAGCCGGGCGATGTGCTCCTGTCCGGCACGCCCGCCAATTCGCGCCCCGTCCAGCCCGGCGATCTGGTCGAGGTGGAAGTCGAAGGGCTCGGCCGCCTCTCCAACCGGATCGTCGAAGGACCGGAACCGATCCGCGGCGAGCTTGGCGCGCAGCCCACAGAGTCCGAGGAAGTGCTCTCGACCGCGCTGGGCGGCGATTGGGAGTTCCGCGGCATCCGCGCGCCGAAAAAGCCGGGCGCCTGAGGGGAGAGACAAGATGACCGAGCAGAAAGGCTTCTTCTATCCGCGTTCGGCGACGGGTCAGGCGAGCCTGCTGCCGCCGCCGCCCTGGCATTATGCGGGTGATCTCCTGACCGTCGAATACCGCACCGATCCCAAGCTCATCGCCGACATCCTGCCGGCGCCCTTGACCCTGGCAGCGGAGGATCCCGGCGCCGTCGCCCTCATCTGGGCCGATTGGCAATCCTGCGGCTCGTCGAAGGAGGAGATGCTCGATCCCGTGCGCGCCCAATATAAGGAGGCGTTCGCCGTCGTGCGTTGCGCGTTCGAAGGGCGCACCTATTCGCGCTGCATCTATATCTGGGTCGACAAGGATTTCGCCCTGCTGCGCGGCATCCATCAGGGCTATCCGAAGAAGCTCGGCTCCATCCACATGACGCGCCCGCATCCTTTCGCGCCGGCACCGCAGGTGGCTGCAGGCGGTACGTTCGGCGCAACGCTCGCTGCCGCCGACCGGCGCCTCGCGGAAGCTGTCATCACGCTCAAAGGACCGGCGGAGAAAAACGGCTTCGTCAACGGTCATCCGATGGCGCATCACCGCTGGCTTCCGGCCATTGACGGCAAGGGTGATGCCCATGCGGAACTCATTGAATCGACCGGCGCCAAGTTCGAGGGCGGGCAGCCTTTCGCCGCCTCGGTCGATCATTTCGCGCTCTTCGACGCGCCGACCGAGGAACTGGCGCATCTGAAGCCACGCGAGATCATCGGCGGCTATTACCGCCAGATCGGCGTCGTCTGGAACGGCGGCAAGTCGCTGGTCCCCCGGATCTAACGCGCGCGCGATGACACACCGAGCGGAGAATGCCAGGTGACGCCGGAAGAGTTCCGCAAGATCGGCCATGCGCTGATCGACTGGATCGCGGATTACCGTAGCCATCTGCGTGACTATCCGGTCATGGCGCAGGTGAAGCCGGGCGACATCAAGCGCGCGCTGCCGGTCTCTCCGCCACAGCAGGGCGAAGCACTGGCGAATGTGGTGAAGGATATCGAGACCTTCATCATGCCGGGCATCTCCCATTGGCAGCATCCCGGCTTCTACGCCTACTTTCCGGCCAATGCGCATTTCGGCAGCGTGCTCGGCGACCTTGTGAGTTCCGGCCTCGGTGTCGTCGGTGTTTCCTGGCAATCGAGCCCGGCCCTGACCGAGGTCGAGGAGGTGACGACCGATTGGGTCCGCCAGATGCTGGGCCTGAAGGAAGGTTGGGTCGGCGCCATCGAAGATTCGGCCTCCATCTCGACGCTCGTGGCCCTTCTCTGTGCACGCGAACGCTCCAGCAATTACGCGGCCGAGCGCGGCGGGTTGCAAGGCGAGGACAAGCCCTTGACCGTCTATGGTTCGGATCAGAGCCATTCCTCGGTCGACAAGGCGGCTCTCCTTGCCGGCTATGGCCGCGACAATATCCGCCATGTGGCGACCGATGCCGCCTTCGCCATGGACCCAAAGGCACTGCGTGCCGCGATCGCGGCCGATATCAAGGCCGGCAAGCGCCCCAGCGCCATCGTTGCGACGACCGGCACCACGGCGACGACGGCCATGGATCCGATCGGTGCCGTTGCCGACATCGCGCGCGAGTTCGGCATGTGGCTCCATGTCGACGCGGCCATGGCCGGGGCGGCGATGGTGCTGCCGGAATGCCGCTGGATGTGGGACGGGATCGACGGGGCGGATTCGGTCGTTGTCAACGGCCACAAATGGCTCGGCGTCAATTTCGACTGCTCGCTCTTCTTCGTGCAGCGGCCGGCAGATCTCACCCGCGTGATGTCGACCAATCCGTCCTACCTGCGTACCAGCGCCGATGCCGAGGTGCGCAATCTGCGCGACTGGGGCCTGCCGCTCGGGCGCCGCTTCCGCGCCATGAAGCTGTGGCTGATGCTGCGCGAGCAGGGTGTGGCCGGCATCCAGGCCCGTATCCGCCGCGATCTTGAGATGACGCAATGGCTGAAGCGCGCGATCGAGGCGGAGCCCCTTTGGCGCATCGTGGCGCCCGTGCCGCTGCAGACGATCTGCGTGCGCCATGAGCCGGCGGGCTTGACCGGCGAGGCGCTCGACCAGCACACGCTCAAATGGGCGGAGCGCATCAACCGCTCAGGGCACGCCTATGTGACGCCGGCGCAGCTCGACGGGCGCTGGATGGTGCGCCTGTCGCTGGGCTCGGCCCTGACCGAGCAGCAGGATGTGGAAGCTTTGTGGCAGACGCTGAAATGGAGCGTCGCCCCGTGAACCGACAGCCGGACAAGAAGAACAAGAGCAGCCGGCGCGATGATGTCTAGGGAGAGTGCAGAATGACGATTTTCAAACCCACCGATGACGGCCATGCCGACCTTTCGTCGCATGATTCCTTCATCAACGGTGCCCCGCACAACACGTTCGCAAGACTCCGGCGCGAGGATCCTTGCGCCTGGAGCGACATGAAAGGTGGCCATGGCTTCTGGTCCGTGACGCGCCATCACGACATTCTGGAGTGCAACCGCAATTTCGAACTTCTGAGTTCGGCGCGCGGCATCCGCATGGAAGACCAAACCTACGAGGAATATCTGGCTCGCCGCACCTTCCAGGAAACCGATCCGCCCGAACATTCGCGTACCCGCGTGCTGGTCGCCAAGGCCTTCTCGAAGCCGGTTGTCGCCGAGTTCGAGCCGCAGATCCGCTCCATCTGCGACAGCATTCTCGATGACGTGCTGGCGCGGGGCGATTTCGATGCGGTGAAGGAGATCGCCCGGCAATTGCCGATGCGCATGCTGGGCCAGATCATCGGCACGCCGGAGGAGGATCTTGGCTGGCTGGTGGAGAAGGGTGACGAACTCATCGCCAATACCGATCCAGAATTCACCAGCCTCGTGCTCGACAAGGCGGATACCGACGCCTATCGCCTGATGCCGTTCCGCTCGCCGGCCGGCGCCGAACTTTATGAATATGCCAAGAAGCTGATGCGCGACAAGCAGGCCAAAGGTGACACCAACGGTGTCCTGCACCTGATCCTGCAGCCCGACGCCCACGGCAATGTCATCAGCGAGATGGAGTTCCGCAACTTCTTCTGTCTGCTGGTGGCGGCCGGCAACGACACGACACGCTATTCCATCGCCGCCTCGCTCTTCGCCCTCTGCAACCGGCCGGAGCTGATGGAACAATTGAAGGCGGGTGAGAACAATATCTGGGAAACGTCCCCGGACGAGTTCATCCGCTGGGCCTCGCCCACCATGCATTTCCGCCGCACCGCGACGCGGGATTTCGACATGCACGGCAAAGAGATCAAGGCGGGCGACAAGGTCATTCTCTGGTTCATTTCCGGCAACCGGGACGAAACGGTGTTCGACGATCCTTACGAGCTCAACCTGTTGCGAACCCCCAACCGGCATGTATCCTTCGGCCAGGGCGGCCCGCATGTGTGTCTCGGCATGTGGCTGGCGCGGCTCGAGGTCAGGATCCTGCTGCAGGAGCTGATCAAGCGCGTCAGGTCGATCGAACAGACCGGCACGCACGAGTTCCTGCGTTCGAATTTCATCGGCGGCATCAAGCGGCTGCCGGTGCGTATCAAAGCCAACTAGAAAAACCAAATTCAGCACGACCAACCGAATTCAGTCTGGGAGACTTCATCATGGCAAGCGGCGAAAGGCTGCGACTTCTCTTTTGCGATCACCTCAATCTCGCGCGCGGCAAGTACCTGCCGGCATCGAAGATGGGTGATGGCTCGACGAGGCTCTGCATCGGCATCTATGCGGTGAGCTATGCAAAGGACCTCATCCCGGCGCCGGGCTCGAAGATGCTTGAGGGCCTGCCGGATTTCGACGCCGTCTACAAGGCGGCCGACATCCGTGATGGCTGGGAGCCGGGCACCAAGGTGGTGATCGCCGACCAGTACGATAATGACGGCACACCTTTGCCGCTCTGCGGCCGCGGGGCCCTCAAGCGCGCCATCGCCGACTGGAATGCCCTCGGTTACGCCCCCAAAGTGGGCATCGAGCTCGAAGCCTATGCTTTCGTCCGCAACGCCGAAGGCCATTGGGTGCCCTACGATACGCCCGGCGCCTTCGTCTATTCGACCGGCCCCTTCACCGATCCGATCGGCTTCACCGACCGCATCTGGGAGAAGGCGAGTGCGGCAGGCTTCCGCATCGATTGCTTCACCTCGGAATATGATTCCCCGCAATTCGAATTCACGCTCACCTATGACGATGCGCTCAAGGCCGTCGACGACATCTTCCTCTTCAAGCTCCTGGCACGGGAAGTCGCCTGGCAGCACGGCGTGCTGCTGACCTTCATGCCGAAGCCCATCCTCAATCTCGCCGGCAATGGCGTGCATGTGAATTTCAGTTTCAACGACAAGAACGGCAAGAATGCGATCGGCGATGCGACGGTTCCGGAACAGATGCCGGCGCTGACGCGCGGTTGCATTGCCGGCCTGATGAAGCATCATGCCGCCATGGCCGGCCTCATCGCTCCCAGCGTCAATTCCTACCAGCGCCTCAAGCCCGCAAGCTTGTCCGGCTTCTGGTGCAATTGGGGTGTCGATCATCGTGGTGTCACCACGCGCCTCTCGGCGGAAGGCGGGGCGAAGTCGCGCATCGAGCACCGCATGGCCGACAGCGCCGCCAACCCCTACTCGATGGTGGCGACCATCCTGCAGGCGGCACGCCTCGGTTTCGTCAACAATTACCCCTTGGCCCCGGCGGAAACGGCGGATTGCCTGGAAACCCACGACGCCAAGGAAGGGGTCGCCGAGACCCTGGGCGGGGCGCTGGACGCGCTCGAGGCCGACAAGGCGCTATCGGCGGCGGTCAGCCAGGGGCTGGTCGACAACCACATCTTCGTCAAACGGCATGAAATCGAACGCGTCGCGGGACTCGAAGGCGACGCGCTGCGCGACTATTATATCCACTTCATCTAGTCACCGAGCGGGGGAAGACATGCCCAAAGTCACCTGGATCCTGGCCGACGGGCGCCAAATCAGCGCCCAAGTCGCCGTCGGCCACAATCTGATGGAGGCGGCGGTCGCCAACAACGTGCCCAATGTCATCGGCGAATGCGGCGGCTGTCTTTCCTGCGCCACCTGCCATGTCTATGTCGATCCCGCCTGGACCGCGAAGACCGGCAAGCCCGGCGAGATGGAAGACGACATGCTGGAAATCACCACCGCCGAGCGCAAGCCGACCAGCCGCCTTTCCTGCCAGATCAACGCGACCGAGGAGCTTGACGGCATCATCCTCCACGTCCCGCAGATTTAATTCGCGATGAGCGCGCCGATCATCCTCGTCGGGGCCGGGCAGGCTTCGGCCTCCTGTGCCGCCAAGCTGCGGTCACTGGGCTATGATGGCCCGCTCGTCATCGTCGGCGACGAGAAGGCGGCACCCTATCAGCGCCCGCCGCTCTCCAAGAAGTATGTCTCGGGGGAACTGGCCCTGGAGCGGCTCTTCGTGCGGCCGCTCTCCTGGTATGCCGAGGAGAGAATCGACCTCCGCCTTTCGACCCGTGTTGCCGCCATCCATCCGGGCGCGCGGGAGATCGAACTCGACGGCGGCGCGCGCCTTGCCTATCGCGACCTGGTGCTGACCACCGGCTCGCGCCCGCGCCGATTGCCGGCGGCGGTCGGCGGCGATCTTCAGGGCGTCTTCACCGTGCG
>CAZUAL010000020.1:0-9030 GCA_964618305.1 uncultured Dongia sp. | reverse complement strand
GCCGATGCCGACGCGATCTCACCGGCTCTCAAGTCCGAGGCACGTCTCCTCGTCATCGGAGGCGGATATATCGGGATCGAAGCGGCGGAGGTCGCGGCGCAGAAGGGGCTTGCCGTCACCGTCATCGAGATGGCCGACCGCATCCTGCAGCGCGTGGCGGCGGCGCCCACCTCCGACTATTTCCGCGCCCTCCATCAATCGCATGGGGTGGCGATCCGCGAGAGGACGGGCCTGGCCCGGCTGGTCGGCGAGGCAGGGCGGCTCACTGGCGCCGAGTTGAGCGACGGCACGCATCTCCCCGCCGACCTTGCCATCGTCGGCATCGGCATCCTGCCCAATGACGATCTTGCCAAGGCGGCGGGCCTGGCCGTCGAGGGTGGTATTCTCATCGACGGGCAGTGCCGCACCAGCGATGCCCACATCTATGCGGCGGGCGATTGTGCCAACTTCCCCTGGCGGGGCGAGCGCACGCGCCTCGAATCAGTGCAGAACGCCGTCGACCAGGCCGAACATGTGGCCTCCGTCATCATGGGCGAGAAATCTCCTTACGATCCCAAACCCTGGTTCTGGTCCGACCAATACGACATCAAGCTGCAGATCGCCGGGCTCAACCGCGGTTATGACAGCACGATCGTCCGTCCCGGCAAGCGGCCGGGTACGCAGTCGGTCTGGTACTACCGGGCGGGCCGCCTCATCGCTGTCGATGCGATGAACGAAGCCCTGGCCTATGCGCTCGGCAAGAAGGCCGTTGAGGCCGGCAAGAGCGCCGACCCGGCTCTGCTGGCCGATCCCAATTCGGATTTGAAGACGATCTTCGCCTGAAGCGCCCCTCACCCACCCTTTACTCCCCCGCCTGAATCGCACATTGTCCCGCCGCGAAACCGAAACGCGATGGGGATCATGGCAGAGCAATCAGCGCCTGAGCCAAGCCCGGGGACCGCTCATGGCCCCTCAATCGAGACCTTTTCGGCCGGTCTCCTTGCAGCCTTTGTGGGCTTTGCCTCGTCCTTCGCCGTCATCATCAATGGCCTCACCGCCGTTGGCGCCAGCCAGGCGGAAGCCGCGTCGGGCCTGATGGCGCTTTCCATCGCGATGGGTCTTTGCGCCATCGTCGTGAGCCTCAGGAAGAAGCAGCCGATCAGCATCGCCTGGTCGACGCCCGGAGCGGCCTTGCTCGCAGCCGGCGTCGCCCCCGCCGGCGGATTCGCGGCATCGGTCGGCGCCTTTCTGGTCTCGAGCCTCCTCATCATCATCGCCGGATTGTGGAAGCCCTTGGGCCGTGCCGTCGCCGCCATCCCGGCGCCGCTTGCCAACGCCATGCTTGCCGGCGTGCTGCTCAGCCTCTGCCTGGCGCCCGTCAAGGCGGTGGCGGAATCGCCCGTCTACGGCCTGGCCATCATCCTGACCTGGGCGCTGGTGGCGAAGTGGCGCCGTCTTCTCGCCGTTCCGGCCGCCGTGCTGGTGACCATCGCCATCATCGCGACGACGGTCGATGTGGGTGCGATCGACGCGGCCTCGCTTTGGCCCCAGCCGCTCTTCATCCGACCGACCTTCGACAGCACGGCGATGATCGGCATCGCCCTGCCGCTCTTCATCGTCACCATGGCCTCGCAGAACATTCCCGGCATCGCGGTCCTCAACGTCAATGGCTATCGCCCCGATCCCGGCTCGCTCTTCAGCATCACCGGCTTCTTCAGCTTGCTCTCGGCACCCTTCGGCGGCCACGCCGTCAACCTCGCTGCCATCACGGCGGCGCTCTGCGCCGGGCCGGATGCGCATCCCGATCCCAGCCGCCGCTATTGGGCGGCGGTGATCGCCGGCTTCTTCTACGTGCTCTTCGGTCTCCTGGCAGGTGCGGCCACCACCTTCATCAGCGCGGCGCCACCGATCCTCATCGAAGCGGTTGCGGGGCTGGCGCTCCTCGGCGCCTTGGGCAGCGCGCTCATGGGCGCCGTCGCCGAACCGCGGGACCGCGAGGCCGCCATCATCACCTTCATCGTCACGGCGTCGGGCGTGAAATTCTTCGACATCAGCGGCGCCTTTTGGGGGCTCGTCGCCGGTGGCGCGATTTATGCACTTTTGCGCTGGCGGGCGCGCTGAGGGGATGTCATTCACGGCTCAGAAAAATCTGGAAACAAAAAACTTTTCCACAGGCCCGATAGCAGGCGCGACCGAAATTGGCCGACCCCAATTGCGCCAATTGCTTAGACTTTATTGTATCTGAATATTTCTCCTGCGCCTGGTTTCCGCCCGTCATACGTTGAAACAAACATGGCATTCTAACTGCGACGGGTAGAGTGCGGCGCGCGCAGTTTCGACCCGGTGGACGCATCGGAACGAAGTTGCGGCGGCGTCCGTAACTCAAACGGAGGAGTCACTCCATGATCTCTAGCAACTATGGCGCAGCGGGGTCGAGTTCGGCCGCGCTGAGCCAGATCCGGCAGCAGATCTTCGCCAAGCTCGACACCGACAGTTCAGGCGGTGTCGACGAGACGGAGTTCCTGACGGGAGCCGGCGTGAGCGACAGCTCAACCGATTCCACGAAGGCGTCGCTGGCATCGAAGCTCTTCGAGAGCTTCGATTCAGACAGCGACGGGCAGCTGACGCAGGACGAACTCAGCACCGGCTTTCAACAGCTCAGCGACCAAATGCGGAGCCTGTTGATCAGCCAGCAGGAATCGTCGCGGCCCCAGCCGCCGGCGGGCCCGCCCTCGGCTGAGGAACTGCTCACCAAGCTCGATAGCAACTCGGATGGCGGCGTCGATGAATCCGAATTCATCGCCGGCGCGCCCCAGGATGGTCGCGGGCCGGATGAATCCCAGTTGAAGGAAATGTTCGCGTCCTTCGACACGGATGGTGACGGGTCCTTGACTGCCGAGGAACTGGACACCGGCTTCAAGAACAGCCGGCCTTCCGGTCCGCCGCCAAGCGGTGGTCCGGGCGGTCCCGGTGGTGCTGGCGGCCCGCCGCCCAGCGGTGGTCCCGGTGGCTCTGGCGGTGCGGCTTCGGCCACGTCGTCGAGCGACGATGATGACGAGGACGACACGTTGCTCGAGATGCTGCAGGCAAGCCTTGCCGAGGCAACCTCGACCAGCGTCAACAAGCAGGATCTGGCCAGCATTCTGTCCAGCTTCCTGAAACTGCAGCAAAGCGGAGTCAGCCAGACATATTCTGCAACGGCATGACTTACCGCCTAGGATCATAGGCAGATTCTGCCAGGTCCAGAGGACTCCGTCGCACGGCCGGCGGCGGAGTCCTTTCTTTAACTATAGATTCCGGCTATCGCGACATTCCGCGCTCTGGCAAAGCAAAAAGGGGAGTAAGCACAGTCCAGCGCATTTCAGACAATCACATCACAGGTCCCCTATCATGTTTGCCATGTCGGCCATGCCCAGCCAGTCAACCCAACATTTGCCCCATGTCCTTATCGTCGAAGATGATCGCGAACACCGGCTCCTTCTCGGCCGGCTCTTCGGCGATAATGGCTTTCGTGTGTCGCTCTCGCCGGATGCGGCGGGCGCGCAGCGCATGATCGATTCAGCGACGCCGGATCTTCTCATCCTCGATCTGATGCTCCCCGATGAAGACGGCATTTCGCTCTGCCGCCGCATCCGCGCGCAATCGGACCTCCCGATCATCATGGTGAGCGCGCTCGGCCGTGGCCCCCACAAGCTCGCCGGCTTCGAGGTCGGCGCCGACGATTACATCGCCAAGCCCTTTGAATCGGCCGAGCTGGTCGCGCGCGCCAAGGCGGTCTTGCGCCGCGCCAAGCGCCTGGGCGAATTGCAGCTGGTTACCGGGCGTCGCGCCCAGGGACGTATCTACCAGTTCGAAGGCTGGCAGGTCGACGCCGCGCGCCGCGAAGTGACCTCGCCCGAAGGCGCGCTCGTCCTGCTCACCTCAGGCGAGACGGATCTTCTTCTGGCGCTGGTCGAGCATGCGCAGACCGTGCTGACGCGCGAGCATCTGGTGGAACTCACCCGCAACCGCGGCGGCGACGGCCAGGATCGCAGTGTCGACATCCTCATCAGCCGCATCCGCCGCAAGATAGAGCGCAACCCCAAGGCACCGCGGATCATCAAGACCGTGCGCGGCGGCGGCTATCTCTTCGCCCCCACCGTCACCCTGGCCTGACAGGCGGTGGCGGCGGCGATTACCTTGGCCAGACGCATCGTGGCGGCCCTGCGGCCGGACCGGATCGGCACGCGCATCACGCTGACGATGGTGGCGGCGATGCTGCTTGCCCAGGTGGTCGGCTATCTGCTCTTTCGCGGCGACCATGACGGCTGGTGGCCGATCCCCGGCCTCGATGCGGCGATTGCCCGGGTGCGGGCACCGGTCGAGGCGGCGGCGGCATTGCCGCCGGCCGAGCGTCCCGACGTGCTCGGGCGTTTTGCGAACGCCGATCTCTCACTCAGCTATCATCCGCGCTTTGCGCCGGTGCAGCTCGTGCGCTCTTCCGGCCCCCTCGACCGTTTCAGCGATCATCTGGCGCGCGCCCTTTCCGGCGTAGTCGATCAGGTGCTGATCGAAGGTGGCGGGCCGGTGCGCCCGCCCTTGCTCGGCGGCGGTGGCGAGCCGGACAGGCCGCTCACCCTCTGGCTGCGGCTCAAGGACGGCAGCTGGATCACCGCGACCTTGCTGCTGGGCGATGTCGTCGGCGGCCGCCCGCTGCACGCGCTGATGCCCTGGGTCGTGACCTTCGTGGCGATCCTGGTGATCGGCCTTGCCTCGGGCCGGTCCATCTCCCGCTCGCTCCGCCGCCTGGCCGACGCGGCCGAGCGGCTCGGCACCAACATCGCGGTCGAGCCGCTGGCCGAAAAGGGTCCGCGCGAGATCCGGGCGCTGACCCGCGCTTTCAACGATATGCAGCATCGTCTGCGCCGCTTCGTCGACGACCGCACGCAGATGCTGGCTTCCGTCTCGCACGATCTGAGGACACCGCTCTCGCGCCTCAAGCTCCGGACCGAGGACATGCCGGACCATGCGAGCCAGCCGAAGATGCTGGCCGACCTCGATCTCATGGACCGCATGATCGCCGCCACCTTGTCCTTCGCGCGCGACGACGTGGCGAGCGAGCGGCGCCTCAAGATCGACCTGGCGAGCCTGGTGCAGACGATCTGCGATGAATGCGCCGATGCTGGCGGCGACGTAAGCTACGAAGGCCCGGACCGGCTCGCCGTCGAGGCGGCGCCGACCGCCCTGCAGCGCGCCATCACCAATGTCGTCGAGAATGCCGTCAAGTATGGCGGCGCGACCGCGGTGCGTCTCAGCGTCTGTTCCAAGGGCATCGAGATCGCCGTGCGCGATCGCGGCCCCGGCATTCCGGAAGAGATGCAGGAGCGCGTCTTCGAACCCTTCTTCCGCCTTGATGCCGCGCGCACGCCGGGTGCGGACATGGGTACGGGCGGCGGGACCGGGCTCGGCCTTGCCATCGCCCGTCACGTCCTGCGCGCCCATGGCGGCGACATCCAGCTGGCCAATGGCACGGCTGAGAATGGCGATGGCGGCCTCATCGTGCGCCTGCTCCTGCCCACTCTGCTGCGCCGCGACACCTGACCGCCCTTTCGCTCGCCCGCCCTTTCGTGCTTTGCTCGCCGGGTCATGCGTACCGATCTTTCCAGGCCGGATCTGCCGGCGGCCTTTCTCGGCTGGTGTCTCTTCTATCTGCTGTTGGCTTCGGCCTGGGCGGGGCTCATTGCCCTCGATCCCGCCATCCGCACGGCGGCCGATTTCTTCGCGCGCTGCCTGGAGCCGGGCGCCGATGCCGGCTTGGGCACGCTCTTTCTCCTCTGGTCGCTGATGTCGCTCGGCATGATGCTGCCGACCTCGCTCCCCACACTGCAGCGTTATGCGCTCCTGGTCCGGCAGGGGGCGCGCGGGCAGGAAAGCTTGCGCTTCATCCTCTTCATCCTCGGCTACGCGCTGGTATGGCTGGGTTTTTCCGCTCTCGCCGCCGCGCTGCAGCGGGTCCTCACGCAATCCCTGGCTGCGGAAGCCGAGCCCTATCTCGCCTCGGCCCTTCTTGTCATGGCGGGGCTCTACCAATTCAGCCGCCTCAAGAACGCCTGCCTGACGCGCTGCCGGCATCCGATGACCTTCTTCATGGCGCATTGGCGGGACGGGCTCGGCGGGGCCATCGCCATGGGACTGCGCCACGGGCGCGACTGCCTGGGCTGCTGCTGGGCGCTGATGGCGCTGGCTCTTATCGGCGGGCTCATGAACTTGGGATTCATGGCGCTCGCCGTCATTCTGATGGCGCTTGAAAAACTTGCTGGCACCGGGCGCTTCGTCACAATACCTTTAGGCCTAAGCTTGGTGGCCGGTGCTTCCTTTGTTCTGGGGAATGCCTGGTTCGCCGGATAAAAGTTTTGGGAGGCACGCCGCCATGGAAAAATGGGCGCTGAGAGGCGAACTCATTCTCAATTGTTCCTGCACCATCTTCTGCCCGTGCGTCATCTCGCTCGGCAAGCATCCGCCGACCGAGGGCAATTGCCAAGGCTGGGCCGGCATCCGCATCGATACCGGCTATAAGGGCGACACCGATTTGTCCGGTCTAAACGTGGCGCTGCTCCTGGACATACCGGGGCAGATGGGGCGCGGCAATTGGACGGCGGCGGCCTTTATCGACGAGCGCGCTTCCGACGCGGCCTACGAGAAGCTGGTCGAAATCTTCAGCGGCAAGGCACGCGGCACCACAGGTCTCTTCTCACTTCTGGTCAGCACATTCCTCGGCGCCGAGCGGGCGCCGGTCAGCTTCGAGCGCGAGGGCGAGAAGCGCCGCCTCGTCGTGCCGAAGAAGATCATCGGCGAGGTGGAGCCCGTTCCCGGCAAGGATCCGGGCAAGCATCTCGTCGTCACCAACACCGAATATTGGATGGGCCCGGACATCACCGTCGCCAAGGCCAACCAGGGCCGCGTGCGCGCCTTCGGCCGGGTTTGGGATTTCGACGGCCGCTCGGCCGAAATCTGCGAGATCAACTGGCGCGGGCCTTGATGGCTTGAAGAGGGGAGGCCATCGCCATGGACGAACCGTTCCTCGCCCCCAACGCCGCCAATTTTGTGGCCCTGTCGCCGCTCTCGCACTTGGCGCGCGCGGCCGACATCTATCCCAACCGCACGGCGGTGATCTACGGCCAGCGCCGCTACAGCTGGGCGGATGTGCGCACGCGTAGCAGGCGCCTTGCCTCGGCGCTCGCCGCGCACGGCGTCGGGCGCAATACCGTCGTCGCCATGATGGCGGCGAACACGCCGGAGATTTTCGAAGCGCATTTCGGCGTGCCCTTGTCGGGCGGCATCCTCAACACGATCAACACGCGCCTCGATCCCGACACGATCGCCTATATCCTCGATCATGGCGGCGCCAAAGTGCTGCTGACCGATACCGAATTCGCCCCCGTGATGCGCGAGGCGCTGGCGCGCATGACCGGCGAAAAGCCGCTTGTCATCGATATCGTTGATCCGCAAGCCAAGGGCGGGCAGAGCCCCGCCGACCGGCTCGGCACCAGGACCTATGACGAATTCATCGCCGCGGGCGATCCCGATTTCCTTTGGCGCCTGCCGGAAGATGAATGGCAATCCATCTCGCTCAATTATACCTCCGGCACCAGCGGGCGCCCCAAGGGCGTCCTCTATCATCATCGCGGCGCCTATCTGATGAGCCTCGGCACCGTGGCAGGCTGGAACTTGCCCGCGCATCCCACCTATCTCTACACGGTGCCGATGTTCCATTGTAACGGCTGGGGCCATGCCTGGACGCTTGCCATCGTCGCCGGCACCGCATTGCTCTGCCGCTATGTCTCGGCCGGCGCCATCTTCAACGCCATCGCCGAGCATGGCATCACGCATCTGGGTGGGGCGCCGGTCGTTCTCGGCATGCTAATCAACGCGCCGGCGGAAGACCGCAAGCCCTTGCCGCACAAGATCCAGGTGATGACGGCGGGCGCCCCGCCGCCTTCCGCCGTGCTCGCCAAGATGGCCGAGCTCGGCTTCGAGGTGATGCAGGTCTACGGCCTCACCGAAACCTACGGCCACACGGTGCATTGCGCCTGGCAGTCGGAATGGAACGATCTGCCTTTCACCGAGCAGGCGGAAATGAAAGCGCGCCAGGGCGTGCGCTTTCCGATCACCGAGGCCTTGGAACTGCGCGATCCCGAAACCGGTGCCGTGCCGCCCGCCGACGGCGTCACGATGGGCGAGATCCTCATCCGCGGCAACACGGTGATGAAAGGCTATCACAAGGACAAGGCCGCGACCGAGAAAGCCTTCAAGGATGGCTTCTTCCATTCGGGCGACATCGCCGTGCGCCACGCCAACGGCTATGTCGAGGTGAAGGACCGCTTGAAGGACGTCATCATCTCGGGCGGCGAGAACGTCTCCTCGATCGAGATCGAAAGCAGGCTCTACAAGCACGCCGCCGTCGCCAATGCCGCCGTGGTGGCGAAGCCCGATCCGAAATGGGGCGAGGTGCCCTGCGCCTTCGTCGAACTGAAGACGGATGCGCAGGTGACCGAAGCCGAACTCATCGCCTTCTGCCGCGAGGCGCTGGCCGGTTTCAAGACACCGAAGAAGATCGTCTTCGGCGAACTGCCCAAGACCTCGACCGGCAAGATCCAGAAATTCATCCTGCGCGAACAGGCGAAGGGGCTGTAGCCCGACCTCTGCCATTTCTTCCCCTCCCCCCTTGAGGGGGAGGGCTAGGGAGGGGGGTATCTCTCAGCCGCACAGATCTGATCCACTGGGCCGATCCGGTCGCACCACATCCCCCGCCCGCGCGTGCCGCGCGGCCTCCCTCTCAAGGAGGGAGGCACGTGTGAGGTGCCAATTGCCACAAACAAAAATGCCCGGGTTCAGGCCCAGGCATTTCGCATCTGGGATGAAACCAGAATCCTATTCGGCGTAATCCGGCTGAATCTTGTCGAGGATGGCGCGGATCTCGGAGAGGTGCATCTCCTCCTGGTCGCTCGGGTAATCCTCCCACTGGCGCGCCGTCTTCTCGGCAATCTCGTGGCTCACGATGTTGAGCTCGCG